>NZ_JBEAII010000001.1:0-412878 GCF_040064515.1 Klebsiella sp. CN_Kp104 | reverse complement strand
CAATCCCCCCCTCACCGCCATATTCGAGATAAGAGCTCGTACGAAAGTACGGGCTTTTTTCGCATCTGACCACGGTAAACCTTCCCGGGGTCGGCATAAATGCCTCGCCCGGGCTACCCATCCCACAGGCCGCACCACCAACGAGTAGCCCGTCCAGGCGCAGCGCCGCCGGGAAAACCGCGGGCCCCGCCACCAGTAGCCCGTCCAGGCGCAGCGCCGCCGGGAAAAAGAGCCTGGGCTAATCCTCTTCCATCCGTTGATACTCTTCGCTGAGATAATCTACCAGCGCTCTGACAGAAGGTAATAAACCACGCCGCGAAGCAAACACCGCATGAATGACTTCCCGCCGCGGCTGCCACTCATCAAGCACGATTTCCAACTCCCCTGATGCCAACTGATCGCGCACCATTAATAAAGGAAGTTGAACCACGCCAACGCCCGCCATGGCCGCCTCGCGCAGCGCCAGCATATCGCTGGTCACCATCCGCGGCGTGAAATAAACCTCGGCCCGCGCCCCCTCTGGCCCGGTAAGTTGCCATTTATGCTGATGTTTTCCGGCGCCAATACTTAGTCCCGGCCAGGTGCTCAATTCCGCCGGCGCCTGCGGGCGCCCAAGACTGGCTATCAGCGCCGGACTCGCCACCAGGCGATGGCCGCGATCGGCCAACACCCGCATGACCAGGTCGCTATCTTCAAATGGCCTTGGTCGCACGCGAATGGCCACATCAACCCCCTCGCCCACCACATCCACCCGCCGATTGGTGGCTTCCAGATGTAGCGTCACCCCAGGATATCGCACCATAAAGCGCGCCAGCATCGGGCCAACATGGGCATGCAACAGGGTTACCGGACAGGTGAGCTTGACGCTGCCGCGCGGTTCAGACTGCAGCGTTTCTACCGCCTGATGCGCCGCTTCGGCTTCTATCAACATCGCCTTGCAGTGTTGATAGAAAGTTTGGCCGACTTCCGTGACGGCGAACTGTCGGGTGGTTCGTTGAATCAGACGCACGCCCAGGCGCTCTTCCAGTTGCGCAATGCGGCGGCTGAGTTTGGATTTGGGCTGGTCGAGCGCCCGACCGGCAGCGGCAAAACCGCCATGGTCGACCACCTGAACAAACCAGGCCAGGTCGTTGAGATCCTGCATCCTTTTCTCCATCGTTCCATTTTTAGAACAGTATAGGTCATTTTCGCTATCTACCGGAATATTAGCCCCAGATATAAGCTTATTCACATCAGATACAGACACGCAGGAGATAACCATGAAACAGATTACTGGCGTTTACACCGCCCCTTCGCAGCACTGGGTGGGCGACGGTTTCCCGGTTCGCTCAATGTTTTCTTACCAGACCCACGGCGAACAACTGAGCCCGTTCTTACTGCTTGACTACGCCGGCCCGCACACGTTTCCGGCGGGAAGCGGTAAACGCGGCGTCGGCGAGCATCCGCATCGCGGATTCGAAACCGTCACCATTGTCTACTCCGGTGAAGTCGAGCATCGCGACTCAACCGGTAGAGGCGGCGTTATCGGCCCTGGCGACGTGCAGTGGATGACGGCTGGCGCCGGGATCCTGCATGAAGAGTTCCACTCCGAAGCGTTCACCCGCTCCGGCGGTGAACTGAAAATGATGCAGCTGTGGGTCAACCTGCCGGCGAAAGACAAAATGACGACCCCGGGCTATCAGAGCATTACCGCAGACGTCATTCCGCAAGCAACGCTGGAAGACAACGCCGGGACCGTCAGAGTGATTGCCGGGCGTTACGGCGATGTCGTCGGCCCAGCGCACACATTCTCACCGTTAAACGTGTGGGATATGCAGCTCAAACAAAGTCACGATGTGACATTGCGTCAGCCGGAAGGCTGGAGCACCGCGTTGGTCGTGCTCGAAGGCGAAGTCATCGTCAACGGTACGGAAAACGCACGGGAAGGACAGCTGGTAGTGCTGAGCCAAAAAGGTGAAGCCTTCCATCTGGAAGCGAGCTCCAACGCGAAGGTTCTGCTGATGGCCGGCGAACCGCTACAGGAGCCGATCGTGGGCTACGGCCCGTTTGTGATGAATACCAAAACGCAAATTGCCGAAGCAATTCGCGATTTTAACAGCGGCCGTTTTGGCCAAATCTAACGAAATTGAGGTGAAGAATATGTCTACTCCAGCTAACTTTAACGGTTCTCGTCCGGTGATTGATGTTAACGATACCGCGATGCTGTTGATTGACCACCAAAGCGGCCTGTTCCAGACCGTTGGCGATATGCCGATGCCAGAACTGCGCGCTCGCGCCGCCGCGCTGGCGAAAATGGCATCGCTTGCCGGGATCCCGGTGATCACCACCGCTTCCGTGCCGCAAGGTCCGAACGGCCCGTTGATTCCGGAAATTCATGAGAATGCGCCGCATGCGAAGTATATTGCGCGTAAAGGCGAGATCAACGCCTGGGACAACCCGGAGTTTGTCGCAGCGGTGAAAGCGACCGGACGTAAAACCTTAATCATCGCCGGTACCATTACCAGTGTGTGCATGGCTTTCCCGGCAATTGCCGCCGTCGCCGACGGTTATAAAGTGTTTGCCGTTATCGATGCCTCCGGTACCTACAGCAAAATGGCGCAGGAGATCACCCTGGCCCGCGTAGTCCAGGCCGGCGTAGTACCAATGGATACCGCCGCGGTAGCCTCTGAACTGCAGCGCACCTGGAACCGTCCGGATGCCGCCGAGTGGGCTGAGGTGTATACCAAAGTCTTCCCGGCGTATCAGTTGCTGATTGAAAGCTACAGCAAGGCGCAGGACGTCGTGAAGAACAACGAAAAGCTGGATTCCCAGCGTTAAAATAACTGCCCCGTCGATGAATCGACGGGGCAGTGTTCATTGCTTAACCGAACGGTAAAGAAAGAAAAAAATATGCTTGACCGTTTTAGCGCAACTCCCTATAGTAGCGCCCCGTTGCCCACCCAAGGTGAGCAGCAAGACAATATGGTGAGGTGTCCGAGTGGCTGAAGGAGCACGCCTGGAAAGTGTGTATACGGCAACGTATCGGGGGTTCGAATCCCCCCCTCACCGCCATATTCGAGATGAGAGCTCGTACGAAAGTACGGGCTTTTTTCTTTTATATTCTCCGTTGGGGGGGATGAGAACCCCCGACCGGGGTTCGACAACTGGCGCAGCCAGTTGGACAGACCGCGAACGCAGTAAGCGGGCTGCCCCCCAGGGGCGAGCGAAGCGAGTCAATCCCCCCCTCACCGCCATATTCGAGATGAGAGCTCGTACGAAAGTACGGGCTCTTTTCTTTTATATTCTCCGTTGGGGGGGATGAGAACCCCCGACCGGGGTTCGACAACTGGCGCAGCCAGTTGGACAGACCGCGAACGCAGTAAGCGGGCTGCCCCGCTGGGGCGAGCGAAGCGAGTCAATCCCCCCCTCACCGCCATATTCGAGATAAGAGCTCGTACGAAAGTACGGGCTTTTTTCGCATCTGACCCCGGTAAACCTTCCCGGGGTCGGCATAAATGCCTCGCCCGGGCTACCCATCCCACAGGCTGCACCACCAACGAGTAGCCCGGCCAAGCGCAGCGCCGCCGGGAAAACCGCAGGCCCCGCCACCAGTAGCCCGTCCAGGCGCAGCGCCGCCGGGGAAATGCTGCGAAAACAACAAAGCCCGGGATATCCCGGGCTTTGCACACTCACAAGCGTTTAGTAATAGGCTTTCAACGTTCGCTGGCAAAGCGTTGAACGCACGCAGTCATCGGTGGTAAAGCGCACGATGCCAATCATGTCGTCTTCTTCAAAACGCGACAGCGCGTCACTCAGGCCTGATTTTACGCCAGAGGGCAAATCACACTGGGTAATATCGCCGTTGACGATCACCGTGACGTTCTCCCCGAGGCGGGTCAAAAACATCTTCATTTGCGCCGCGGTCACGTTCTGGGCCTCGTCCAGAATCACCACCGCATTTTCAAAGGTGCGTCCGCGCATATAGGCGAACGGCGCGATTTCTACCTTGCCGATTTCCGGACGCAGGCAGTATTGCATAAAGGAAGCGCCCAACCGCTTCACCAGTACGTCATATACCGGTCGGAAATAAGGAGCGAATTTTTCGGCGATATCTCCCGGTAAGAAGCCGAGATCTTCGTCGGCCTGCAGAACGGGACGGGTAACAATAATTCTGTCCACATCCTTATGGATCAGGGCTTCAGCTGCTTTAGCCGCGCTGATCCAGGTCTTCCCGCACCCGGCTTCGCCGGTGGCGAAAATCAGCTGTTTATTGTCGATGGCATTCAAATAATGCGCCTGAGCTTCATTACGCGCTTCAATCGGCGAAAGATCGCGGCTATCCCGCGCCATGCCGATTGCTTCTACGCCACTCATTTGCACAAGCGATGTGACCGATTCTTCTTCACGTTGTTTATGGCTACGCGAATCCCGTCTCAGCACACGTTTTGCCTCACGACGAGCTTTGATCACTGCTTTTTGTCTTCCCATGGATAGCACCTTGCGTTGTTGGTTTACATCACGCGCGTCAAGAGCAACGCGATTATGCGCACGAACGATTGAGGTTTGGCTTCCTTGTAAGCCATTGCTTGCCGGTTGAATGGACAACGAGCCGCGGCTACGCGCACCGCGTACCCTGCCAGAGTTAGCCTGATTAGTAGTGGAGGAAAATGAGGTTACAGAGTGAGAATCGCTGCCGGAAGCTGGGCCCCCGTGCTGGAAAGTACGGTATGAGGTTTTACGTTGTCCGCTGCAGGACCTTACCATTCGCGATCTCCATAGTGAGCGACATCACTGCCGGGAACTACCGCGTATGTAATAAGTACATCAAAAAATATTCTTAATGCAACTTATTTTTTACATTGACGCAACAATGGTTTCTAAACTCATTGTAGAAAACTATCCGTCATTTGTATTACAGAAATATAACACATGGCAGGAAATATATTGAATCCGAGAAAAACAGCAGAAAACGCCCTGCCTTCACCGGCAGGACGCGTATCAGGCTTGCAACAGCGATTGTCCAAGATAATGCTGGTCATTCATCACGCCTGGCAGAACAAAGAAGTATCCGCCGCCAATCGGTTTAACGTACTCCTCCAGGGCCTCGCCGTTCAGCCGTTTCTGCACCGTCAGGAATCCCTTTTCCAGATCGTGCTGATAGCAAACGAACAATAACCCCATATCCAGTTGTCCGGAGTTGGTGACCCCCAACGAATAGCTGTAACCGCGGCGCATCATCAGGCTGGATTGCGTCTCCGGCGTACGCGGGTTCGCAAGACGAATATGGCTATCAAGAGCGATCACTTCACCATTCGGATCGCGACTATAATCCGGAACATCATGTTCATGTTTCATCCCCAACGGCGCGCCAGAATGTTTATCGCGACCAAAAATCGTCTGCTGCTCTTTCAGCGGCGTACGATCCCAGAACTCAACGTGGAACTGAATGATACGTGCTGCCTGGTAACTGCCGCCGATCGCCCAGGCCGGTTCGCCCTGGTCGGCAGTAACCCACACCACGTTATCCATTAGCGCTTTATCCTGGCTCGACGGGTTAGCGGTACCGTCTTTAAAGCCCAGCAGGTTAATTGGCGTCTCTTTGCCTTTGCTACGGGCCGCGCTATCAGAAATAAACCCTTCCCGCTTCCAGCGCACGCTCAGCAGATCGGGCGTGTGCTTGATAATGTCCCGTAGTGCGTGAATCACCGTATCCTGGGTATTGGCGCAAATCTGCAGTAGCAGATCGCCATGGCACAGTGCAGCATCCAGCGAATCATTCGGGAAACGCGTCATTGCCTGCAGTTTTTTAGGCGCTTTGTCCGCTAATCCAAAGCGCTCATCGAACAGCGAATGGCCGACTGAGACGGTGATAGTCAGGTTATCCGGCGCAATCCACGGCCCTAAAATCCCGGAATCCATCGGCGGCAATCGGGGATTCGGGGTATCCGGTGCCGGACCGCCTGCGGTTAAAAAGGCGATCCGCTGAGTCAGCAAGCGGAACAGGCGTTCGAGGTCAGCTTTATCCGCCGCCAGCACATCAAACGCCACCAGCATCATCGAGGCCTGCTGCGGCGTCAGGATGCCCGCCTGATGCGGGCCATAAAAAGGCTGTTTTTCCTGACGCGCATCGGGGGCGAGCGTACCGGGGGAGCTTTCCGCTTTCGCCGCCTGCGCCATCGGGCAACCGCCGCTGATGGCCAGCGCGCCGCCAAGCGCGCCGATCCCCTTCAGTAAGCGGCGACGTGACGGTTCATTCACGTCACGAGGTTTTTGTTGTGTCATCGAATTAATCCAGGCCCAAAATTCCGCGCAGTTGAGCCAGATCTTCTGCCAGCGTCGTGATCGGCCCTTTCAGCGCATTACGGTCAGCGGTGGTAAGCTTGTCATAGGTCTCGAAACCGTCTTTCGTGCGGTATTTAGCGAGGATGGCATCCACTTTTTTGAAGTTGGCGTCAACTTTGGCCAGCAGCGCGCTATTATCCTTTTGCAGCTGCGGGCGCAGCAGGTCGACGATTTTCTGTGCGCCGTCGATATTGGCCTGGAAATCCCACAGGTCGGTATGGCTGTAGCGATCTTCTTCACCGCTAATTTTGCTGGCCGCCACTTCTTCAATCAGCCCTGCCGCGCCGCCCACCACTTTCGACGGCGGGAAAGCCAGCTCGCTAATGCGTTTTTGCAGTTCCAGCACATCGCTGTTCAACTGTTCAGCATAGTTTTCCATCCCTTTAACGCTGTTATCGCCAAACAGCGCTTTTTCCAGACGGTGGAAGCCGGTAAATTTCGGGTCTTCGGCTTTTTTCTCGAAATCGTCTTCACGGGCGTCAATGCTGCCGTCGAGGTCAGAGAACAGTTCGGCAATCGGTTCGATGCGCTCGTAGTGCTGACGGGTCGGGGCGTACAGCGCTTTCGCTTTCTCGATATCGCCAGCTTTTACCGCATCGGTAAAGGCTTTAGTACCGCTAACCAACTGCGCGGTTTCCGCGGTGACGTAGGCTTTATACGCAGTAATCGCCTCGCCAAGACTTAGCACCGCATCGGCTTTCGCCGCATCTTTGCTGGTTTCACCGGTGACAATCAGCTTTCCTTTCGGATTAGTCAGCAGGCCACAGGTCATATCGTATTCGCCCGGCTGTAGGTTAGCCGTCAATTTTTGCGTGAATCCCGGCGCGATATTTTCACGCTCCTCGACCACCATTACGCCTTTCAGGATCTCCCACTCCAGCGCTTTCTGGCTGTGGTTCTGAATGATGAACTGGGTTTTACCCGCCTTCACCGTCACATTCATCGGTTCGCACTGCTTGTCGTTGACGGTAACTTTTACTTGCGGAATATCCGCAGCCTGAGCGTAGCATGCGGAACTGAACAGCGCGGCGACGGTTAACTGCAGCGCAGTACGGCGAAATTGAATTATCATGGCCATCCCTTTCGAAAAGTATGTTGTAACTATATTAATCAGCGGCGCCTGAATTACGCGGCCCGCGATGCTGTCGTTTTGCTGCCCGGCGGCAAGGCAAAACACACCAGCGCCGGGATCAAATAGAGAAGATAAACCGCCACTTCGCTGACGGTGGGCGTCTCCTGATAACCAAAGATGCCTTCCAGCAGCGTGCCGAACAGCGTATGCGTCGATACCACGTTGCTAAGATCAAAGGCGACATTCTGGAAATAATTCCACAGTCCCGCCTCATGGAAGGCGCGAATCGCCCCGGCTGCCAGACCGGCCGCCACCAGCAGGATAAACAGACTGGTCCATTTGAAGAACACGCCGAGATTAAGGCGGACACCGCCCCAGTAAAGCAGGAAGCCTAATACCACCGCCGTCGCCAGGCCGAGCATCGCCCCCAGCGGCGGCCAGATGCCCACATCCTGCTGGAATGCCGCCAGCAGGAAAAAAACCGACTCCAGGCCTTCGCGGGCAACCGCAAAAAACACCATCATCACCAGCGCCCAGCCGTGGTTATTCCCGCGCTGCAGCGCGTTATCCACCGCCTGCTCCAGCTGTTGTTTGACGTTGCGCGACACTTTACGCATCCAGAACACCATCCAGGTGAGGATAAATACCGCTATCACCGCCACGATGCCTTCAAATAGCTCCTGCTCGCGCTGCGGAAATTCTCCGGTGGTCTCGTTGATAAAAACCCCTAACCCGAGACAGAGCGCCGCCGCGAGGAATACGCCAATCCACATGACGCCGATCCAGTTGCCGCGCTGGGTTCGTTTTAAATAGCTGGCAATCAGGCTGACAATCAGCGCGGCTTCCAGCCCTTCGCGTAACATGATGAGAAATGGAACAAACATGCCGAAACCCTTAAATGTGAACCGCAGTCAATGGATGCAAAGATAGGTAAATATTTCTGATAGTGATTATCATTACAACAATGAGAAACACAAGCGAAATGTTCAGGGAATGATGACTAGTTGTAAATTAATCGCTACAAAATAGTCACTTGCGAAAATACCTCACCAGCTAAGCATTAAAATGGCAAATAGCATGATTTTTTATGCCACATATTTACCGGGCCGGAGCGCTGTGGCTAAATGGCGGTCCTGATTTATCTGCGAAATAAATAACATGACTCAAATTTTGCACTTCCTGCTGGCGCTGGCAGTTATTCTTGCCCTCGCCTGGTTTGCCAGCTATGACCGACAAAAAATCCGCATTCGCTACATTCTGCAGTTAATTATTATTGAAATCGCCCTGGCTTTCTTTTTCCTTCACGCCGAAAGCGGTTTATGGGTAGTGAAAAATATCTCTGGCTTTTTTGCTTCGTTACTCGGGTTCGCCGCTGAAGGGACCAACTTCGTATTTGGCGGAATGGGTGAAAAAGGGCTGGCCTTTATTTTCCTCGGCGTACTGTGTCCGATCGTCTTTATTTCCGCGCTGATAGGTATTCTGCAACACTGGCGTATTCTGCCGATCTTTATTCGTCTTATCGGCACCCTACTGTCGAAGGTGAACGGCATGGGCAAGCTGGAATCATTCAATGCCGTCAGCTCGCTGATCCTCGGCCAGTCGGAAAACTTTATTGCTTACAAAGGTGTACTCGGGGACCTCTCTTCGCGTCGCCTGTTCACGATGGCAGCAACAGCCATGTCAACGGTATCACTGTCGATCGTCGGCGCCTATATGACCATGCTTGATGCGAAATACGTGGTGGCGGCCTTGATTCTTAATATGTTCAGCACCTTTATTGTGCTGTCGATTATTAACCCTACGCGCCCCGGCAGCGAAGCTGAAATAAAGCTAGAGAAGATGCATGAATCGCAGAGCTTCTTTGAAATGCTGGGCGAATATATCCTGGCAGGCTTTAAGGTGGCGATGATTATTCTGGCGATGCTAATCGGCTTTATCGCCCTGATTAGCGCCGTTAATGCGTTATTTGCGACCGTTTTCGGCTTAAGCTTCCAGCAAATCCTCGGTTACGTATTTTATCCGCTGGCGTGGCTGGTGGGTATTCCATTAAGCGACGCGCTAAATGCCGGTAGTATTATGGCTACCAAGCTGGTTGCCAATGAATTCGTGGCGATGATCGAGCTGCAGAAAATTGCCGCCAGCATGACGCCGCGCGGGCTAGGGATCCTTTCCGTGTTCCTCGTCTCGTTTGCCAACTTCGCCTCCATTGGCATTATTGCCGGGTCGATTAAAGGGCTTAACGAGCAGCAAGGCAATACCGTTTCCCGTTTCGGCCTGCGTCTGGTCTATGGCGCGACGCTGGTGAGCCTGCTGTCCGCCAGTTTTGCCGGACTGGTGCTGTAACTCATCGGGCGGGGGAGCTCCCCGCCCTGCGTTTCAGAAGTGTACGCAGACCGGCTGATCAACGCGCATAACGGACTCCTGGGCAAAGCGCGTCTTATACGTATTACGCAACGCTTCAATCCCCTGCTCGCTTTTCGCATCGTTGCTATGAATCAGCATTAGCGCCTTGCTGGATTCGCGGGCGACTGCGCCATTGTTGCCTAGCCACTGGCCGCGGGCGTCAAATACCGTCAGGCCATCGCGAAAACGCGGCGTCACATCGCGGTCGACAAACTGCTGCCATTCCTGAGCGGTAATATCTTTTCCCGCCGGGCGGCTAAGGCCGAAATAGAGGGTGGTTTGCATCATCCTGTTATCCGCCTGACAGCCGTTATTATCAACGTGCGCGGCGCTTTTCTCGGATGGCGCCACGCATCCTGCCAATAGTGCGGCAACGATCAGCGCCGCAGCGCCCTGGGGTAATTTCATTTGCTATCCTCATTGTTTTTTGTACACAGATATCAGCGTATTTTCAGTGAATTAGCAAGAGATGCGCGAACATTACTCTCTGGCGATACGGCAGATTTTCTTTTGTTCTACACTGATAAACACAGCCTGGGCGAAATTCTTTTTTAAATTATTTCCTGCGTTTTTTATTTCAAAGACTTCTCTATAGTTGAGCGTTTTTAACTGGCCTGGCGGCCGCGTAAAATAACAACTGGAATAATTCATGATAGAAAATAATGAGTTAGCTAATATTGAGAAAAGAATTGTCACCCGCTTTCTCGATATGTTTATTAAGTTCGGCTTGATACTGGCGCTGGCCTCCTTCTGCTTTACCGTCTTCTCGCCGTTCCTGAACATGATGCTATGGGCGCTGATCCTGGCCGTCACCCTCTACCCTTTACATCAACACATCGCGCGACGTATCGGCGGGCGACAGGGGCTGGCATCAACCATATTGGTATTATTCGGCCTGCTGATCATCGTCATACCGACCATTTTCATGGTGACCTCGCTTGGCGAAAGCGCCGGTAGCCTGATTGATAAGGTCAGCGGAAGCGATCTGACGCTGCCGCCGCCTTCGGCTAACGTCGCCTCTATTCCCCTCGTCGGCGGTAAGCTGTATGCGTTCTGGCTGAAGGCCTCGGCGGACCTGCCGGCGGTACTGAGCAGCTATCACGCGCAAATTGGCGAGGCGGCAAAACTGGTGCTCGGCGTGCTGGCGAGTATGGGCGGCGGGCTGCTGGGCTTTGTCCTCTCCTTTATTGTTGCCGGCGCCATCATGACCTGGGGCGCGGCGGGCGCCAGCAGCGCTAAACGTATCGCTATCCGTATCACTGATGAAAACAAAGGTCTTGCCCTGAGCCGCCTGTGCACCGGCACTATTCGCGCCGTGGCGCAGGGGGTCATTGGCGTGGCGCTGATTCAGGCCTTGCTGACGGGAATTATCATTGCGTTGGCGGGGATCCCGGCCGCCGGCATCTTCTTCGTGCTGGCGCTGGTGCTCGGCATCGCGCAGATTCCGGTAATACTAGCCACCGCCCCGGCGATTGCCATTATGTGGATGACCGGCGACCACGGCACCGCGGTGAATGCCGTGTTTACCGTCCTGCTGATTGTCGCGGGAATGGTCGATAACGTCCTCAAACCGCTGATGCTGGGCCGCGGCGTAGACGCGCCGATGCCGATCGTTCTGCTCGGCGCGTTGGGCGGCATGGCCACCGATGGCATTCTCGGGATGTTTATTGGCGCGACCCTGCTCTCCATCGGGTATCTGATCTTCATGAACTGGGTAAACGAAGGCGCGGCGAAGTAACCGCCTTACCACCAGTAGCTTTCCGCCGGGCCGTACAGGCAGCGAAAAAAAACGGCTCCCTTATGGGAGCCGTTGCGGTTTCTGACGCTCGCTACTTTATTCAGCGGTGGCGCGTACCGGCGGCGCAGAGTGGTAATGCGCGTCCGCTTCAGCAAAACGCTGCTGCATGGCCGCCGATGGCGCCTTGCCCAGCAGGCTGAAGACCACAATCCCGATACTGCCGAACAGGAAGCCAGGGATGATTTCATACAGTCCCAGCCAGCCGAACTGTTTCCAGACGATAACCGTGACCGCGCCAATAATCATCCCGGCCAGCGCGCCGTTACGGGTCATACGCGACCACATCACCGAGAACAGCACTACCGGGCCAAAGGCGGCGCCAAAGCCTGCCCATGCGTAGCTGACCAGACCCAGTACGCGGTTTTCCGGGTTAGCGGCCAGCGCAATCGCAATCAGCGCCACCACCAGCACCATAAAGCGGCCGATCCAGACCAACTCTTTCTGACCGGCGTTTTTACGCAGGAAGGCTTTATACAGATCTTCGGTAATAGCGCTGGAGCAGACCAGCAGCTGGCAGCTCAGGGTCGACATGACCGCCGCCAGAATAGCCGACAGCAGGATCCCGGCAATCCACGGGTTAAACAGGATTTGCGCCAGCTCGATAAATACCCGTTCGGCGTTCTGGTTAACCGCGCCCGCCAGGCTCGGGTTGTTATTAAAGTAGGCGATACCGAAGAAACCAACCGATACCGCGCCCGCCAGGCACAGGATCATCCAGGTCATACTAATACGACGCGCATGAACAATGCTGTGATGAGAATCCGCCGCCATAAAGCGCGCCAGAATATGCGGCTGACCGAAATAACCGAGACCCCAACCCATCAGCGAAATAATCGCCACGAAGTTCAGTCCCTTGAGCATATCGATATTTTCGATGCTTTTTTGCTTAATCACTTCCAGCGAATCGCCGAAACCGCCGACCGAGATAATCACCATCACCGGCGTTAAAATCAGCGCGAAGATCATCAGGCTGGCCTGCACGGTATCGGTCCAGCTTACCGCCAGGAAACCGCCCACGAAGGTATAAATGATTGTCGCCGCGGCGCCGGCCCACAGCGCGGTTTCATAGCTCATACCAAAGGTGCTTTCAAACAGACGCGCGCCGGCAACAATCCCGGAAGCACAATAAATAGTGAAGAACAGCAGGATAACCAGCGCGGAGATAATACGCAGCACGCGGCTTTTATCTTCGAAACGACCGGTAAAATAGTCCGGCAGCGTCAGGGCATTGTTGTTGACTTCGGTATGCACGCGCAGACGCCCGGCCACCAGTTTCCAGTTAATCCACGCCCCCAGGGTCAGGCCGATGGCGATCCAGCTTTCGGAAATACCGGAGAGGAAAATCGCTCCCGGTAGCCCCATCAGCAGCCAGCCGCTCATATCCGATGCACCGGCAGAGAGCGCGGTCACAAATGGCCCAAGGCTGCGGCCGCCGAGAATATAATCGTCAAAGTTCTTGGTTGAGCGCCAGGCAATAAAACCTATCAGTACCATGCCAAAAATATAAACAATAAACGTCACCAACATGGGTGTGCTAATAGCCATGCAAATCTCCAGAATTTATTTCGACAACGTCCAACTTTGTCGTTTTAGCCACTACCGGAACGGGGTAATGGCGTATTGGTTGTATTGGGCGAGCGTATCCTGACGGATGCGTCGGTATTTCACAAACGATTTAACACAGCATTTACACGAAAGTTGTCTCAGGAAAAATAGCAATTTTCTATAGGTTGCACTCCCTCACGTTTTTACGGGTTGCACCTGAAAAAACTGTTAAGCAACGCAGATAAATACGTTATTTGAATGAGGCTATTTATTGGAAATTCTTATCAACACTATTAACAATTCATTCATTTCTCAGCTTGCTAGCCAGGTCACAATTAACAAGGTTGCACAAAGTTGCAACATAGGTGATATTTCTACGCAACCGATAAAAGGGCATTACATAGCTAACAGGAGTTCCCGCAATGGGCACCACCACCATGGGTGTAAAACTTGACGACGCCACGCGCGAACGCATTAAGTCCGCCGCGAGCCGTATTGACCGCACGCCGCACTGGCTGATTAAGCAAGCCATTTTCAACTATCTGGAAAAGCTGGAAAACGACGAGACGCTGCCGGAACTGCCGGCGCTCCTCTCCGGCGCCGCCAATGAAAGTGATGAAGCAGGCGCTCCGGCGGACGAGCCGTATCAGCCGTTCCTCGAATTCGCCGAACAAATCCTGCCGCAGTCGGTCAGCCGCGCGGCGATCACCGCGGCCTGGCGTCGCCCGGAAACCGATGCGGTACCGATGTTGCTGGAACAGGCCCGTCTGCCGCAGCCGTTAGGCGAACAGGCGCACAAGCTGGCTTACCAACTGGCGGAAAAACTGCGTAATCAGAAAACCGCCAGCGGCCGCGCCGGGATGGTGCAAAGCTTGCTGCAGGAATTCTCACTCTCCTCACAAGAAGGCGTGGCGCTGATGTGCCTGGCCGAAGCGCTGCTGCGTATTCCGGATAAAGCCACCCGTGATGCGCTAATCCGCGACAAAATCAGCAACGGCAACTGGCAATCGCATATCGGCCGCAGCCCATCGCTGTTCGTCAATGCTGCCACCTGGGGACTGTTGTTTACCGGGAAACTGGTGTCGACGCATAACGAGACCAGCCTCTCCCGCTCGCTGAACCGCATTATTGGCAAGAGCGGCGAACCGCTGATCCGCAAAGGCGTCGATATGGCGATGCGCCTGATGGGCGAGCAGTTCGTCACCGGGGAAACCATCGCCGAAGCGCTGGCTAACGCCCGCAAGCTGGAAGAGAAAGGGTTCCGTTACTCCTACGATATGCTTGGCGAAGCCGCGCTGACCGCCGCCGATGCGCAGGCCTATATGGTCTCTTATCAGCAGGCGATCCACGCCATCGGCAAAGCCTCTAACGGCCGCGGCATTTATGAAGGGCCGGGGATCTCGATTAAACTTTCCGCGCTGCACCCGCGCTACAGCCGCGCGCAGTATGATCGGGTCATGGAAGAGCTCTATCCGCGGCTGAAATCGCTGACGCTGCTGGCGCGCCAGTACGACATCGGTATTAACATCGACGCCGAAGAGGCCGATCGTCTGGAGATCTCCCTCGATCTGCTGGAAAAACTGTGCTTCGAACCGGAGCTGGCCGGCTGGAACGGAATCGGCTTTGTTATTCAGGCCTACCAGAAACGCTGCCCGTTTGTGATTGATTCGCTGATCGACATGGCGACCCGCAGCCGCCGTCGCCTGATGATCCGCCTGGTGAAAGGCGCCTATTGGGATAGCGAAATCAAACGCGCGCAGATGGAAGGCCTCGAAGGCTATCCGGTTTATACCCGTAAGGTCTACACCGACGTTTCTTATCTAGCCTGCGCCAAAAAGCTGCTGGCGGTACCGAACCTGATTTATCCGCAGTTTGCCACCCATAACGCCCATACGCTGGCGGCTATCTACCAGTTGGCGGGGCAAAACTACTATCCTGGCCAGTATGAGTTCCAGTGCCTGCACGGCATGGGCGAACCGCTGTATGAGCAGGTCGTGGGCAAAGTCGCCGACGGCAAACTAAACCGTCCGTGCCGTATCTACGCGCCGGTCGGTACCCATGAAACGCTGCTGGCGTATCTGGTGCGTCGTCTGTTGGAAAACGGCGCCAATACCTCCTTCGTTAACCGTATCGCGGATAATACCCTGCCGCTGGACGAACTGGTGGCCGATCCGGTCAGCGCGGTCGAAAAACTGGCGCAGCAGGAAGGCCAGGCCGGCTTGCCGCATCCGAAAATTCCACTACCGCGCGATCTCTACGGTCACGGCCGCAGCAACTCCGCCGGTCTGGATCTGGCTAACGAACATCGTCTGGCCTCCCTCTCCTCTTCGCTGCTTAACAGCGCGCTGCACAAGTGGCAGGCGCTACCGATGCTGGAGCAGCCGGTGGCCGAAGGCGAAATGCAGCCGGTCATCAACCCGGCGGAACCGAAAGATATCGTCGGCTACGTCCGCGAAGCCAGCGATGCCGAAGTGCAGCTGGCGCTGACCAGCGCTATCAATAACGCGCCAATTTGGTTCGCCACCCCGCCGCAGGAACGCGCCGCCATTCTTGAGCGCGCCGCCGTGTTAATGGAAAGCCAGATGCCGACCCTGATGGGGATCCTGGTGCGCGAAGCTGGCAAAACCTTCAGCAACGCCATTGCTGAAGTGCGCGAAGCGGTCGACTTCCTGCACTATTATGCCGGTCAGGTGCGCGACGATTTCGATAATGAAACCCACCGTCCATTGGGCCCGGTCGTCTGTATCAGCCCGTGGAACTTCCCGCTGGCGATCTTCACCGGCCAGATTGCCGCGGCGCTGGCGGCAGGCAACAGCGTGCTGGCCAAACCGGCCGAGCAGACGCCGCTTATCGCCGCGCAAGGCGTAGCGATTCTGCTGGAAGCCGGCGTACCGCCGGGGGTGATTCAACTGCTGCCGGGCCGAGGGGAAACCGTCGGCGCCGCGCTAACCTCAGATGAACGCGTTCGCGGCGTAATGTTTACCGGTTCTACCGAAGTAGCGACGCTGCTGCAGCGCAACATCGCTAACCGCCTTGATGCGCAGGGCCGTCCGACGCCGCTTATTGCGGAAACCGGCGGCATGAACGCGATGATCGTCGACTCGTCGGCGCTCACCGAGCAGGTGGTGATCGACGTACTGGCCTCGGCTTTCGACAGCGCCGGCCAGCGCTGTTCCGCCCTGCGCGTGCTTTGCCTGCAGGAAGAAGTCGCCGACCATACGTTAACCATGCTGCGCGGCGCGATGAGCGAATGCCGGATGGGGAATCCGGGTCGTCTGACCACCGATATCGGCCCGGTAATCGACGCGGAAGCCAAAGAGAATATCGAGCGCCATATTCAGGCGCTGCGCGCGAAAGGCCGCAATGTCTTCCAGGCGGTACGTGAAAATAGCGAAGATGCCCGCGAATGGAATCACGGTACGTTCGTGGCGCCGACGCTTATCGAACTCGAGAGCTTCGACGAACTGAAAAAAGAGGTCTTCGGCCCGGTTCTGCACGTAGTGCGCTATAACCGTAACGAACTGGATAAGCTGGTCGAGCAGATTAACGCCTCCGGCTACGGTCTGACCCTCGGCGTGCATACCCGTATCGACGAAACCATCGCTCAGGTCACCGGCAGCGCGAAAGTCGGCAACCTGTACGTCAACCGCAATATGGTTGGCGCGGTGGTCGGCGTACAGCCGTTCGGCGGCGAAGGGTTATCGGGTACCGGTCCGAAAGCCGGCGGCCCGCTGTACCTGTATCGTCTGCTCTCCAGTCGCCCACAGGACGCGGTCGGCGTCACTTTCGCCCGCCAGGATGCGGAGCGTCCGCTGGACGCCCAGTTGAAAACGCTGCTGGAAAAACCGCTGCAGGCGCTGCAGCAGTGGGCGGCTGGCCGTCCTGAACTGCAGGCGCTGTGTCAGCAATACAGCGATCTGGCGCAAAGCGGCACCCAACGTCTGCTGCCAGGACCAACCGGCGAGCGCAATACCCTGACGCTGATGCCGCGCGAGCGCGTATTGTGCGTGGCGGATAACGAGCAGGACGCGCTGATTCAACTGGCTGCGGCAATGGCGGTTGGCTGTGAAGTGCTGTGGCCGGATAGCGCCCTGCAGCGCGAACTGGCGAAGAAACTGCCGCGTGAGGTCAGCGAGCGCATTCATTTTGCGAAAGCGGATCAGTTGACCAGCCAGGCTTTCGACGCGGTCATTTATCACGGCGATTCCGATCAGTTGCGCGAGCTGTGTGAGCAGGTGGCGGCGCGCGACGGGGCGATTGTATCGGTGCAGGGCTTTGCCCGCGGCGAAACCAATCTGCTGCTGGAGCGCCTGTATATCGAGCGTTCGCTGAGCGTCAACACCGCCGCGGCAGGCGGTAACGCCAGCCTGATGACCATCGGCTAAAACGGGCTCCCCGGTGGCGCTACGCTTACCGGGGCTACATAACCCCGCCAAAGGGTAGCCGGGCCGCCATCCGGGAAATCTACGGCGCGTTCAACTAATGACAGCCGACGACAGCTGTGCTTAATTAAGGCTCCCGGACGGGAGCTTTTTTTATGGGAGTAGAACGATGAAACGCACTTTAATTGCCGCCGCTGCCCTATTGGCCAGCGGCGCGGCGTGGGCGGATGACTGCAGCAACGCCAACACGCAAACCGAAATGAATCAGTGCGCCGCCGCGCAATATCAGGCGGCCGATAAAAAGCTGAATGAGACCTGGCAACAGGCGCTGAAACGCGCCTCCGGCCAACAGCAGGAATTGCTGAAAAAAGCCCAGCAGGCGTGGATTTCCCTGCGTGATGCCGACTGCGCGTTTCTCGCTTCCGGCGCGGAAGGCGGCAGTATGCAACCGATGCTGATAAGCCAGTGCATGACCGATAAGAGCGTCGAGCGCGAGGCCTTCCTCGCCTCGCTGCTTCAGTGCGAAGACGGCGACCAAAACTGCCCGCTGCCGCCAGCTAATTAACGTACGCGGATCCCTTCGATAATCATCCGCTGCACGTTATCCACGGTTTGCTGGAAAAACAACTCATCCTGCAGCGTTGCGCCGGTTACCGCCTCCACCTGAGTGGCGAAATCGGCGTAATGCTGTGTTGTCGCCCAGATCATAAAGATAAGGTGCTGCGGATCGACCGCCGCCAGCTTGCCGCTATCAATCCATGACGAGATTATCGCCGACTTTTCATCTATCAACGCCTTCAGATCGCCGGTCAGTTCGCCCATCAGCAACGGCGCCCCCTGCAGCATCTCCAGACAGAACAGCCTGGAAGCCTGAGGATGATCGCGCGATACCTCAAGCTTGAGGCGAATATATTCGCGGATCGCCACCAGCGGGCTGATATCTTCGCGAAATGCCCGCAGCGGCGCCAGCCAGATGGCGAGGATCCGCTGCAGTACAGCAACGTACAGCGCCTCTTTTGATGGGTAGTAATAGAGTAAATTGGTTTTCGATACGCCGGCCAGTTCAGCGACCTGCTCCAGCCGCGTACCGTGAATGCCGAACTGCGAGAAGGTCTCCAGCGCAGCGGCCAGAATGGCCTCTTTTTTGGCGCTCACCGCCTGTGAACGCTTGCCGGTTTTTTTCACGGCGCCCTGTGCCATACGTCTTCTCCTTCAGTAGTCGTCTTCAGCATAGCAAAAGCCCCTCGCCGACACGACCCTGCGCACTCCAATCGCGCATGACTGCCGTTTTTTCGTGCACTGATTTTGACCATTCGGTCCACATTTTTATCCTTAAATCCAGTAACCATTTCACAACACATTAATAACAAACACTTTTTTAAAACTGGCATTACCTTTGCTTTATTTCCACTGCGAGGTGGTTCGGGAAGAGGCAGGATGCCGCACCGCGCAATTTCATCTTCCATGACGACAGAGAGGTAGTTATGAAAATCGGTGTTTTCGTTCCCATTGGTAATAACGGCTGGTTAATTTCCACCCATGCACCGCAGTATATGCCCTCCTTCGAACTGAATAAGGCGATAGTTCAGAAGGCCGAGCACTACCATTTCGACTTCGCGCTCTCCATGATCAAACTACGCGGCTTCGGAGGGAAGACCGAGTTCTGGGATCATAACCTGGAATCGTTCACCCTGATGGCCGGTCTGGCGGCGGTGACGTCGAAGATAGAGATTTATGCCACCGCCGCGACGTTGACGCTCCCTCCGGCCATCGTCGCCCGCATGGCCTCGACAATCGACTCTATCTCCGGCGGACGTTTTGGCGTGAATCTGGTGACCGGCTGGCAAAAACCGGAATATGACCAGATGGGGATCTGGCCCGGCGATGAATACTTCGCCAGTCGCTATGACTACCTGACTGAATACGTTACGGTTCTGCGCGATCTGTGGGGCACCGGGCGCAGCGATTTTAAAGGTGATTACTTCACCATGAACGACTGCCGGGTTAGCCCACGTCCATCGCAGCCGATGAAGGTTATCTGCGCCGGGCAAAGCGACGCCGGCATGGCGTTTTCCGCCCAACACGCCGACTACAACTTTTGCTTTGGCAAAGGGGTTAATACCCCCGCCGCCTTCGCGCCCACCGCCGCACGTATGATGCAGGCGGCGGAAAAAACCGGCCGCGAGGTCGGCTCCTACGTGCTGTTTATGGTGATCGCCGACGAAACTGACGAAGCGGCCCGCGCTAAATGGGAACACTACAAGGCCGGCGCGGATGAAGAGGCGCTGGCATGGCTGACCGAACAGAGCCAGAAAGATACCCGCTCCGGCAGCGATACCAACGTCCGCCAGATGGCCGACCCCACCTCCGCGGTCAACATCAACATGGGCACCCTCGTCGGCTCCTATGCCAACGTCGCCCGTATGCTCGATGAGGTGGCGGCGGTCCCCGGTACCGACGGCGTACTGCTGACCTTCGATGATTTCCTGCAGGGCATTGACGCCTTCGGCGAACGTATTCAGCCGCTGATGCGCTGCCGTGACCATATTGCTCCCATTACCCGCGAGGTGGCCTGATGATTACCCTTCCCGCTCGCCCGGAATCGCTGACCTTGTCGCCGCAGCACAGCGCGCTGATCGTGGTCGATATGCAAAACGCCTATGCAAGCCAGGGCGGATACCTGGATCTCGCCGGTTTTGACGTCTCCGCCACCCGGCCGGTTATCGATAATATTAATCTCGCGGTGGCCGCCGCCCGCGCCGCCGGCATGTTAATTATCTGGTTCCAGAATGGCTGGGACGAACAGTATGTGGAAGCCGGCGGCCCCGGCTCGCCGAATTACCATAAATCTAACGCGCTGAAGACCATGCGCCAACGCCCGGAACTACAGGGCAAGCTGCTGGCAAAAGGCGGTTGGGATTATCAACTGGTTGACGAATTACGTCCCCGGGAGGGCGATATCGTCCTGCCGAAACCCCGCTACAGCGGCTTTTTCAATACCCCGCTCGACAGCATTCTACGCAGCCGCGGTATTCGCCACCTGGTATTCACCGGCATCGCCACCAACGTCTGCGTCGAATCGACGCTGCGCGATGGTTTCTTCCTCGAATACTTCGGCGTGGTGCTGGAGGATGCCACCCATCAGGCAGGTCCCGCCTTCGCGCAACAGGCGGCGTTATTCAACATTGAAACCTTTTTCGGCTGGGTCAGCGACGTCGGCAGCTTCTGTCGCGCCATAGAACCCGCCGCCCCGCTCGCTTTTACCGAGGAGAAACGCTATGCCTAAACAGGTGATTATTCCCCCCGGCACCACTACGCCGATTGCCCCCTTTGTTCCAGGGACGCTCGCCGACGGAGTGGTATATGTCTCCGGCACTCTGCCGTTCGATAAGCAAAACAATGTGCTCTACCCCGGCGACCCAAAGGCGCAAACCCGTCACGTGCTGGAGATTATCAAAAGCGTTATCGAAACGGCGGGGGGCAGTATGGCGGATGTGACTTTCAACAGTATCTTTATCACCGACTGGCAAAATTACGCCGCGATTAACGAGGTTTACGCCGAGTTTTTCCCCGGTGATAAACCGGCGCGTTTCTGTATTCAGTGCGGGCTGGTGAAACCCGATGCGCTGGTGGAAATTGCCAGCGTCGCCCATATCGGTACTCCAACATGATGAGGCTCAATATTGCCCCGCCGCCGTGGCCCGGCTCCCCGGTGGTGGTGCTGAGCGCCGGGCTTGGCGGGGGTAGCGCGTACTGGCTGGCGCAGCGGGCGGCGCTGGAACAGCATTATCAACTGGTGTGCTATGACCATAACGGTACCGGGGAGAACCGCGGCCCGTTGCCGGAAAATTACAGCATGGCGACGATGGCGCAGGAGCTGTTCAGCGCCGTGCAGGCGGCGGGCATCATGCGCTTCGCGCTGGTTGGCCACGCCCTGGGAGCGCTGATTGGGATGCAGTTGGCGCTCGACTATCCGCGCGCGGTCAGCGCGCTGGTGCTGGTAAACGGTTGGCTAACGCTTTCCCCGCATACCCGCCGCTGCTTTCAGGTCCGCGAACGCCTGCTGCATGCCGGCGGCGCCCAGGCGTGGGTCGAGGCTCAGCCGCTGTTTCTCTATCCGGCGGAGTGGATGGCGGCCCGCCTGCCGCGTCTCGAAGCGGAAGACGCGTTGGCTATTAGCCATTTCCAGGGCAAGGAGAATCTACTGAAAAGGCTGCAGGCCCTGAAACAGGCGGATTTTTCGCGCCGCGCGGCGGCTATCACCTGCCCGACGCTCATCATCAGCGCCACCGACGACCTGCTGGTCCCCGCCTCCTGCTCGCGAATGCTGCAGGCGGCGATTCCCGGTAGCCGACTCGTGGAAATGGCCTGGGGCGGCCATGCCTGTAACGTTACCGACAGCGACACTTTTAACCCTATTTTACGCGACGGCCTGACGACCCTGCTGCCGGTCGCCGAGGAGAATATATGAGCGAAGCAATCAACCAAAAGGCTTGCGAGACCCTATTCACCCATGCCCGGACCTACAATGGCTGGCGGGAGCAGACGGTTAACGATCGGCAGCTGCAGGAGATTTACGACTTGATGAAAATGGGGCCGACCTCGGCCAACTGTTCACCGGCGCGAATCGTTTTTGTGCGCAGCGCCGAGGGCAAAGCGAAACTCCGCCCAACGCTCTCCAGCGGCAATGTGGAAAAAACCATGCAGGCGCCGGTCACCGCCATCGTGGCCTGGGATAACGCGTTTTACGAGCGCCTGCCCGCGCTGTTTCCGCACGGCGACGCCCGGAGCTGGTTTACTTCCAGTCCGCAGTTGGCCGAGGAAACCGCCTTTCGCAACAGCTCGCTGCAGGCGGCGTATCTGATTTTCGCCTGCCGCTCGCTGGGTCTCGACACCGGCCCGATGTCGGGGTTCGACCGCGAGAAAGTCGATGCGGCGTTTTTCGCCAACAGCGGCTGGAAAAGCAATCTACTGGTGAATATCGGCTATGGCGACCCCGGCAAATTGTACGACCGGCTGCCGCGCCTGAGTTTTGATGAAGCCTGCCTGCTGGCATAAGGAGACGGTAATGAACGTAGCGGATCAACACAGTTTTCGTGACGCCATGGCCCATGTCGGCGCGGCGGTCAACATTATTACCACCGAAGGGCCTGCCGGACGCGCCGGTTTTACCGCCAGCGCGGTATGCAGCGTAACCGATACCCCGCCGACGCTGCTGGTGTGCCTCAACCGTTCGGCTTCGGTCTGGCCGGTATTCAGCGAACATCAGGCCCTTTGCGTCAATACCCTCGCGGCCGGACAGGAGGCCCTGTCGACGCTCTTTGGCGGTAAAACGGCAATGGATGAGCGCTTTGCCGCCGCCGACTGGCAAACCGGCGCGACCGGCTGCCCGCGGCTGAAAGAGGCGCTGGTCAGTTTCGACTGCCGAATCGACCAGCGGCTACAGGTCGGCACCCATGACATTCTGTTTTGCCAGGTCGTGGCTATCGCCCGCCAGCCGGAACCGCGCGGCCTGATGTGGTTTGACCGCGGCTATCACACGCTTATGCGGCCCGTTTGTTAACCTCTCACCCGGGATATCATCATGGCACTCTTCGATTTTCCTCGCTGGCAGTTAACCACCCCCGCCGCAGATGCCGGCGTTGTCGCCCCGGATGAACGTTTATCCGCCGGGCAAACGCTGATCATGGGCGTGCAGCACGCCGTGGCGATGTTTGGCGCGACCGTATTGATGCCTTTATTGATGGGGATTGACCCCAACCTGGCTATCCTGCTGTCGGGGGTGGGCACTCTGCTGTTCTTTGTCGTCACCGGCGGCCGGGTACCGAGCTATCTTGGCTCCAGCGCCGCCTTCGTCGGCGTGGTCATCACCGTGACCGGCTTTACGGGCCAGGGGTTGAATCCTCATCTCAGCATCGCCCTCGGCGGCATTATCGCCTGCGGGCTGCTCTATACCCTGATCGGTCTGGTGGTGATGAAAATCGGTACCGGCTGGATAGAGCGACTGATGCCGCCCGCGGTAACCGGCGCGGTGGTGATGGCGATCGGTCTAAACCTGGCGCCGATTGCCGTGCACAGCGTTTCCGCCAACGCCTTCGACAGCTGGATGGCGATGCTGACGGTGCTTTGTATCGGCGCCGTCGCGGTCTTTACCCGAGGACTGCTGCAGCGTCTACTGATCCTGATGGGGCTTATTATCGCCTGTGCGCTCTATGCGCTGCTGGCCAACGTATTCGCTCTTGGCAAACCGCTGGATTTTGCCCCTGTCGCCCAGGCAGCATGGTTTGGGGTCCCGCACTTTACTTCCCCCACCTTTGACAGCCAGGCGATGCTGCTGATTGCGCCGGTGGCCATCATTCTGGTGGCGGAAAACCTGGGGCATTTAAAGGCCGTATCGGGAATGACCGGGCGCAATCTGGATCCCTGGATGGGGCGCGCGTTTGTCGGCGACGGGCTGGCGACCCTGCTTTCCGGCACCTGCGGCGGTAGCGGCGTCACCACCTATGCGGAGAACATCGGCGTTATGGCGGTGACCAAAGTCTATTCAACGCTGGTGTTTGTCGCCGCGGCGCTGATCGCCATCCTGCTCGGCTTTTCGCCCAAGTTCGGCGCCCTGATTCATACGATTCCAGGCCCGGTCATTGGCGGCGCGTCAATCGTGGTCTTTGGTTTGATTGCGGTCACCGGGGCGCGGATATGGGTGCAGAATCGGGTCGATCTCAGCCTGAATGCGAATTTAATCATGGTGGCGGTGACGCTAGTTCTGGGCGCAGGCGATTTTACTTTATCGCTGGGGGGTTTTCGCCTGGGCGGGATTGGGACGGCGACTTTCGGCGCTATTTTACTGCATGCGTTGCTTAACCGCCGTCAGCATCAGGAAAAGGTGGCAAAAGCCACCACGATATAACGAGGGTTCGCCCCGGCGACGCGCGCCGGGGCCATAATTAGGGCTCGCGCCGCTCAGCAAGTTCTGGCGCTTCCTCTGCCGCAATCTGCGGCCGTGATTTTTTCTTCCACTTCAGCTCGCTGACCAGCACCCCGGCGAGAATAAACAGACAGCCCACCAGCGCCAGCAGCGGCAGACGCTCGCCGGCGATACGACCAAACACGCCAGCCCAAACCGGCTCGCCGGTGTAAATCAGCGTCGCCCGCGTCGGCGATACGCTACGCTGCGCCCAGTTCATGGTGACCTGAATAATGGCGCTGAAAATCCCCAGTCCCAGCGCGACGGCCAGCAGTTCCGGGCGCATCGGCGGGATAGACTCCCCTGCCGGCCCCATCGCGGCAAAAGCCACCAGCGAGGCGGTCGCCAGCTGTACCACCGTCACCCGGCGCACATCGACCTGACGCGCCCACGCGCTGATTAAAATGATTTCGGCAGCGATAGCCACCGCGCTTGCCAGGGTAATCATTTCGCCAATCCCCAAAGCCAGCAGATTGTTTTCCGGCCCCGCCAGCAGGATCAGCCCGATAAACGCCAACACGATGCCCACGCAGGACATGACGCCAGGCATGCGCCCAAGACACAGCCACTGCAACAGCGGCACCAGCGGTACATACATGGCGGTAATAAACGCCGATTTACTGCTGGAGATGGACTGTAAGCCCCAGGTTTGCAGGCTGTAGCCGAGCGCAATCGCCACGCCGATCGCCACACCGGCCTTAACCTCAAGCCAGGTCAGGCCGCGTAACGTACGCAGCGACAGTAGCGCCACCGCCAGCGCGGCGGTGGCAAAGCGCAGGCCGACGAAGAAAAACGGCCCGCTAAAGTTCACGGCGTACTGTACGGCAAGAAAGGTACCGCCCCAGAACATGGTGATCACAATCAGGATCAGTTCCTGCGGCGTTATCGAGAGTTTGAGCGAAGACATGAGGCGACCAATAGCAATAAATAGCTAACCAGTTTCGCAGGCGCTTCAGGCCGAAAGCAACACCCATAGACAAAAAAACCGCCGACATACGTCGGCGGCGAGGGTGATGCGGCAGGGTCGGGGGAGATTAACACCGCATCATAAAAGACAGTCCCGGCTAGCTATTGCGATTGCCGTGACTATTTTTACCCCCTTTTTTGCCAGCTTCCGAGGCGCGTTGAGGATCGTTTTTAAAGTTCCCCCCGCTGTGCTGGCCACCTTTACGACCTGCTTCTGATGCTCTGGCACGATCTTCGGCAAAATTGCCGGAACCGCCACGATGGTTTGCCATTACTGACCTCCATTGGGTTTGACATCATATTGCATTAGGTGAGTTCAGGGCCTAAGCCCCCGCGGCATATGGCATGGCCATTATGCATCGCGTGCTTATAAGCGTAGTAAATGAAACTCATTCCCCAAGCAAATAGTCACATTCCGCAACATTTAATCGTCAAAACCAGACGCCAGCGGCGATCGCAACCGCTAAGCATCTCTTCTTACAGCTGAAATCAGCCCTGCGCAAAATGTATCTATTTGCTACGAGGCATGTTGCAAATTAATCTTTGCCATTTTGTTATAAATCAAACAAATGTTTGTTGGATTTGCACTCTGCGCCACAGGTCTTATCTTTATAGGTAGCCAGTCGTTTGGCTGGACAATTACGCAACCGAGGAGTGATGCAAATGGCTAAAATTCTGGTGCTTTATTATTCCATGTATGGACACATCGAAACCATGGCTCATGCCGTTGCCGAAGGGGCAAATAAAGTTGACGGCGTTGAGGTGGTTGTGAAGCGCGTGCCGGAAACTATGCAGGCTGAAGCGTTTGCCAAAGCAGGCGGGAAAACACAAAATGCGCCCGTCGCCACACCGCAGGAACTGGCGGAGTATGATGCCATCATCTTTGGTACCCCTACCCGTTTCGGCAATATGTCGGGACAGATGCGCACCTTCCTGGATCAGACCGGCGGCCTGTGGGCTTCCGGCGCGCTGTATGGCAAAGTCGCCAGCGTCTTTAGTTCAACCGGTACCGGCGGCGGCCAGGAGCAGACAATTACCTCAACCTGGACTACCCTTGCCCATCATGGGATGATCATTGTGCCGATTGGCTACGGCGCGCAGGAGCTGTTTGATGTCTCCCAGGTACGCGGCGGCACGCCATATGGCGCAACCACCATCGCAGGCGGCGACGGCTCCCGTCAGCCAAGCCAGGAAGAGCTGGCTATCGCTCGCTACCAGGGTGAGCACGTCGCCAATGTAGCTGTGAAATTACACGGCTAACCTTCAACAGGAGGAGTTGCATGCCGAATCAAGAAGCGAAGGCCCACCACGTGGGCGAATGGGCAAGCTTACGTAATACCTCTTTGGAAATCGCCGAAGCCATTTTCGAACTCGCGAATTACGATGAAAAGCTGGCGGAGAAAATTTGGGAAGAAGGCAGCGATGAGGTGCTGTCGCGAGCTTTCGCCAAAACCGATAAAGACAGCCTCTTCTGGGGCGAACAGACCATCGAACGTAAAAACGTCTGATAGCGCAATTGCGCGGGCATTGCGCCCGCGCTCATTCATCACCCGGACTGCTCCGGGTTTTTTGTTTTATTTTGCCGCCTCGTTCATGACCTTTTTGAACGTCTCCAACGGGCAGAATCCCTGGTCATCAACCGGACAACCGTTAAGCGCCAGCGTGACCCGCTGCGGTGGAGATTGCAGGCTCAAAGCATCCGCGTTGCGCAGCTGTTCAGTGCTTTGATAGACATACTCAATCTTCATTAAATCGCGATTGCTGCCGCTATCGTGCCAGCGCTGGAACAGCAGCTTGCCGCCGATGGGGGTGCGCTCATACTGGCCGGGTAACTGGTAGGGTTTAAAGTCCAGCGCCGTCAGCAGCGAAGCGATGTTGGAATCATGCCCGACCAGCAGCGTCACTTTCGCCTTAGCGGCGCCATCGCCCACCAGCGCATTATCGATATATTTAACCAGCGGCTTAGCGACGTTGCGCGCCACTTCCGCGGAAGTAAACAGACTATCCTGATAGCCATTTTTCAGCTTTGACAGCACCTGCCACTGCTTATCGCTGGCAATTTCGCCCCACGCCACCTGATCCTTCGGAAAACCTTCGTAGTACTGCAGGGTGAAGGCATCCACCAGCGAGTTACCGACCTTCAGCGGCCCGGAAACACCTGGCTCCTGCTGATATTTGGCGCTAAAGGTATCTTTACCGTCGCTAAGCGAGCAGACATGCTTTTCTTTACAGGATGGCGAATTACGATAGTCGGTCATCTCTTCCAGCAGCTTGTAGCTCTCAGCGAGCTGCATCCCCTGACGCTCTTTTTCCATTGCCTGCACCGCTTTTTGCGCGAATTCGGCTGAATCGTCAGTAATGACCGGGTTGAACGTGGGATCCATCGTTCCCATCTGCGGCTGATGATGCACAGGCACCCCGCAGCCAGGGAAAGCGCCGGTAATAAAGAACTGCGCGGTGGCGACGGTCCGCTGCAGGCTATTAGCGTAGGCGTAGACGGCATTTTCCGGCGGGCATTCGCCGCTGGTCACCAGCTTCTGCTGCGCCAGCCACTCACGCATATAGTGGCCCATATAGACCTCCAGCACGCCGCCTTTGGTGGTTAACTGGCCGCCTGGCACATCCCACTGCGGCCAGGATTTCGGCGTCGACTGCTCAAGTACGCTGCCGTTATTGGCCAGCGGCGCGCGCAGGTTGTGGCGACTCATGATCAGCACCTGTTGCAGTTGATACCCTTCCGGCGCAACGGCGTCCTGCGCCTGGGCGCCGGCGGATAACAATACGGCCCCGGCCACCGCGGCGGCGAGTAGACTTTTTTTCATCCCTTCATCCTCAGTCATTTATTATCATCGCCATCATTGTGACGGATTTATGACATTTTTGCGGGCAATGGCTCACAAACTGAGGCGTCGGTCGCTTTTTTAACACTTCAGAGATGGCCGGGAGCGGCAGATTCAGGACCGTAGATACGGTTATCGGTTGGCAACTTTTTTAAGGGGTTTTCCCGGACGCGGCGCGTTGCGCCTTCTCCGGGCTACCAAATCGCAAAGCACTGTAGCCCCGGTAAGCGGCAGCGCCACCGGGGATTTGAGGCCGCCAACACCGGCAGTTTCAGCCTGCATGGTGAATAAATTAACGGCAGGTCGCACGGATAAAGCGCAAGCCATAACCCGCGAGTACCTCAGTTGGTATGATCTTAACCGCTACCGAAGGCATAAAACAGAGTCAGGATGAGTGTCGCAGAGGGAGTGGCGAAAGCGGCTACCTATTCCGGTAATGGCACCGCCGCCAGCGTACAAATCGCTTCATGTTCACCGCCCCGGCGGTCGACCATCACCACTTTATCCCCGGCCTTTTTACCTTCGCAGGGTTTTAACACCTGCTCGACAATTCGTTCGCGAACCTGTTGGCTTTCCGACTGCGCCCAACTGGCAAAAGCCGTCAGCATAAGCGCCGAAGCAAGCAGGCCGGCGAGACTTGTTTTAAACATGCATTACTCTCAGAAAATTCTCATTCAACGGTTAGCGTAACAGCCGCAATCCCATCCGTCTGTAAAATGACTTAACGGAGTGTTACATCAGACGCTAAGGCGCGCACATAGCGTCACAATACATTAACACCATCAATATTTTAACATAATGAGCCATGCTGGATGCCTTTGGCACTTTTAGGTCATCTTTCGGAAACATCCCGATGTTATCGTCTTCGTGAGGCGTTATTTTTTCTTCTGTTTAAACAAATTATTAGGTTAATTTATGTCGGGTTTCTTGCTCTTTATCGTGGCGATCGCTCTACTGGGTGTCGCCGTTTACAGCCTGGTGTCTTACATCAAAGAACGTCGCGCCGGTCAGTTGCCAACCGATAAAAAAAAGAAATAACTTCACTTTGCCAATCTTTACACCCGGGCTGCGTATTACCAGGGAAGAAGCCGATCTCACGGTCGGCTTCTTCCCGTCTATACAATAAGATTCAGCTCAATACCCCATATGTTGATATGCCTTATTGACGGCTAAAACAGTCAATGACAAACCAGCGCCAAAAGCGATAATTGCAGGAATGACTATACTCGCCACGATCCACAGCGTAGAGATATGTTCAGGTTTAGGCGTAAAACTCACATTATAAAACAGCCACGAAATCATCAGGCCTCCCGATACTATAACGCTGTGCACAACTGGCGGTATCGTATGGCCCCACTTAGCTTTGTCGGGTAAATTCGTCTTCTTTGAAGACAAGGAAGTAATAGCAAACTTGTTATTTTCAGATGTCGCCACCAGCTGCTCGCCTTGCGCATACCTAACGGCATCGGCAGCCAGCGCCAAAGCCAGCCATCGATAACCGGCACTCTTTTCCCCTAGTGAGGCCTCCATATCCAGGCGTTCTGACGCCAGATTTTTTGCATCTAACGCCTGCAATAATGGGTATTTATCCACTCTGGACAATCCTGTATACCACAGTGTTTTAGGTGCAGTAACGGACTTAACCTCCAAATAGACCGGCATCTTTTCTTCTACATCAGTAACGCCGGACATCGGCTGATAAAGATATACCGGCTTTTCGCCTGCTCCTCTGACATAGTGATTAGTGAACAAAAACGCACAGGCGCTTTCCATGCTTTTAGAATCGCTATCTTCTTCATGCATATCGACAGTAATGACGATTCGGTTAATGACGTTGTCATCGGGCGCAGCGATCCATTTATCCACCATGCCGTACTCTGGACACTCGGTAAGGTATTCGATTTCACAGGCGTTGGCGTTAGGGATATTCAGATGCTCCAGCACCCTCCTCAATGCATCTACACAGAAATTATCTCCCCCACGTACCCAGACGATAATTTCAATTCCGCGGTAATTATTACCGTTCAACATCATAGCTATTGGGGTAAGCAATTTCGTGAAAATTTGCTCATTACGGGTCTGCTCGAAAAGATCTTCAATTTCTATCCTGAGTGGGGTTTTCGGCGCTAACGGAAACTCCCCTTCCAGTTTCAGCATATTGAGCGCAGGCTGTTCTAAAGGGGTTAGAGCAGTCCAGGCGGCTAGCGCGATATTTTTTCGGGCATAGGTTTTAAGCTCCACCTCCCAGGATTTGGCAATATATTTGCGTATTTCTGCGTAACACACTGTCGCACTCAATACCATCTTCACGAAGAACAATATCGTGGTCAAAACACAGGCAGGAAGTAATACGGAAGGAATGAAGAACTCAAACGTGACAGGTTTATTTTCAGGCCAGACTAGCGCCTGTATAAACAGGCATACCGCGATAAGCGCTACATAAATCATCACGACAGCCAATACAGGCATCTCATCCTGAATATCTTCCTGCTCAGAATATAGCCACCATTCCATTACACCGCTCCCACAGTTTGTAGCGTCGTTCGTATCGCGCATCCACATTCAGCTTTACAGCCATCCACCACCACACCGCGACCGTTCATCGTCCAAAAGGGGTGGCACTCAGTAATAGCGAAAGTCCCTTTGTGCGTAGCACACTGAACTTTGTCACCTTTCAGGGTGACAGGGGTTCCCATAAATTCAGCACCAGATGATGTGATCACTTTTCCTCCGCCCGCCAGCGGATCATTTAACCTAATGACACCTTTCATTATTTTTGCTCCCTTAACGTCCTGCATCCATATCACAACGCATATGATCCCAGCCGGTATAGCCTTTTACTTCGGGTACTCTGTCGGGGAGTCCCTGGTAGTTGGTGTGGAATTTTGCCGTATCGTTCTCAAGCCCTTGTTTGGTCATATAAACCATCCCCCATGACCAACCTGGAAACTGGGGGGTTATAGTGTGAGTTTCCCCTTCAATGACATATTGGATACCCGGGCCACCAGCCGCCAGACGCGGATCGTCGAACGGTTTGGACGACATATACAGTCGGTGCTTCGTCTGCAAAAAACCCTGGTCGTTGACGACGGTGAAAGAGAGAACATCATCTCGAGGGGGAGAATTCATCCCATCCGGCTCGTTATAACCCGGCGAATATCCGACAGGACTCCAGGTTTGACCGTTATCTTTCGAGACAATAAACCCATCTATTTCCCAGTTAGGAATAGCAATATAGCGATCAGAAGGGTGGATAAATTTTTTGGTAAAAATTCGATAGAACTGACTTACCGGCTCGGTATGAATCCCCCTCAGTGTATCCGTGTACCAGAGTTCACCTTCACAGCCCCACCCCTTCAGCTCCAGATAGCGGTGGTCATCGAAACGATAAATAACCTGCGTCGGCGGCTGTTGCGCCTGACATCCAACGGCCATAAGCATGGCCGCCAGAGCGGTGAATAATCCTTTCATGGCTATCTCCCCGCATCCATATCACAACGCATACGATCCCAGCCGGTGTAGCCTTTTACTTCGGGTACTCTGTCGGGGAGTCCCTGGTAATTGGTGTGGTATTTTGCCGTATCGTTCTCAAGTCCTTGTTTGGTCATATAAACCATCCCCCATGACCAGCCGGGAAACTGGGGGGTAATAGTGTGAGTTTCCCCTTCAATGACATATTGGATACCCGGGCCACCAGCCGCCAGACGTGGATCGTCGAACGGTTTGGACGACATATACAGGCGGTGCCTGGTCTGCAAAAAACCCTGGTCGTTGACGACGGTGAAAGAGAGAACGTCATCATAAGGCGCGTAATTATCGCCATTTGGCTCATTATGCCCCGGAGAAAAATGAGCATCGGACCATGTTTGACCATAATCCTTTGATATTCGAAAACCATCTGCCCCCCAACCAATAATGGCGATGTATCGCTCTGATGGATGGACTAACTTCCTGGTGAAAACGCGATAAAACTGCGAGTATATTTGCGAGTGAATTTTCCTTTGGCTATCCGTATACCAAAGCTCACCTTCACAGTCCCACCCCTTCAGCTCCAGATAACGGTGGTCATCGAAACGATAAATGACCTGCGTCGGCGGCTGTTGCGCCTGACATCCAACGACCATAAGCATGGCCGCCAGAACAGTCCCTGATGTGTATCTCTGCTTCATAAATATTCCCTAGATATCGAGCGCTGACCGTTGGTTTCCTATACCCAGTTCCCTGTCACTTTTGGGTTTCGGCATCTCCCACTGCAGGTTTGCCACTTCCTGATTACCGGCAGCCAGGTCGCGGGATGGCCTCACCCTGGTCGCATTGTTAAATTCGTTTAACACCCCATAATTGCCATGTGGAAGCACCTCATCCGGCTTATTCATATGATTCTTTGTCTGAGCCCCCGGAAGCCTCCCTGTACGGTAATATTCTTTAGCCGCGATATTTCCATTCAAAGGATCGCGCCAGTCTGCACGATGCAGTAGATCTTCCCAGAACTTACCCGCTTTATAGTCAAATGAACGACATGGACCAATTGCCAGGTCAAACGCCATAGCATGGGATGGGGCAAATTCGCTCATAACGATCGATGAGTGCTGGCTGTAACCCACCGGGTCGGCTTTCTGCCATTCGTTTTCAAGCTCTTCGCGAGGTTTAAGCCATGTCAGCGTAAGTTGAGAAAAGTCTTTCGTTCCAATGACCTCACCATGAATAACTTCTACCTTTCGCTCATAGCTTTCCATTTTCAGCTCATCCGCCGTCAGAATATGGCCAGGGCGCCAACTCAGGCTTGCGTAACGGCTAAGCGAATAGGTGGCGCTGCGAGTTCGTTTGATAGCGTAGGCTTTTGCTGAATAGGAGATATAGGCATCCGGACTGTCCGGATCGATATACGCGGTATACGGTTTATCGCTCGTTTTCGGATCATTGTCCGGATGGTTATCCTGCCCCTGCAGTTTAAAGACGAACGGCTGCGGCAGTTCTTCTCCATTAACGACAACATCATGCGCGGTATAAGCCGTGTTGGTGAGAGAGCTATATTCCGCATCCCTTTTATGTAATGGCGGTAACTCAAAAGGCTTCCCGGTCGGGGCGATTCCGGTCTGCCCATGCTGATAGAACACCCGTTGATACAGATTGGGAATAGCACTGGCTATGTTCCTGGGGATCCCCCGCCAGCCAATTCCCTGAATATTCTTCAGCGATACCGTGCCATCGTTTGGACAGAAATAGTTATAGACCTTGCCATTATTGTCCCGACGGTACTTTTCATCCTGCCGCAGTGGGCTATCTGACGCTTTTCGTAACGTACAGGCCCCTTCCATTGCCAGCAGGTTAGCTTCTGATATTTCACCGCCTTTGTACTGAGTTGCCATCAACGCACAAAAATTTTTAAAGGTCGTTTGCCGGGCGTTATCCGTCTGGTGATGCCCGGGCTGAATATCTTCACTCAGACGCCCTTCCAGCGAATACGGCGAGTGATTCAAAATGACACAGTTAACTGGATCATATCCGGCCTGTTTTACCAGCATATTTGCCAGCATGGTGATGATCGTACCCTGACTATGCGCGACGATGTTAATTACATCATTTGCCGTCGTCAGATCACGTCGGATTGTCAGGATCAAATCGGCCAGACGTTGCGCGGCAAAAAACTGATAAATACGATGTGGATTAGGGAAAATAGGGTGCGTAAAATCACCGCCGTTCATGTACAGCGTGCTAAATCCAGCTGCGGCTAACGCTACCCCTCCCGCACCCGGTCCGAGCATATCCGGGATGTTCGTTGTGGCGTTCGCGAACGTCCCGCCTCCTTTGGCAAAGTTCGCATCCAGCGCATTACCAAAGTTATCGTTCTGGTACTTAAATACACCTTTTCCGTCATTCCCCAGGCTGGCTTTTTTAGCCTCATTATCTTCCTGGTACGCGTCAAACGGCAGGTGCGCGCTGTCTTGTAGCTTGCTGACCTCATTCCGGTAACGCTGTTGATCGCCCATGTACTCTTCACGCGTGACAGGCTTATACCCCCAATAGAACGGGATGATGGGGGAACGGCCGGGAACGGTGATTCGGTAGTCTTTCCATTCGTGGGCGTAAAAATCCGGCCGATTAAGCCGTTTCTTCAGTCCGGCAATAATCCCCTTCTCCTGGTTCTGGTACGCCTCGCCGACGTCGTTCACGCCATGGACCAAAATCACTATCCCCGGCATCGGTCGGGGAATGCCAACCCTGCAGGTCTGCGCTTCCAGCCCCAGTGATTTATGCACTCCTACATCATTCTCAGACACAATACGCGGGCAATACGGCTTCTTTTTCTCGACAGTCATTACAGTACCTCCAGTTTGTACGAATCAAGATCGGCCGAATCGAGCAATGGAGAGCAACCATTGCTGTCCGTCTCGCCCTCGAGCACTTCGCCGGTTGAGCTCTTGAGCCTGAAAGGACGATTCGCCAGAACCTGTTCCGGATCGTCAGAAGCATGCAGTTGATAGCGACGCGTAAAGGTTCCTTTATCAAAGGCAGGTGCTTGCACCTGCGCGCTTTCTGGCCCCAGATACCTGAGATTCGGCCCTTTAATATCGACCCCGACAGGAGAGAAAATCTCAACCTGGCCATCAGGGCTGATACGGATCCCGCCGCCTCCGCACACCAGTTGTATGCCCTGTTTGGCGCTGCCATGCAGTCTCCCGTCCGTACTGGTTAGCGTAAAATCCTGCTGAGAGAGCATATGTATGGCGCCGCGCTGCGCCTGCGTGGTGATATCCCCGGCGCCGGCAACCATCTGAATACCTAGCTTGCGGGCAAACAATGAGAGTTTTTCGCCAACGGCCAGCGAGAATTTCTTCATCACGTTCATACTGGCGTGACGACCTGCCGTCGTAATCACATCCTGTCCGGCGGACAGTTGCAGACTTTCCGGGGTCACATGCGCCTGTCCTTGCCCGCCATAGGTCAGCAGAGCTGCACCGCTGAGTCTATTCAGCGTCTGGCCGAGCGTATTTTGCCGATCGGTATCCACATTACTGGCGCCGGCCGTTAGTGCGCTTTGTTGCAATGTCATTGCCAGCGAGAGCGCTTTTTCCAGTTGCGTAATCGCGGCGGTCATATCCAACTGCTGCCCCTGGGCCCGCGGCTGCGCTTGCGTGGTGATCATCACCCCCTTTGCCGCACGCAAAGCCATCCAGTCATCGGTACGGGCCTCCAGCCCTTCCCCGCGTTTTTTTCCTTCCGCATCGACAAGGTGGCCCAGATTGAGTTGCCCCTTGCCGTGCTCCGTCGAAATCTTGATATGCTCCTTACCCCGGCGGTCCTCCAGACGGATTTTGTTCAGCGCTGCCGTGCGGATAATATTGCGGGTATCATTACGGTTTGTGACCAGATCGGGGCGAGCGCCGTCATGCATCACATGCGCAATGAAAGGCCTGTCCGGGTCGCCACCTTCAAAGGCAATGGCAACTTCCGTCCCATCCAGCAACGGAAAATGAAAACCGTAAGTGTCGCCGGCGTAAGGCCTGCCCAGCCGGACGAGTGCGCTTTCAAAGCCGCTGCGTTTTTCATTGAGATCAAAATCAAACTTCACGCAGTAACGCCCCCTGGCATCCACCCCGGCATACGTTTTATCCCTTCCGATAGAGGCCACCCGCGCGGGCACCGTACCGGCAATGACAGGTCGCGACGGATACTCCGGTCGAAAGTTGTATCCTGACAGATACGGAATGCCGGCGAGCTGCGCGTGATAATGCCGGGCTCGACTGCCCGTAATCGTCATGGTGGTAATCAAAAAACCCGGTTTGAAGCCGTCTGGTACCGGCCCAGTAAGGTGAAACATAACGCCAGGCCGCAGCGCCGGATCGCTGGTTGTTGCACTGAGCCGGTTCTGCTCATTCAGTAGACGTTCATAGCGTAGGCGGGCGTAAAACGTGGCCGTCTCAGCTTCTGTTGCGTGAAAATCGCCGTCTGCGAGGTAATGATCGGCGTAGTGATACTCTCCCCCGGACGTAATCCCCTCCGGGATATCATTATTGATAATGGTTTTAATAGCTTGTGGAGAATACGGATCGCGATAGTTGTAGGTGCGTACTAATACCTGTTCAGGAATCAGCGAGTGCTGCTCTTCCAGATCGGTCACGTACTCGTCATAGCTGGTCATCCCGGAATAGCGGACGTAGGGGAGTTTTTTATCGCGGTAAATGTATCGACTGTCAGAGTCAGCAAAAATCACCACGGTTTCCGTCTGAACCTTATGGTGATTCTCAAAACGAAACCAGATGCCAATTTCAGCCAACAGCCGACGAATAAACTGCAGATCCGTCTCTTTCCACTGAATAATCATTTCCCTTCGAGGATAGGTGTAACTCAGCCTGTCGAAATCGATATTATACCCTTTGAAGTAGCCGCTATTTTTCATGAGTTGCGTAACCACTTCCGGCACGGTGACATCCGTATACACCGCTGAGCGATAATTTTTATCCAGCAGCGCAAGCTCATGCTCCAGCACGCACTCATAAAGCGCCTCATCTGAGGACGACTTCAGGCGGGTAAATCGTGTTATTACGCCGTTAATCTGGCGTACCGGCAACCAGGCAGCCTCGTTCTGCCAACGCGCGTTCGGATTAGGCGCCCGAAGATAAAACTGCGCGATCTGATTGAGAACAGCTCCGGCCGGAATATTGTCATCGGCACTGGAAAAACGGATGGTATAACGATACGGCTTACTGAGCGTCTCTTCGCCTATAAAAGAATGCACATCGACAGCCGTACTTTTGCTTCGCGGAAAGTAAAGCAAATAACGGTTTAACGTATCCTGCAATTGAATTATTTTAGTTTGTTCTGTCATAACCAAATATCCTTTTGATAAAACAGCACTGACCAAAAATAATACGCCCAGCAACACAAAATTAAAATATAAGTTTATTATCCCGCAATATATAATATTATCGAGCCATTATATTCACAGCGGAAATAAAACCCGTTCATTTAAAATCGACAAAAAAAGATGGGGTAAAGCAGATATTCAAGTCATTAAAAAGGGCTCCATGATAAACATGGAGCCCTTATTCGACATCAGGCCTGGCTGCCTTGTTGTCGTGTTAACAGCAAATTACGACTCCCAGGCCTGCTCCGCTTTCGTCGCGTCAAACTGCGGCGGCGGTTTACGGAAACGGCGGGTCAGGTAGGTCAGATAAAGCAATCCCAGCGCGGCCCACACCAGTCCCAGCGTCAGCGAGGTCGCCTCGAGGTTCAACCACAGCACCCCCACGGTCAGGGCGCCTACCATTGGCAACAGCAGATAGTGGAAGCGATCTTTCCAGGTTTTGTTATACCCCTTGCGCCGCCAGAAGTGGTTGTATACCGAAAGATTAACGAAGGTAAAGGCCACCAGCGCGCCGAAGTTGATAAGCGCCGTCGCGGTCACCAGGTCGAAGAACAGCGCCGACAGCGCGACGATGCCCACCATAATCACGTTCAGCGCCGGGGTACGCCATTTCGGATGCACATAGCCGAAAATGCGCTCCGGGAAGACGTTATCGCGGCCCATCACGTACAGCAAGCGCGACACGCTGGCGTGTGACGCCAGGCCCGATGCCAGGGTATTAACAAAAGTGGTGCACAGGAAAATCGACTGGAACAGCTTGCCGCCGACATACAGCGCAATTTCCGGCAGCGCGGCGTCCGGATCTTTAAAGCGATGGATATCCGGGAAGAACAGCTGCATAAAGAACGAGGCGACGATAAAAATAATGCCGCCGTACATCGCGGTAAGGAAGATGGCCTTCGGGATCACCCGCGCGGCATTCGGGGTTTCTTCAGAAAGCGTGGTAACGGCGTCAAAGCCGAGGAACGAGAAGCAGACAATCGTCGCGCCGGTAATAATCGGGATCAGATGCGCATTCTCGCTGATAAACGGCTGCAGAGACCAGACGGTGCCAACGCCCTCGCCCTTATGCAGCCCTTGTACCACCAGAATCACAAACACCACCATGATGGAGATCTGCACCAGCACGAACAGGGTATTGAAGTTGGCCACCAGGTTAACGCTTTTCAGATTCGCCGCGGTCAGAATGGCGACAAAGGTCACCACCCACACCCACGGCGGCACTTCCGGAAACAGCGCGGAGAGGTAGATCTTCGCCAGCAGGACGTTAATCATCGGCAGGAACAGATAGTCGAGCAGCGAGGACCAGCCGACCATAAAACCGATGTGCGGGCTAATTGATTTTTGCGCATAGGTGTAGGCCGAGCCCGCTTCCGGGAACTGGCGCACCAGCTTGCCGTAGCTGATGGCGGTGAACAGCACTCCAGCCAGCGCCAGCAAATACGAGGCCGGAACGTGGCCATTGCTGATGCCGGAAACGATGCCGAAGGTATCAAACACCGTCATGGGGGTTAGATAAGCCAGCCCCATCATCACCACTTGCCACAGTTTGAGCGATTTACGCAGACGCGGTTTTCCCGCCTGAGCGGCGTTTTCTGCAGGAAGATTAGCAGCCATGACGCATTCCCCCCATGCCGACGACAGTTTGCGGGCACAAAGACCGGGTAACAAACCTGCTTAGCAAGGGGGTAAGGCGTAAATAAAAGGGTAAGACGGACCGATGAACGGCGGTAAGTTGGCATCCAATGCGGCCAAAGAGGCCCCCTTCTCCCTGCGGATATTTGAACATCTGCATCATCTCATTTCCTCGTCACACACTGTGTCGTTAACTGAAGCCCCGTTGCCGCCTGCGCTCCTTAACGCGACATCCGGGAAATGGCTGGGCTCCCAGCAAAAAAGAACGACCAGGCTCCGCTCAGGCCGTATGATGCTACCGATTAAACTAATGCGCCCCTTACGGGGCGAACATCAGGCGTTTTTCAACATCCACTCAATTTCCGTTTCTGTGATAAGACGCTCGAACTGCAGTAACTCATCATTCTTACAGGCGTGGTAAACGTGGCAGAAACGCTCGCCAAGACGCTCCCGCAGATGATCGTTTTGCATAAACTCCCACAGGGCGTCGCTCTGGCGGATCGGGAACGGCAAGCCTTCTTGTTCCAGACCGTTACCTTCCACCTCGTCCTGCAGCGGCAGCGGATTATCCAGCCCGTGCAGGATACCGGCGAAAATCGCCGCCATCACCAGATACGGGTTGGCGTCCGCCCCGGCTACGCGGTATTCAACGCGGTGGTTATGCCGATCGCCACACGGAATGCGCAGCGCTACCGTACGGTTGTTATGCCCCCATGACGCCTGCGTCGGCACATACATGCCCGCCTGGAAGCGACGATACGAGTTCACGTTCGGCGCCAGCAGCGCCATCGACGCCGGCATCAGATCAATCATCCCGGCCAGCACGCGTTTCAGCAGGGCTGAATCCTCGCCGTCCGCATCCGCCAGCACGTTTTCGCCCTTATTGTTTTGCATGCTGATATGGATATGCATCCCGCTACCCGCATGCTCTTCATAAGGTTTCGCCATAAAAGTGGCGTGCATCTTATGCTTCTCCGCCATTAAACGCACGAGACGTTTTAATGCCAGCGCATCATCGCACGCATCCAGCACGTTATCGGTGTGGTGGAGGTTGATTTCGAACTGTCCCGGAGAGGCTTCGGCCACCGCGCCATCCGCCGGGATCAACTGTAACTGGGCCAGTTCGTCAATATCATTCAGTACATCGGCAAAATGGTTGAGGTTATCAACGGAATAGACCTGGCTTTGGGTATTACGGTCGTCGGTGCCAGGCGCGCACGGCGGCTGCAGGTAGCCTTCGGCATCGCGTTTGCGATCGAGTAAATAGAACTCCAGCTCTACCGCTACCACGGGGAACAATCCGCGCTGGCGGAGCTGCTGCCAGAGGCGGTTGAGTACGTTCCGCGGCTCAACGTCAAAGGGAGCGCCATCTTCATCAACCATGGTCAACAGGACCTGGCCGATGTATTCCGGATCGGCTGCCGAAGGGGTCAACGTGCCCAATACCGGGACGCAGCTGCGGTCCGGTTCGCCCATATCCTGGCCAAGCCCGGCCTCTTCCACCACGTTGCCGAGAATATCCATCGCGAAAACGGACGCCGGGAAGTAGCAGCCCTTCTCCAGCTTGCTGAGGCTGGCGACCGGAATGCGTTTGCCGCGGAAGCAGCCGTTCAGGTCTGTGAGGAGTACATCGACATACTGAGTGTTGGGGTAGGTTTCGAGGTAGCGCTTCACTTCTTTAGCGAACGCGCTTACCCGTCTCTCTTCCGTCTGCTGAACAAAATTCTCAACTTCTACGATATTGGTATCCATGATTCACCGCCGTTGTTTTAGTTTTCGGACCCTGACTGAAAACGTCAAATATAATGTCCACCCTTCGAATGTGTATGCAAACAAAATGTTTGTCAAATGTTAAATTAAGTTTGCAAACGGCTATTTCCACTGCTAGATTGAGAAAATATTGAACGATATGGCCGTTTATCAGCCACAGGCGGTCATAATTTAGTCCACTTTGTGAGGGCGATCATGGAAAATATAATGTACAAGCCAGTTATTGGCGTCGTGATGTGTAGAAACAGGCTTAAGGGTCACCAGACCCAGACTCTGCAAGAAAAGTACCTGAATGCCATTGTTAACGCTGGCGGACTGCCGATTGCCCTGCCGCACGCGCTGGCCGAGCCGGAACTGCTGGATGCGTTAGTCGATAAACTGGACGGGATCTACCTGCCAGGCAGCCCCAGCAACGTGCAGCCGCACCTTTATGGTGAAAACGGCGATGAGCCTGACGCCGACCCCGGGCGTGATCTTCTGAGCATGGCGCTAATTAACGCCGCGCTCGAAAGGCGCATCCCCATTTTCGCCATCTGCCGAGGGCTGCAGGAACTGGTTGTCGCCACCGGCGGGACTCTGTATCGTCGTCTGTTTGAACAGCCGGAACTGCTGGAGCATCGCGAAGATCCTGAACTACCGGTGGAGCAGCAGTATGCGCCGTCCCACCAGGTGGAGGTGCAGGAAGGAGGTTTACTTTCTCAGTTAATACCGGGCTGCAACACGTTTTGGGTAAACTCGCTACACGGCCAGGGCGCAAAAACGCTGGGTTCGCGTCTGCGCGTGGAGGCCCGTTCACCGGATGGGCTGGTTGAGGCGGTCAGCGTCAACGACCACCCTTTCGCGCTGGGCGTGCAATGGCATCCTGAATGGAACAGTAGCGAATACGCCCTGTCGCGTATGTTGTTTGATGGTTTTATCACCGCCTGTCAGAGCCATGTCGCCGAAAAGCGGCGGCTCTGACCACTACAGTTAAGGAAATGCAAATATGAGCGATGACGGACTGGCGCCAGGGAAACGTCTGTCAGAGATCCGCCAACAGCTGGGTCTTTCACAGCGTCGTGCCGCCGAACTGTCTGGGTTAACACATAGTGCCATCAGCACCATAGAGCAGGACAAAGTCAGTCCTGCCATCAGTACGCTGCAAAAGCTGCTGAAAGTATATGGGCTGTCGCTCTCGGAATTCTTTTCTGAACCCGAAAAGCCGGATGAACCGCAGGTCGTCATTAATCAGGACGATCTTATCGAAATGGGGAGTCAGGGCGTTTCAATGAAACTGGTTCATAACGGAAATCCGAACCGTACGCTGGCGATGATTTTTGAAACTTACCAGCCTGGGACCACAACCGGGGAGAGAATTAAGCATCAGGGTGAGGAGATAGGCACCATACTGGAAGGTGAGATCGTGCTGACGATTAACGGTCAGTCGTACCACCTGGTGGCTGGACAGAGCTATGCCATTAATACCGGCATCCCTCATAGCTTCAGCAACACCTCGGCAGGAATCTGCCGCATTATCAGTGCCCACACCCCCACCACATTCTGATTTCTTAGCCTGAGCAGGTTTCAGGCTTTCTTCAGGCCTGTCGCGGCGGATGTAATATTTCCGCCGCGGCGAAGAACTCGCAGTAATAATACCTGCGCAGCGCGGAAATCTTATTTCCTGCCGGCCCAAAGATAATTAACGCCAGTGAATGGCGAAGAGACGGTTTTCTACCCCGGGGACGCCCTGCGCCCTGAGCCCCTGAAAACGCCGAACCCTATATTTTGCCGATGATGTTTTTAAGGAGTCATGATGAATTTTCAGCACCTGGCTTACTGGCAGGAAAAAGCGAAAAACCTGGCCATTGAAACGCGCTTATTTATTAACGGCGAATATTGCGCCGCGGCCGATAATACCACCTTCGAGACTATCGACCCTGCCGCACAGCAGACATTAGCGCAGGTCGCCCGCGGTAAAAAAGCCGATGTCGAACGGGCGGTGAAAGCCGCGCGTCAGGTTTTTGATAACGGCGACTGGTCGCAGGCCTCTCCGGCCCGGCGTAAAGCAGTTCTCACGAAATTTGCCGACCTGATAGAAACCCATCGTGAAGAGCTGGCGCTGCTGGAAACGCTCGATACCGGCAAACCGATTCGCCACAGCCTGCGCGACGATATTCCCGGCGCCGCCCGCGCCATTCGCTGGTACGCCGAAGCGCTGGATAAAGTTTATGGCGAAGTCGCGCCCACCGGCGGCAACGAGCTGGCAATGATCGTTCGTGAACCGATTGGCGTGATTGCCGCGGTGGTGCCGTGGAACTTCCCGCTGCTGCTGGCCTGCTGGAAACTCGGCCCGGCGCTGGCGGCTGGTAATAGCGTAATCCTCAAACCCTCGGAAAAATCGCCGCTCACCGCCCTGCGTCTGGCAGGGCTTGCGAAAGAAGCCGGACTCCCGGACGGGGTGTTAAACGTGGTCAGCGGCTTTGGCCACGAGGCCGGGCAGGCGCTGGCGCTGCATCCTGACGTTGAAGTCATCACCTTCACTGGATCCACCCGTACCGGCAAACAGCTGCTAAAAGATGCCGGCGACAGCAATATGAAGCGCGTGTGGCTGGAAGCGGGCGGTAAGAGCGCCAATATCGTCTTCGCCGACTGTCCGGATCTGCAAAAAGCGGTCAACGCCACCGCCGGCGGTATCTTCTATAACCAGGGGCAGGTCTGCATCGCCGGCACCCGCCTGCTGCTGGAAGAGAGCATCGCCGACGAGTTCCTGGCATTACTGAAAGCACAGGCGCAAAACTGGCAGCCGGGTAATCCGCTTGATCCTGAAACCACCATGGGAATGTTAATTGATAACGCCCATGCCGACAGCGTACACAGCTTTATCCGCGGCGGTGAGACCAAAAGCACGCTATTCCTCGACGGGCGGAAAAATCCGTGGCCTGCCGCCGTCGGCCCGACCATTTTCGTTGATGTCGACCCGGCCTCAACCCTCAGCCGCGAAGAGATCTTCGGCCCGGTGCTGGTCGTCACGCGCTTCAAAAGCGAAGAACAGGCGCTGCAGCTGGCCAACGACAGCGACTACGGTCTTGGCGCCGCGGTGTGGACCCGCGATCTGTCGCGCGCCCACCGCATGAGTCGCCGCCTGAAGGCCGGCTCGGTCTTCGTCAACAACTACAACGATGGTGATATGACCGTCCCGTTCGGCGGCTATAAGCAGAGCGGCAACGGGCGCGATAAATCGCTGCACGCGCTGGAAAAATTCACCGAACTGAAAACCATCTGGATTGCTTTGGAGTCTTGATCATGACTGAACATACCACTAGCTACTACGCCGCCAGCGCCAATAAATATGAACCGTTCCCGACGCTGGAGGAATCAATCACCTGTGATGTCTGCGTCGTCGGCGGCGGCTACACCGGCCTCTCCTCGGCCCTGCATCTGGCCGAAATGGGTTACGACGTGGTGGTGCTGGAAGGCGCGCGTATCGGCTTTGGCGCCAGCGGCCGTAACGGCGGACAGCTGGTTAACTCCTATAGCCGCGATATCGACGTTATTGAGAAGAACTACGGCCCGGATGCGGCCAAAATGCTCGGCAGCATGATGTTTGAAGGCGGCGATATTATTCGCGAGCGCATCCAGCGCTACCAGATCCAGTGCGATTACCGCCCAGGCGGCCTGTTTGTGGCCATGAACCATAAGCAAATGGAAACGCTGGAAGAGCAAAAAGCCAACTGGGAGCGCTACGGCAATACCCAACTGGAGCTGCTCGACAGCCATGCCATTCGTCGCGAAGTAGACAGCGACCGCTACGTCGGCGCCCTGCTCGACCACAGCGGCGGCCATATTCACCCGCTGAACCTCGCCATCGGCGAAGCGGACGCTATTCGTCTTAACGGCGGCCGGGTGTATGAGCAGTCGCCGGTGACCCGAATTCAGCACACCAGTCCGGCGGTGATCAGTACCGCTCGCGGCCAGGTAACCGCGCGCTACGTGATCGTCGCCGGTAACGCCTATCTCGGCGACAAGCTTGAGCCGGAACTGGCAAAACGCAGCATGCCGTGCGGCACTCAGGTCGTGACGACCGCACCGCTGCCGGAAGCGCTCGCCCGCTCGCTGATCCCGAAAAACTACTGTGTGGAAGATTGTAACTACCTGCTGGACTACTACCGTCTTACCGGCGACAACCGCCTGCTGTACGGCGGCGGCGTGGTCTACGGCGCCCGTGACCCGGACGACGTAGAGCGGCTGATTATGCCGAAGCTGCTGAAAACCTTCCCGCAGCTGCAGGGGGTGAAAATTGACTACCGCTGGACCGGCAACTTCCTGCTGACCCTGTCGCGTATGCCGCAGTTCGGCCGTCTGGATAACAATATTTACTACATGCAGGGCTACAGCGGTCACGGCGTGACCTGTACCCATCTGGCCGGATGCTTGATTTCAGAACTGCTGCGCGGCGATGCCGAGCGCTTCGATGCCTTCGCCAAACTGCCGCACTACCCGTTCCCGGGCGGGCGCAGCCTGCGAATTCCTTTTACCGCCATGGGCGCCGCCTACTACAGCCTGCGCGATCGCCTTGGGGTCTGATTTGCCGTTCGGTTCCGTGATTAACTTTTGCTAAAGGGTGTTTATTATGAGCAACAATGAATTCCATCAGCGTCGTCTTTCCGCTACCCCGCGCGGGGTGGGCGTTATGTGCAACTTCTTTGCCCAGAGCGCGCAAAACGCCACCTTGACCGATGTCGAAGGCAATGAATATATCGATTTCGCCGCCGGCATCGCGGTGCTGAATACCGGCCATCGCCATCCGCGGATGGTCGCCGCGGTTGAACAGCAGCTACAGCAATTTACCCATACCGCCTATCAGATCGTGCCTTATGAAAGCTATGTGTCGCTAGCGGAGAAGCTCAACGAACTGGCGCCGGTGAAAGGCCCGGCAAAAACCGCCTTCTTCTCTACCGGCGCGGAAGCGGTAGAAAACGCGGTGAAAATCGCCCGTGCCCATACCGGACGCCCCGGCGTTATCGCCTTCGGCGGCGGTTTCCATGGCCGTACCTATATGACGATGGCGCTAACCGGTAAGGTCGCGCCGTACAAACTGGGCTTCGGGCCGTTCCCCGGCTCGGTATACCACGTGCCGTACCCGTCAGCGCTGCACGGTATCAGCACCGCCGATTCGATTACCGCCCTTGAACGCCTGTTCAAAGCCGATATCGAAGCCAAACAGGTGGCGGCGATTATTTTCGAACCGGTACAGGGCGAAGGCGGCTTTAACGTCGCGCCGAAAGAGCTGGTTGCCGCAGTACGCCGCCTCTGCGATGAGCACGGCATCGTAATGATTGCCGATGAAGTACAGAGCGGCTTCGCCCGCACCGGTAAATTGTTCGCCATGGATCACTATGCCGATAAACCGGATCTGATGACGATGGCCAAAAGCCTGGCGGGCGGCATGCCGCTTTCCGGCGTGGTTGGTAACGCGCAGATTATGGATGCCCCAGCGCCGGGCGGCTTAGGCGGCACCTACGCCGGTAACCCGCTGGCGGTGGCGGCCGCGCATGCGGTGCTGGATATCATTGATAACGAAGCGCTGTGCGAGCGCGCGCAGTTCCTCGGCGAGCGCCTGCTGGCGACGCTACAGGAAGTTAAGGGCTGGTGTCCGGCGCTGGTGGAAGCGCGCGGCGTGGGTTCGATGATCGCCGCCGAGTTCTTCGATCCGGCGACCGGCGAACCGTCGGCGGCGATTGCGCAGAAAATCCAGCAGCAGGCGCTGGAGCAGGGCCTGCTGCTGTTGACCTGCGGCCAGTATGGCAACGTCATTCGCTTCCTCTATCCGTTGACCATCCCGGATGCTCAATTCTCACGCGCGCTGACGATCCTGCAGAGCGTCACTCGTCTGTAACGCCCTCCGCCGGCGGCGCTGGTCGCCGGCTGTTTTCCTCGCTGCTGACGATACACTGCTGGGGATAGTGCTGCTGAAAATAGTGGCGCAGAAACTCCACGGTGGTGCGAATTTTGGCTGAGGTCGCCAGCCGCGACACGTAGACCGCCCAGACGTTGGCGGGCTGATAATAGTCCGGCAGCACGTGTACCAGATGGCCGCTGGCGATATTTTCACTGACATCCCACCATGAACGTAATGCAATCCCCTGCCCATCCAGACACCACTGATGCACAATTTCACCATGGTTGGAGGAGAGCGGCCCGGTTACCTTGATCGCGTGCTGGCCCTCTTTGCTGTGCAGTTGCCAGACGCCAAACGGATGATCGCGCTCTTTAATCACCAGACAGGGTAAGGCTGCCAGGTCGCTTAGCTGTTTCGGCGGCGAGTGGCGGGCAAGGAACTGCGGCGACGCGCAGAGAATACGGTGGTTGGTCGCCAGCTTGCGGGCAATCAGATTCGGCGCGATATCGTCGCCGACGCGAATATCGAGATCCACCCCTTCATTGACCAAATCCACCAGCCGGTCCTGGACATCGAAGCGCAGCTCAAGTTGCGGGTACTGGCGGGCCAGCGCCGACAGCGCGGGGGCGACCACCCGGCGACCAAAGCCGAAGCTGCTGATAATCCGTAGCGTTCCCTGCGGTACCTGACGCACGTTGGAAAGCTCGTCCATCATCTCATCCACATCCTGCAGAATGCGCTGCGCCCATTCGTAGATCCGCTCCCCCTCTTCGGTAATGGTGACCCGGCGGGTGGTACGGTGCAGCAACATCACATGCAGGGTTTGCTCCAGCAGCGAAACCCGCTTGCTGACGAACGCTGGTGAGACGCCAAGCTCCTCGGCGGCGGCGGCAAAACCGGCCCGGCGAGCGACCAGCATGAACACGCGTAAATCATTTAGCAGCGGCAGATTATTCATGATCTGTGTTTTATGTTTCACCAGTTAGCGTGATTAATTATGAACCAGTCAATTATAGGATAGGCAGGTGGTCAAACATCATCGCTAAAAAGTGAGAACCGGAATGAAAAAAACCTGTCGTATTGCCGCCATCCCCGGTGACGGAATTGGTAAAGAAGTTCTGCCTGAAGGTATTCGCGTGCTGCAAGCCGCCGCGCAGCGTTGGGATCTGTCGCTGAGCTTCGAACAGATGGAGTGGGCAAGCTGCGAATATTACGCCCATCACGGCAAGATGATGCCGGACGACTGGCGCGAGCAATTGCAGGGCTTCGATGCTATCTATTTCGGCGCCGTCGGCTGGCCGGATACCGTCCCCGACCATATCTCCCTGTGGGGTTCGCTGCTGAAGTTCCGCCGTGAGTTCGATCAGTACGTCAACCTGCGCCCGGTGCGCCTGTTCCCCGGCGTCCCCTGTCCGCTGGCGGGTAAAAAGGCCGGCGATATCGATTTTTACGTGGTGCGCGAAAATACCGAAGGCGAATATTCCGCCCTTGGCGGTCGCGCCAATGAAGGCACCGAGCATGAAGTGGTGATTCAGGAGTCGGTCTTCACCCGCCGCGGCGTTGACCGGATCCTGCGCTACGCCTTTGAGCTGGCGCAAAGCCGCCCGCGTAAAACGCTGACCTCAGCCACCAAATCCAACGGTCTGGCGATCAGCATGCCCTACTGGGATGAGCGTGTGGAAGAGATGGCCAAAAGCTATCCTGAAATTCGCTGGGACAAGCAGCATATCGATATTCTCTGCGCCCGCTTCGTGCTGCAGCCGGAACGTTTCGACGTGGTCGTCGGCTCCAATTTGTTTGGCGATATTCTGTCGGATCTCGGCCCGGCCTGTACCGGCACTATCGGTATTGCGCCGTCGGCTAACCTGAACCCAGAGCGGACCTTCCCGTCGCTGTTCGAACCGGTTCACGGGTCGGCACCGGATATTTACGGTAAAAATATCGCCAACCCGATCGCTACCGTTTGGGCCGGGGCGATGATGCTCGATTTCCTCGGAAACGGCAACGAGCGCTACCATGCCGCGCACAACGGCATTCTGGCGGCGATAGAGCAGGTGATCGCCAGCGGGCCGAAAACCCCGGACATGAAAGGCAACGCCTCAACGCAGCAGGTCAGCGACGCTATCTGCAAGGCCATTTTGGCGTAATTACTCCGGCCGCCCCCCGGTGGCGCTGCGCTTACCGGGGCTACAATGGCACGCTCATGTAGATATCGCATCGGTTTGCAACGGTTTTGGTCCGGGAAAAACATGTGCTTTGTGTTAATTCAGAGCACATTGCGCTCCCGATATTTCTTCTGCGTTATGTCTCTCATGGCGCAGGGAGCGCACAGAGGGCGGCCAGTCGCCGCCGCCCTCTGTACTCCCGGGCTCTGGCCGCCAAAATCGCCACTTCGTGGTACCTTCGACTTATCCCTGCAGGCTTCGGGTCGGGCCGAGGCAGCGTCCTTGCAAAACACGGCCCTCAGCCCGCATCCATGCGGGCTGCCCCGGCCTTCCGGGAACGTCTCAGCGATTTTGAGGCCACCAACACCAGCAGTTTCAGCCAGCGTGGTGAATAAATAAAAGGCAGGTCGCTCGGACCGTAGCCCGGGTAAGGCGTAGCCGCTACCCGGGAAAACTCGCGCCAACTCCTCTCTCCTCTGAATGCAGAAAACCCCACAATTGACAAGTGAACCGCATCACAGCGGCGAACTTTATTGATTCCTGAAAGGAAAGAACCTGCGCCAATTCACCTTTTATTATTTCCGTTCCGTGTTTTATTGCTTCACGAATCGGCCAATTGTTTAATTCATGTAACGAAGAAATAATCCAATTGTTAATAGCATTTTGCTACGAACCCTGACCCTACAGCGTGATAACAACGACAGGCTAAAGCCACCGACGGGCAACCGTGCCCAGGAGATCACTCATGTTGAGCAACGTAAAGAAAAAAGATGTGCCGCTGATTGTCATCAGCCTGGCGGCCATTGTTTTCATCGCCGCTACATTAAGTCTCTTCCCCCAACAAACCGCGCAGGCGGCTAATTCGATTTTTAACGGCGTCACCCGCCTGCTGGGTTCCGCGGTACAGGTGCTGGTGCTGCTGGCGCTGGGACTGGTGTTATATCTGGCCACCAGCAAATACGGCAATATCCGGCTCGGCGAAGGCAAAGCCGAGTACAGCACTCTCTCATGGCTGTTTATGTTTATCTGCGCCGGACTCGGCTCCTCTACGCTGTACTGGGGTGTTGCCGAGTGGGCTTATTACTACCAGACCCCTGGCCTGAATATTGCGCCGCATTCGGCAAAAGCGCTGGAATACAGCATCCCGTACTCTTTCTTCCACTGGGGCATTAGCGCGTGGGCGACCTACACCCTCGCCTCGCTGATCATGGCCTATCACTTCCACGTGCGGAAAAATAAAGGCCTCAGCCTCTCCGGGATCATTTCGGCGATCACCGGCGTTAATCCGCAGGGTTTCTGGGGCCGTCTGGTCGATCTGATGTTCCTGATCGCCACCGTCGGCGCGTTAACCATTTCGCTGGTAGTCACTGCCGCCACCTTCACCCGCGGCCTGTCAGCTCTCACCGGACTGCCGGATAACTTCACCGTCCAGGCGTTTGTGATCCTGCTCTCCGGCGGTATTTTCTGCATGAGTTCGTGGATTGGTATCAACAACGGCCTGCAGCGTCTGAGCAAAATGGTCGGATGGGGGGCGTTCCTGCTGCCGTTGGTGGTATTACTGGTTGGCCCGACCGAATTCATCACCAATAACATCATCAACGCCATCGGTCTGACGAGCCAAAACTTCCTGCAGATGAGCCTGTTTACCGACCCGCTCGGCGACGGCGCCTTTACCCGCAACTGGACCGTCTTCTACTGGTTGTGGTGGATCTCCTATACCCCTGGCGTGGCGATGTTCGTCACCCGCGTCTCCCGCGGGCGCAAAATCAAAGAGGTCATTTGGGGACTCATCCTCGGCAGCACCGCCGGCTGCTGGTTCTTCTTCGGGGTGATGGAAAGCTATGCCATGCATCAGTTCGTCAACGACGTGATTAACGTGCCGCAGGTCATGCAGACCCTCGGCGGCGAAACCGCCGTCCAGCAGGTGCTGATGTCGCTGCCGGCGGGCAAACTGTTCCTCGCCGCCTATCTGTTTGTGATGATTGTTTTCCTCGCTTCACATATGGATGCGGTGGCCTACACCATGGCGGCGACCAGTACCCGTAACCTGCGCGAAGGCGAGGATCCGGATCGCGGCATGCGCCTGTTCTGGTGCGTGGTGATCACCCTTATCCCGCTATCGATTCTGTTTACCGGCGCTTCGCTGGAAACCATGAAAACCACCGTGGTGCTAACCGCCTTACCGTTCCTTGCCATTTTACTGATCAAGACCGGCGGCTTCGTACGCTGGCTAAAACAGGACTACGCCCACGTGCCTGTGCATCAGATAGAAACCCATACGCCCGAGCCGATCGTTAAAGCCGAGACGCTGCCGGTTGGCGCGGTACTCAAAGGCGACGGCCAGTCGCTGTAAAAAACGCTTACTGACAATAATCACAAGGTGACCCTACATGAGCAATTTAAGCCCTGACTTTACCCTGCCGATTAACTTTTGCGCCAATCCACAGGACGCCTGGACCATTCCGGCCCGTTTTTACACCGACAGCCAGGCGTTTGAGCACGAGAAAGAGCGTATCTTCGCCAATAGCTGGATTTGCGTCGCCCACGGCAGCGAAGTCGCCAGGCCGAACGACTACATTACCCGGGAGATCATCGGCGAAAATATCGTTATCGTCCGCGGGCGCGACAACATTCTGCGCGCCTTCTATAACGTCTGCCCGCACCGAGGCCACCAGTTGCTGAGCGGCGAGGGTAAAGCCAAAAACGTGATTACCTGCCCCTATCACGCCTGGGCCTTCAAGCTGGACGGCAATCTCGCCCACGCCCGCAACTGCGAAAACGTGGAGAATTTCGATAGCGATAAGGCAACGCTTGTGCCGGTTCGCCTTGAAGAGTATGCCGGCTTTGTGTTTATCAATATGAACCCGCAAGCGGAGAGCGTGGAAACGCAGCTACCGGGGCTGCAGGACAAAGTGCTGGAAGCCTGCCCGGATGTTCATGAGCTGAAGCTGGCGGCGCGCTTTACCACCCTGACCCCGGCGAACTGGAAAAATATCGTCGATAACTATCTGGAATGTTACCACTGCGGCCCAGCGCACCCGGGCTTCTCGGATTCCGTGCAGGTTGACCGTTACTGGCACACCATGCACGGCAAATGGACGCTGCAGTATGGCTTCGCCAAACCGTCCGAGCAGTCATTTAAATTCGAAGAAGGCACCGACGCCGCGTTTCACGGTTTCTGGCTGTGGCCGTGCACTATGCTCAACGTTACACCAATCAAGGGCATGATGACCGTCATTTATGAATTCCCGGTAGATGAAGAGACCACCCTGCAGAATTACGACATCTATTTCACCAACGAAGAGCTGACCGACGATCAGAAAGCGCTGATTGAATGGTATCGCGACGTGTTCCGCCCGGAAGATTTACGTCTGGTAGAAAGCGTGCAGAAGGGGCTGAAGTCTCGCGGCTATCGCGGACAGGGGCGCATTATGGCGGATAACAGCGGCAGCGGGATCTCCGAGCACGGGATCGCCCATTTCCACAATCTGGTCGCCCAGGTATTCCAGCCGTAATCATTGAAGGAGTTGGCCATGTCCGTATTTCACTCAAATCTGTTTCGCCAGCAGGCGCTGATTGCCGGAAGCTGGCGCGATGCCGCCGACGGTACGACGCTTGCCGTCAGCAATCCCTCCACCGGCGCGACGCTCGGCCAAATCCCCAATATGGGACGAGCGGAAGCGCAGCAGGCGGTGGATGCCGCTACTGCCGCGCTGCCGGCATGGCGCGTGCTTACCGCCGCCCAGCGCGCCGCGTTATTGAAGAACTGGCACCACCTGATCCTCGAAAACAAGACCGCGCTGGCGCAGATAATGACCGCCGAGCAGGGCAAGCCGCTGGCGGAAGCGGAAGGCGAAATCGCCTATGCCGCCTCGTTTATCGAGTGGTTTGCCGAACAAGGGAAACGCGCCAACGGCGAAATAATCCCCTCCCCCGGCGCCGATAAACGCCTGATGGTGTTCCGCCAGGGCGTGGGGGTCTGCGCGGCGATCACCCCGTGGAACTTCCCGGCGGCGATGATCACCCGTAAGGCCGGCCCGGCGCTGGCCGCGGGTTGTACGATGGTAATTAAGCCTGCCAATGAAACGCCGTTTACCGCGCTGGCGATGGCGGAACTGGCGAATCAGGCCGGGATCCCGCAGGGCGTCATTAACGTTGTCACCGGCCAGTCGCGTGAGATTGGCGCGGTGTTCACCGGTGATGAGCGGGTGCGTAAGCTCTCCTTTACCGGCTCGACCGAAGTCGGCCGCGTGCTGATGCGCCAGTGCGCGGAATCCATCAAAAAGCTCTCTTTAGAGCTCGGCGGTAACGCGCCGTTTATCGTCTTTGACGACGCCGATATCGATAAAGCGGTCGAGGGCGCGCTGATCGCCAAGTTCCGCAACGCCGGGCAAACCTGCGTTTGCGTCAACCGCTTCTATATTCATCGCGCCGTCTACGACCAATTCTGCGATAAGTTCGTTGCCCGCGTCGCCGCCCTGAAAGTCGGCGATGGCAGCGAGTCCGATGTCCAGATTGGCCCGCTTATCAACGCCGACGCCGGGCGCAAAGTGCAGTCCCTGCTCGACGACGCCATGAGCCGCGGCGCCACGCTGTTAACCGGCGGAAAAGCGCATCCGCTGAGCGGTAATTTCTTCACCCCTACGGTTATCGGCGACGTACAGCCGGGGTCACTGCTGCTGCAGGAATAGATTTTCGGCCCGGTGGCCGCGCTGGTGAAATTTGAGGATGAGCAGCAGGTCATCGAGCAGGCGAATAACACCATCTACGGTCTCGCCTCCTATTTTTACAGCAACGATGCCGCCCGTATCTGGCGCGTCTCCGAGCAACTGGAATACGGCATGGTCGGCATCAATACCGGGCTGATTTCTAATGAAGTCGCGCCATTTGGCGGAGTGAAACAGTCGGGTCTTGGCCGCGAAGGCTCGGAACACGGAATCGAAGATTACCTGGAGATGAAGTATCTCTGCCAGGGGTTGTAAATATCCTCTCCCGGCGACGGCACTGGCCACGCCGGGATTTTTTGATGGAGTTCCGCGATGTCTGATTATCAAATGTTTGAGACGATCGTTCGCGATGTCGAACAGATCACCGCCCAGGTTAAGCGTTTTACGCTGGTGTCGCCGACCGGCGCCCCGCTGCCGGGATTCAGCGGCGGTAGCCATATTATCGTCCAGATGCAGGATGGCGAGCAGCGCTACAGCAATGCCTATTCGCTCATGAGCTCGCCGCTGGATACCACCAGCTGGCAGATTGCGGTGCGTCTTGAGTCGCCTTCCAAAGGCGGCTCGCGTTTTATGCATCAGCAGGTGCGACCGGGCGATACCCTGACGGTGTCCACCCCCAACAACCTGTTCGCCATCGAACCGCAGGCGCGCAAGCATCTGCTGATCGCCGGCGGCATCGGCATTACGCCGTTTTTAGCGCATATTCCTGAACTGGAACAGCAGCAGGCTGACTGGCAGCTGCACTACTGTTTCCACGACGCCGACAATAATGCTTTCGTCGATGCGCTCAGCGCCGCGCCGTGGCGCGACCGGGTCGATATTCACATATCAGCGCTCGGCAGCCGTCTCGACCTGTCGCGCCTGTTCGCCGATATCGAACCCGGCACCCACATCTATACCTGCGGCCCGGCAGCGCTTAACGAGGCGGTGAAAGCCGCCGCCGAACGGTATCAGGTTCCCGCCAGCCAGCTGCACTTTGAGCAATTTATCGTTGAAGATAAAGGCGGAGAGGCATTTACCCTGGTGCTGGCGCGTTCCGGACGCGAATTTACCGTGCCGCAGGATATGACCATTCTGCAGGTGATCGAGAATAACAAAGCGGCGAAGGTGGAGTGCCTGTGCCGCGAAGGGGTGTGCGGCACCTGCGAAACGATGATTCTGGAGGGCGAAGCCGACCACCGCGATCAGTATTACAGCGATGAAGAGAAAGCCAGCCAGCAGAGTATGCTGATCTGCTGCTCACGCGCTAAAGGCGGCCGGTTAGTGCTGGATTTATAGCTCGCTCTCCGGCCAGCGGCGCTGGCCGGAGAGACAATCACAGTTCCAGCTCGCACCGCAGCAGTTCGGCGATATCCTCGGGGGTTGCCGCATTAACCAGAGCGGTACGAAAAGCTTCATGCATAATACGCCGCGCCAGCCGTGAGAAAATACGCATATGCTGGTCCCCCGCCGAGTGCTTGTTCAGCGTCAGCATAATGACAAATTGCGCTTCTTCATCGCCCCACATCACCGGTTGCGCCAGCCGCGCGACGCTGATGGTCGACTGCTCAATATGCTCGGATTTACTGTGCGGAATGGCGAAGCTAAAGCCCAGACCGGTGGAGAACACCGCCTCGCGGGCCCACAGATCTGCCTCCAGCTTACGCGGATAGCGGCAACGCCCGGCCAACAGCAGATTGTCAGTCATCCCTTTCAGCACTTCCTCCTTGCTGCGCCAGTCGCTATTAAGCGTAATGCACTGGGTGCTCACCAGCGGAACATCCTGCTGGCGCATACGGAACTGGGCCAGCAGATGCTCGACTTCCAGTGAGGTACGGCACTGCATCGCCTGATTCAGCAGCTGGCGGCAGGCGCGGCTATCCAGTTGCGCCAGCCGCGCCTTGGTCGCCGGGATTGCCGGCGCGCTCATACTCAATTCATCTAAACCGAGGCCAACCAGCAGCGGCAGCACCGACCCTTTCGCCCCCAGCTCGCCGCACAGGCCAATCCATTTTCCCTGCCGATGCACCGCCTGCACGGCATAGTCCAGCGCGCGCAGGAAGGCCGGGTTCAGGCTGTTGTAATGACGCGTCACTTTAGCGTTATCGCGATCGACCGCCAGCAGATACTGCGTTAAATCGTTGCTGCCGATGCTAAAGAAATCGACCTCTTCACAGCACTGATCGATGATAAACATCACCGACGGCACCTCCAGCATGATGCCGAGTGGGATCTTTTCATCAAACGGGATCTGTTCGGCGCGCAGCGACTGCTTGGCCTCCGCCAGCCGCTCTTTCACCCACAGAATCTCCTCCATTGATGAAATCATCGGGATCATAATCTTCAGCGAGCCGTGCGCCGAGGCGCGTAAAATGGCCCGTAGCTGAGTATGAAACAGCGCCTGATACTCTTCATAGATGCGTACCGCGCGGTAGCCGAGGAACGGATTGTTTTCCGCGGGAATGTTGAGATACGCCACCGGCTTATCGCCGCCGATATCCATGGTCCGCACGATAATGCTGCGCCCGTTGGCCGGCTCCAGCGCCTGACAAAAGATGTTGTAGAGCTCATTTTCCGACGGCGCGCCAGGGCGGTCCATATACAACATTTCGGTGCGGAACAGCCCAACCGACTGCGCGCCGTTATTGAATGCCGCCACCGCCTCCACCGAATGCGCGATATTGGCGGCAATCTCGACGCGGATGCCGTCTTGCGTCTGTCCGGCTTTATTGAGCCATACCTGCTGCTGTTGCTGAATTTTCTCCTGTAGCCAGGCCTCCTGTTGATAATAGCGCGCCACCGCTGGGCTGGGATCCACCACCAGCAGCCCGGCATTACCATCTATCTGTACCTGAGTATCAACCCACGGCAGCAGCGCCGGCAGGTCAACCCCTACCAGGGTAGGAATATTGAACGAACGGGCCAGAATGACAGTATGTGAAGTAGTGCCGCCGCTACGCAGCAGTAGCCCTTTCAACTGCGACTTATCCAGTTCCAGAAACTGGCTTGGGGTCAGTTCATCAGCAAGACAAATAGCCGCTTCCCGCAGTTGTCCCGGAGCCGGAAAGCGGTCTTCACCGTAGACATGCTGCAATAGCTGGAAGCAGACGTCGCGGACATCCAGCACTCGCTCCTGCAGATAGCTGTTGCCGGAATCGCGGAACTGGGTGCAGAAGTGTTCGCCGGTGGCGACAATAGCCTGTGCGCAGCTAAGGCCGGTGAGAATACCGCCAAGCAGGTGCTGGCGCAGCGAAGCATCGGTCGCCAGCGAACGGTGAGCTTGCAGAATCGCGCTGGCGGTGCCGTCATTGTCCAGTAACCGCAGATCGATATCCTGCACCAACAGACGCAAACCGTTATCCAGCGCCGCCTGCTCCTGTTCAAGGCTGGCGGCGACGGGCAGTTCGCCAAGGTCGTGAAGATCGCGTGATTTGAGATGAACCAGCTTACCGCCCGCACTGCCGGCACACACCGGGTGCGCAGGAAATAGCGTTGGATTCAGCCGCGACAGCGATTCCGGCACCGGCTGGATATCCAGCGCTTGTGCGGCAGGCAGCGGCGCATCGCAGTGCGGAAACTCATTTTCAATAAACGCGGTTAACGCGGCTAACGCTTCGTCTTCATCCTCCCCGCTGATAATCAGCTGACAGGTGTCGCCCTTGAGGGTGTTACTACCGATGATCGCCAGCGCGCTTTTCGCATTCCCGCGACCGTCGCTACGCAGATTCCGCCACTCAACCGCCGATGAAAAACGGTTACACAACGTTTCGACCAGGCTTGCCGGGCGCGCATGCACGCCATTTGGCAAATCACATATGAATTCAATTACCAGTGCCATCGCCTTCCTCCTGAGCAATGCGTTATTTCAGCCAAAGGTAATGAAAGAGAGCGCGATGAACTACGTGATAAAACTGGTAATTACTGGACTATTGTACACATACATCTTTTTTATGCTCACCATCACAATTCATCAGCCTCAAGGTGTCTGATTCCCGTCACAGCTAAGATTTGAGATGGATCGCAATTCTTTTCTCACCTTACAAATATCCAGTAAATGCCCTTTTTCTCTACTATTTAATGCCCGGCCCTTTTTCTAATGTTGAGGCATCAATACTGTCACGGGCCCTACAGCGCTCAGGAGCAAGCAATGAACGAACTGGTGCACATACTAAAAAATACTCGCCAGCATCTGATGACCGGCGTCTCACACATGATCCCCTTCGTCGTTTCCGGGGGGATCCTGCTGGCGGTGTCCGTCATGTTATATGGCAAAGGCGCGGTGCCCGATGCCGCCACCGACCCTAATCTGAAGAAGCTCTTTGATATCGGCGTCGCCGGGCTGACGCTAATGGTGCCCTTTCTTGCCGCCTACATCGGCTACTCCATTTCTGACCGCGCCGCGCTGGCCCCCTGCGCCATTGGCGCCTGGGTCGGTAACGGCTTCGGCGCCGGTTTCTTCGGCGCGCTGATAGCCGGAATGATTGGCGGTCTGGTGGTCTATTACCTGAAAAAAATCCCCGTACATAAGGTTCTGCGTTCGGTGATGCCGATTTTCATCATTCCCATCGTCGGCACCTTTATCACCGCCGGGATCATGATGTGGGGGCTTGGCGAGCCGGTTGGCGCGCTGACCGCAAACCTGACCAGCTGGCTACAGGGAATGCGCGAAGGGAGCATCGTGGTGCTGGCCGTCATTATGGGCCTGATGCTGGCCTTTGATATGGGCGGCCCGGTCAACAAAGTGGCCTACGCCTTTATGTTGATTTGCGTCTCTCAGGGTGTCTATAGCGTCGTGGCTATCGCCGCGGTCGGCATCGCCGTACCACCGTTGGGCATGGGGCTGGCGACGTTAATTGGCCGCAGATATTTTACCGCCGAAGAGCGTGAAACCGGCAAAGCCGCGCTGGTGATGGGCTGCGTCGGGGTGACCGAAGGCGCGATTCCCTTCGCAGCCGCCGACCCGCTGCGCGTTATTCCCGCCAACATGATTGGCGCCGCCTGCGGCTGCGTCACCGCCGCGCTGATGGGTGCACAGTGCTATGCCGGTTGGGGCGGGCTTATTGTGCTGCCGGTGGTCCAGGGCAAACTCGGCTTCGTCACCGCTTTATTTGTCGGCGCCTGCGTCAGCGCTGCCTGCGTCATCGCCCTGAAAGCCTTCACCAAAAAGCAACCGTCCGACTCCCAAGCCGACGATGAATTAGATCTTGATTTCGAAATTAACTAACAGACTGGAAGGAACACCTTATGACCCACATTATCGCCGTTACCGCCTGCCCATCGGGCGTCGCCCATACCTATATGGCCGCCGAGTCGCTGGAAAGCGCCGCTAAAGCCAAAGGCTGGCAGGTTAAGGTAGAGACCCAGGGTTCCATCGGCATTGAGAACGAACTGACGGCGGAGGAGATCGCCGCGGCCGATATGGTCATTCTGACCAAAGATATCGGCATTAAGTTTGAAGAACGTTTTGCCGGGAAAACCATTGTGCGCGTCAATATCAGCGATGCGGTAAAACGCGCCGACGCCATCATGAACAAGATTGATAGCCACCTTTCCCAGAACGCCTGAAGCCCAAAAGAGGCGCCTACGCGCCTCTTCGCCACAACACGGAGTTTGTCATGACGAATCGTACACAACGCCTGAAAGCCAGCCTGTTCGCCCAGCCGCGCGAAATCTCCCTCGAACGCGCATTACTTTATACCGCCAGCCACCGGCAGACGGAGGGCGAACCGGTGATTATTCGCCGGGCGAAAGCGACGGCATGGATCCTTGATAAGGTGGCTATTTCGATTCGTGAGGATGAACTGATTGCCGGTAATCGCACCGTCAAACCACGTGCGGGAATTATGTCACCGGAAATGGACCCTTACTGGCTGCTCAACGAGCTCGACACCTTCCCGACCCGCCCGCAGGACCGCTTCGAAATAAGCGAAGAAGATAAACGAATTTACCGCAAAACGCTGTTCCCTTACTGGGAAAAGCGCTCAATGAAAGATTTCATCAACGGTCAAATGACCGAGGAAGTAAAGGCCGCTATCAGCACGCAGATTTTCAGCGTTAACCAGACGGATAAAGGCCAGGGCCATATTATTATTGACTATCCCCGGCTGCTGAATCATGGCCTTGACGCGCTGATCGCCGAGCTAAATTCACACCGTGCCCGGCAGCCTGATAACCACTTTTATCAGGCGGTATTGATCTTACTTGAAGCCTCTCAGCGCCATATTCTGCGCTACGCCGCGCTGGCGGAAGAGATGGCCGCGAACTGCGCAAATGCCCAGCGTCAGCAGGAACTGGCCACCATCGCCGCCATCTCACGCCATAACGCCCAGCATCGGCCGCAGGATTTTGCCCAGGCCTGCCAGCTATTCTGGTACATGAACATTATTTTGCAGTATGAATCCAACGCCAGCTCGATTTCGCTCGGGCGCTTTGACCAGTACATGCTGCCTTTTTATCAGGCGTCGCTGAATCAGGGCCAGGATCCCGCGTATCTCAAGGAGCTGCTGGAGTCGCTGTGGGTAAAATGCAACGATATCGTTCTGCTGCGATCTTCCAGCAGCGCACGCTATTTCGCCGGTTTCCCCACCGGTTACACCGCCCTGCTTGGCGGACTGACGGAAACCGGACGTAGCGCGGTAAACGTACTGTCCTTTCTTTCTCTCGATGCTTACCAGAATGTGCAGCTACCGCAGCCGAACCTGGGCGTACGGGTCAATGAACTGATTGATCGTCCGTTCCTGCGCAAAACCGCTGAGACCATTCGCCTGGGCACCGGGATCCCGCAGATTTTCAACGATGAGGTGGTCGTCCCGGCCTTCCTCAACCGCGGCGTGTCCCTGGAAGATGCCCGCGATTACGCGGTGGTCGGCTGCGTGGAGCTCTCTATTCCGGGGCGTACCTACGGCCTGCACGATATCGCGATGTTTAATCTGCTGAAGGTGATGGAAATTGTCCTGCAGGAAAATGAACAGCAGCCGGAAGTCAGCTGGGACGGCCTCATCAGCCAGATCCGCGACAAAATCCGCCATTACATCAAGCTGATGGTCGAGGGCAGCAACATTTGCGATATCGGCCACCGCGACTGGGCGCCGGTGCCCCTGCTGTCATCCTTTATCGAAGATTGTGTGCAGCACGGCAAAGATATCACCGCAGGCGGCGCGCGCTATAACTTCTCCGGCGTTCAGGGCATCGGTATCGCGAACCTGAGCGATTCGCTGCACGCGCTGAAGGGCATGGTCTTCGAGCAACAGCGCCTCAGTTTTACCGAGCTGATGGCGGTGCTAAAAACCAACTTCCGCACGCCGGAAGGAGAAAAAATCCGCGCCAGGCTTATCAACCGTTACGAGAAATACGGCAACGATATCGACGAAGTCGATAATATTAGCGCCGATCTGCTGCGTTTTTACTGTAAAGAGGTAGAACAATATCTGAACCCTCGCGGCGGTCATTTTACCCCTGGCTCCTATACCGTCTCCGCGCATGTGCCGCTGGGCTCGGTGGTCGGCGCGACGCCGGACGGCCGGCTGGCCGGCGAACAGCTGGCGGACGGCGGCCTGTCGCCAATGGTTGGGCAGGATGCCCAGGGGCCGACGGCGGTGCTGAAATCGGTGAGTAAACTGGATAACTATCTGCTGTCGAACGGTACGCTATTAAACGTCAAATTCACCCCGGCAACGCTTGCCGGCGACAGCGGTCTGAACAAACTGGCCGACTTTTTACAGGCTTTCTGCAAGCTCAAGCTGCAGCATATCCAGTTTAACGTAGTCAACGCCGACACCCTGCGTGAAGCACAGCAGCGGCCGCAGGACTTTGCAGGCCTGGTGGTGCGCGTCGCGGGCTACAGCGCCTTCTTTGTTGAGCTGTCAAAGGAGATTCAGGATGACATTATCCGCCGCACCACGCATCAGCTGTGAGGTTATCGAAACGCGCGCCGGGACGGCGCGTATTTTTAACCTCCAACGCTACTCTCTTAACGACGGGCAAGGGATCCGCACGGTAGTCTTTTTCAAAGGCTGCCCTCATACCTGCCCGTGGTGCGCCAATCCTGAATCGATCTCGCCAAAGATTCAGAGCGTGCGCCGGGAGCGTAAATGCCTGCGCTGCACGCGCTGCCTGCAGGACGTCGCCGAATGTCCCTCCGGCGCATGGGAGCAGATTGGCCGGGATGTCACGTTAGATGCCCTGCTGCACGAGGTACTTAAAGACGAGGTCTTCTTCCGCGCCTCCGGCGGCGGCGTCACCCTGTCAGGAGGCGAAGTACTGATGCAGGCTGGATTTGCCGCCAGTTTCCTCCAGCACCTACGCCAGTGGGGGATCCGCACCGCAATCGAAACCGCGGGCGACTGCGCCTTTAACCGTTTCCTCCCGGTGGCCGAAGCCTGCGACGAAATACTGTTTGATTTAAAAATCATGAATAGCGAGCGGGCCCATTCACTACTGCAGATGAATCAGCCGCGAGTGCTGGACAACTTTAGTCAGTTGGCCAGCCGCAAAATGAATCTTATCCCACGCGTACCGCTGATCCCTGGCTACACCATGAACACGGAGAATTTTAAGCAGATCTTAAATTTCCTCGCACCATTCAGTTTGGCGGAGATTCACCTGTTGCCGTTTCATCAATATGGCGAGTCAAAATACCGTCTGCTGGGTAAAACCTGGCCGCTGGCCGGCGTCAGCGCCCCCCAGCACGCTGATGTTCATCCTTATCAAGCGCTGGCTGAAGCTGCAGGATATCACGTCACTATCGGCGGTTAACGCCTGGAGGATGTTATGGACTTCAACATTGTTGCCGTAACCGCCTGCGTGAGCGGGGTTGCGCATACCTATATGGCGGCCGAACGGCTGGAGAAAGTGGGACATCATGAAAAATGGCATCTAAAAGTCGAAACACAGGGCGCGCTCGGCGTTGAAAACCGGATCACCGCTGAAGATATTGCCCGCGCCGAAGTGGTGCTACTGGTGACGGATATCGAAATTGATGACCCGAAGCGTTTTAGCGGCGTCCGCACCATTAAAACCAGCATTAAGACTGTTCTACTGCAGCCGCAGCTGATTGTTGAAGCCGTCAAAAGTATTATGAAAAAGCCGGTCGTGTATCTGGAAATTCCCTGACCGGCCATGGCGCTTATTGCACGTCGAGCAGCCACTTTTGCGCGGGCGTCAGGCGGCTCGCCGTTTCCGGCGTCAGCCAGCGCTGCTGGTCCTGCTGCGCGGTATCAGCACGGTCAATATATAAGCCATGTAGTACGCGCCTTCTGCTGCCCTCACGATTGCGGGTGCCGCCGTGCCAGGCGTGCGCGTTGTAAATCATCACGCTGCCGGCCGGCGCGGCAAAAACAATTTCATCAGGATGCGTCTTTTCGGGATCCTCCAGCACCTCTTCCGGCAGCTCCGGGCGCAGATGGGTCGACGGAATAATCCGCGGCGCGCCGTTGGCGGCGCTCAAGTCGTCAATAGCCCATATCGTATTGACCAAATGCACTTTCGGGAAGTCTACCCGCGGCTTTTTCCAGTCGGCATGCAGCGGTTGATGACCGCCGTTATATAGCGCCTCACGCGCATTGAGGCTGGAAACTTTGAAAGCGCCATTGAAAATATAACGACAGGCAGAAAGAATGAGCGGATGCGACCACACCTTCTCCCAGATAGCGCCCTTATTAATCAGGTTGGCAATACGCGTCGCCGTCGCTTCCTGATGGTGTTCCATTGCCAGGTTCTCGCCTTCTTGTTCCACCAGCGCGTCAATGCGTTCGCGCATCTCGCTCAACCACTGGGGATCGACGACGTTGTGCGCCACGGTATAGCCAAGCGTATCAAGTTCATGTTTCATCTGCTCGCTTAGCGTCAGATTCGCGCCAAGCGCAGCCAGATAAACCGTCGATTGTGAGTCCATATGCCTTCCTTTTAACTTTTAGATAACACAATCAAACTCTACGATGCGGCTCACGAACTGGCAGGAAGGAAAAACTACGAAAAACTGGATATCCGTACGCCAGCTACAAAAATGTGAACATTATCAATAATTGAGGGCGGGTGAATTCGTCGAAAATATTCACCTATTAAATAATGCATCCACAGCGCGCCGTAAGGCGGAACATCAGGATAAAAAAGATTATAATCAACGAGATAATTTTAACTCGGGGGCTACAGGATGATTGATGATCTGGCGGGCATTCTAAATCGTTTGGTGAATCAAAAAGACAGACTGCAGGTCCGCTTTCCGGAGCCGGATATTCCCGTTCCGGCGCTGGCACTGAAGGTGCCCTTCCCGCGCCTGGAGATCGTCCTTGAAGGTGAGCTTCATGAACAGGGTCTACCGCTATCCGCGGCGGTCTTATCCACTTCACAGGTACTCTACGTACAGGCGGGCAAGTGGACGCTGCCGGAATGGACCGGCCCAGCGGCTACCCTCAGCATTTTATTTGGCCGCCAAAAGCTCGGCTTTTGCATCCAGCGCTGGGACGGTAAAAAACTGCATACTGAAAAGCAGAACGTCGCCCGACTGGGCCCACGCGTCGGCTCCTATCTGCTGCTGGCGCTAAACGAGGTCTGCCTGCAACCAGACCCAATCACCGCCCGGCTGGTGGTTTCCGCGCTGTTAAGCCACTGTCTTGAACAACTCGTTGGTCTGGAAATGCGCGTTAGCCGCAGCCGCGATCTGTTTTTAGCGGTTCAGGATTATCTCCAGGAAAATCTTAGCCAGCCGCTGACCCGCGAATCGGTGGCCAGACGTTTTCATATTACTCCGAACTATCTTTCGCATATATTTCAGAAATCGGGCTCGGTGGGCTTTAATGAATATTTAACCGCCGTGCGGCTGGAAAAAGCGAAGCAGCTATTACGCGGTTACGATTTAAAAGTAAAAGAAATTGCGCATAATTGCGGCTTTATCGATAGCAACTATTTTTGCCGGGTATTTAAACGTAATACCGAACGTTCACCCTCGGAATATCGTCGGCACTGCCGTAGCGCGCAGCAACGATAATCATCCCCAGGGGAAATAAGAATGGACTGACCCCGCGGAAATATTCCAACGACCTACCACTCCATGGCGACGAGATCAGTGGCGCGGATACTAAAGCCTTCGCTGGTAGTGTAATTAGCACAATGTGCTACATCAGCAGCTAATTAACGCATCTCCGCGCCAAATCAATTTTTATCCCGGCTGAACGTTCAGCTTTTCACCGCTATGCGCAAAATATCCGCGCCTGACCAATAACGTCCAGGCGAACCGCGGCGCCAGCTTGCCAGGCGGCCTGGCTGACGGTTTTCAGCACCAGCGGCATCGATTGCCCCGCCGCGCTCACGGTCAGCGTCGAGATATGGCCGGCGAAATCGACATCCACGATGCGAAAGGCGCTCTCCTGCGGCGCGCACGACGACACCCGCAGTTGTTCCGGGCGCAACATCACGCGCCCGCGGCCGCTGGCGTGAGGATCGTCGGTCGGCAACTCGCCGATGGCGCAACGGGCGCGCCCTTCCATGAGCTCGGCGTCGAGCACCAGCGCATCGCCAAGAAACAGCGCGGTGGCCTCGTCAACCGGACGCGAGTAGACCTCGAACGGCGTCCCTACCTGAGCGAAACGCCCCTGCCGCATCACCGCGACCTGGCTTGCAAACGACAGCGCCTCCGTCTGGTCGTGAGTGACCAGGATCGAGGCTACGCCAGCCTCGGCCAGCAGATCGGCGGTGGCTTTGCGCGTCGCCGCCCGCAGCCCGGTATCCAGCGCCGAGAAAGGTTCATCCAGCAACATCAGGGATGGCCGCTGGGCCAACGCGCGCGCCAGCGCAACCCGCTGCTGCTGGCCGCCGGAAATTTCATGTGGCCAGTGGTTCGCTAATGTCGCATCTAACGCCACCATCTCCATCAGTGCGGCCACCCGACGGCGTTTCTCTTCGCGACTGCAATCGAGTCCCCAGGCAATATTATCTGCGACGTTAAGATGGGGGAACAGCGCCCCTTCCTGCGGCACGAAACCGATCCCGCGCTGATGCGCCGGCACAAACACGCCTTCGGCAAACAAGGTATTGCCCTGCAGAACGATTCGCCCGTTGTCGGGGGTTTCAAAACCGGCAAGAATCCGCAGCAGCGTGGTTTTACCGGAACCCGACGGGCCGACAATGGCGGTACGGCTTCCCGGCGCCACGGTCAGATTAAGGTTATCGAGCACCAGCGCGTCGGCGAAAGATTTCGAGATAGAAGACAATTCCAGCATGTTACAACCCTGCAATTTTTTTCGACTGCACATAAAGAACCGCCGTCAGCGGCAGCGAAATCACGATCATCAGCATCGCATAGGGCGCCGCGGCGACGTAGTCTATCTCGCTGGTTAACGCCCAAAAACCGGTCGACAGCGTGCGGGTGCCTAGCGGCGACAGCAGCAACGTCGCGGTAAGCTCGTTGCTCACGCCAAGAAACACCAACGCGGCGCCAGCGGCCGCTCCCGGCGCGGCCAGCCGCATGGTGACGCTCCATAAGGCGCGGGCCGGGCTGCGCCCAAGGCTACGGGCGACATTTTCCAGCTCAACCGGCGCCTGGGCGATACCGGCGCGCAGGTTAATCAGCGCTCGCGGCATAAACATCAGCAGGTACGCGAGGAACAGGGTCACCTCGGTCTGGTACACCGGACGGGCATAGTGGATGGTGACCGTCACCAGCGCCAGCGCGGTGACGATACCCGGCAGTGAGCTGGTGATGTAATTACAGCCTTCCAGCAGGCGAAACAGCCGGCGCGGATAACGCACGCCGAGCCAGGCGATAGGAATTGCGCAGGCGGTGGTCAGCAGCGCGCCGCCCGCTCCCAGCAGCAGGGTCTGGCGCAGCGAATGCCAAAGATCGGCATGCAGCCAGTTCTCCACCCCGCCAAGCCATAGCCAGCGGCACAGCACCAGCAGCGGGCCCCCCATCGCCAGCATCACCAGCGTCAACAGCAGCAGTTGCGCGCCCCATGCGGCCACGTTGCCCAACGGACGACGCTTCTGTTCGCGCGCCGCGCCGGCGCCGATGCGCGCGTAACGCGCTTTGCCGCGCGAGACGCTCTCCAGTAGCAGAATCGCCAGACAACACAGCGCCAGCACTCCCGCCAGCATATTCGCCGCCGGGCCGCTAAAGGTGGACTGGAACTGGTCATAAATGGCGGTAGTGAAGGTGTCGAAGCGAATCATCACATACAGGCCATATTCCGCCAGCAGATGCAGCGCCACCAGCAGCGCGCCGCCGCAGATAGCCAACCGCAGTTGCGGCAGCACCACGCGGAAGAAAACCTTCCACGGCGGCGTACCCAACGAGGCGGCAACATCTTCCAGCGTCGGATCGAGACGACGGAGCACCGCCGCCACCGGCATGTAGATAAAAGGATAGTAGGCCAGCACCGAGAGGAACACCCCGGCGGACAGGCCGTGCAGCGAGGGAACCGCGCTGACCCAGGCATAGCTCTGGACAAATGCCGGGATAGCCAGCGGCGCGACCGCCAGCGCCGACCACAGCTGACGCCCGGCAAGCGCGGTGCGTTCAGTGAGCCAGGCCACAGTCACGCCCAGTGCGATAGAGATGGGCACCGCCAGCAGCGTCAGCCACAGCGTATTGCTGAGCAGTTCAGCTACCCGCGGGCGAAACACCAGTGCTTTAATGGTCGGCCAGCCGGTCTCAATCCCCACCGCGGCCACAAAACCTAACGGCAGTAACGCCATTATTGAAAACAGTACAGCTAAGGCAACCATCGGAAATGCAGGACGCCTGCGCTCGGGCAGGCGTCCTGTTTTCTTTCCGAGTACCAGACTCAGGACAGACATAGATAAATCACTTCAGCATCAAATTACAGCAGGCCAGCCTGGGTCATCAGGTCGATCACTTTTTTGCTATTCAGCGTTGACGGCTCTACCTTCGGCGCGTCCAGCTCTTTCAGCGGCGTCAGTTTCGGGTTAGAGGCGGCATTCACGCCCACCGCATATTCGAAGGCATTATTGGTACGCAGTTCATCCTGACCCTGCTTGCCGGTGATCCATTTGATAAAGGCCTGCGCCTGCTCTTTATGTTTGCTGGACGCCAGTACGCCGCCGCCGGAGATACTCACGAAAGCGCCCGGATCCTGATTTTTGAAATAATAAAGTTTGGTGTTTTTGCTGTTCTCGCCGGTTTTCGCCTGGTCGACAAAGCGGTAATAGTGGTAGATAACCCCACCGTCGATTTGTCCGGCGTTGACCGCTTTCATCACCGTGCTGTTGCCTTTGTAGGCCACGAAGTTCGTTTTCATCGCCTTCAGCCAGTCGAGCGTCGCTTTTTCGCCTTTCAATGCCAGCATGGCGCTGACGATGGCCTGGAAGTCTGCGCCCGATGGAGAGGCGGCCCAGCGCCCTTTCCACTCAGGTTTCGCCAGGTCCATCAGCGAATGCGGCAGCTGAGATTCGCTGATTTTCGCCGGGTTATAGACGAAAACGGTGCTGCGGGCAGCAATGCCAATCCAGCGGCCGTGCTCAGGACGATACTGCGGCGCGACCTGATTCAGCGTCGCGGCATCCAGCGGCGCAAACAGTTTGGCATTATCAACCAACACCATTGAAGGCGAGTTTTCGGTCAGGAAGACATCCGCCGGCGAGGCTGACCCCTCCTGCACCAGTTGATTACCCAATTCGCTATCGTCGCCGTTGCGCAGCGTGACTTTAATACCGGTTTCTTTGGTAAAGCCGTCAACCCAGGATTTCACCAGGTTTTCATGCTGGGCGTTATACACCACGATGCCGTCGCCATTGTCAGCAGCCATAACCTGCGGAGCGGTAAACAGAGCCGAAGCAGCGAGCATCGCCGCGCAATATGCCGATAAGCGGAAATTCATAAGCTAATCCTTAGTATGGGTAGTCGAAAAGCCGTGGAGAAACCGGGTTGGCACGGATTAAATCACAGAGGAATGTGAATGATAATGAAAACAATTACCATCATTTTAAAAAAGTGAAAAACACCGCCAATTAGAATTTCCTGATGACAAAATGCTTATTTCAACGCGCGACCGAAACAAATATTAAGACAACATTAAGCCAGCAGATTTAAATATTATCGCTGTTTAAAATCTTGATCGTCTTCACAGATTCTCTCCGCGACACAGCAACGGCCAGCTGTTTGCCGGGTGAAATCATCACCCTTGCCAATAATTTTAAATGAGAATGATCTTGATAATCATTCTCAACATCACATATCATCCTGTTCCAGCAGCAAGATACGAAGAAAAGACGACTAAAAAGCCGAAAATGGATATTTTATGTTTAAGGAACCCCTTTTAAAGACTCTGGTTATAGGCTGCGCGTGGTTACTGAGCGCCTGTCACAGCCCGGTTCACCCCCTCTCTCCTGCCGGGGAGCACGCGCTGGTAGAGAAGGCGAATATTCGTGATACCGCCAGCGGGCGCACCCTGACGCCGCAACAATTGCTGAACCAACTCGCCCAGGCGCCGCTGGTTATTGTTGGCGAAGAACATACCAACGCTCAGCATCACCAGATTGAGCGCTGGCTGCTGCAGAACCTCCACACCCTTCGCCCGCAGGGCAGCGTGCTGATGGAGATGATCGACCTAAGCCAGCAGGAGGCGGTCAATCGGGTCAAACGGGCCAGCCTCAGCGGGACGACCGTGAGCGCCACTCGCGCGGCGGAAACCCTGCGCTGGAACCCCGGCTGGCCGTGGGCGCTTTATCGCGACGTCGTGATGACCGCGCTGCAAGCACCTTATCCACTGCTGGCAGCCAACCTTAGCCGCCAGCAGGTGAGCGACATCTATCAGCATCCCACGTTTCCCCGCGGAACGCTCTCCAACAGCCCGCAGGTACATGAATCGCTATCGGCCATTATCTATCTGATGCATAACGGGCAAATAGATGGCGAGCAGGTCACCTCTATGCTCGCTATTCAGCAGCAGCGCGATCGCCTGATGGCGACGCAAATGCAAGCCGCGCCGCGCCCGGCGCTGCTGATTGCCGGCGGTTATCATGCGGCGAAAGATATTGGCGTACCGCTGCATCTGGCCGATCTCAAGGCGGAAAAACCGCTGGTGTTACTGCTGACCACCGACGGCACCACGCCGACGGCGAAGCAGGCTGATTACATCTGGTCGGTGGCGGCGGAAAAATGAATATCCCTCTCTCCACGCCATTGATAGCGTCGCGCCCCCGCTGGTTCACGGGAACAACGGCCAGCGTGCTTGGCCACCTGGCGCTGGCGGTGCCTTTTATCATTCATTTCGCCTCGCCGCCGGATGCCGCCCCCCCTGCCGCGGTGATGGTGGAGTACGCGCCGGAACTGGAAGTGTCATTGATTCATCCCGAGCTGCCGCCGGGCGTCACCCAGCAGCGCAAAGTCGAGGCGATGACCGAGCAGGAAACGGCCGCGGTGAAAGAGGCGCCGAAGCTGCTCATTCACGACAATGCGCAAATAAAGCTCTCCGCCAGCAAACCCCAACCGCAGCGTAAAAAGAAAATCGAGGTAAAAAAACAGTCCCGCCGCCAGCAGCAAGAGGAAAAGGGTAACTCAACCATCACCAGCTTCGCCGCGCCCCCGGCGCCGGCCGTCCTCACTCAGCGCACCACCGCGCCGCTCGATAGCGATGCCGCGCGCCTGAGCGACAATAAGATCAGTTGGGAATCGCTGGTGAAAGGCAAAATCAACAAAATGCGCCACTACCCGGAAGATGCGCGCCGCCGTAAACGTACCGGTACCGTCATTATTACCTTCAGCGTCAACGAACGCGGCGAGGTGTTGCAATCGCAGCTGGCGAACTCGTCAGGGACCCATTCGCTGGATCGCGCCGCGCTGATGGCGCTGGAAAATGCGCGTCCGCTTCCGCCACCGCCAAAAGAGTTGCTGCGTAACGGTATTAATAAGGTCACCCTGCCGGTGGAGTTCGGCTTATTAAAAATATAAACCCAGGGTTCCCTGTTATTTATTCAGGCACCCTGGATGTTATTTATAACGGTCACTGACCGCTAATAATTTTTTATTTTGGGCAATGTGTCATCGCACTTAGCAATAAGAGCGATGCACGCTGCTGCCCTTTTTGTGCGTTAACTATTTATTACCTCAGGATTGGATTATGGAAAAATCACAAATAATCACGGGGCTCGTTACTGGGCTACTTATCGTCAACGGCCAGGCTTTCGCCGCCGAAAGCGAAGGAGAATCGGTTTTCTCTCCTATCACCATTACCGATAACCCGCTGGCGGAAAATGCCGGCCAGGTTGGCTCCTCAGAGGAGAGCTATACCCGTCCCGGCGCCTACAGTTCGCGAACGCTCAATAAGAATCTGCAAAGCCTCGATGCCTCGCTGCGCAGCATGGCGGGCACCTATACGCAAATCGACCCGCTGCAGGGCACCATCAGCGTCAATATCCGCGGCATGAACGGGCTGGGCCGGGTAAACACCATGGTGGATGGTGTCACCCAGACCTTCTTCGGCATGGCGCCAGCTAACTACCACGGCGGGGCGAATACCGCCGCCGGGGTGCCGCTGGACCCCAACTTCCTGGCCGAAGTGGATATCACCCGCGGCAACAGCGCCGGTTCGCAAGGCGTCAACGCGCTGGCGGGCAGCGCCAACCTGCGCACGATCGGCATCGATGACGTGTTAAAACCGGGGCATCAGGTCGGCCTGCTGTCGCGTTTTTCCGTGGGCGATAACGGAATCGGCCGCACCGGTATGGTAACGGTAGCCGGCAAAACCGACACCTTCGATAACGGCGGCGGCCTTGGCGCGCTACTCGGCATCAGCGGCACCCGCACCTATGCGACCTATAAAAACGGCGGCGGACGCAGCAGCGAAGAGTTTATCGGCGAGGATAATAAATATTTGCGTCAGGAGCCGCGCTCGCAGCTATATAAAATCAATTTCAACGTCGATCAATTTAACCGCTTCGAGTTTTCCGGGCGTAATTACCGCAATAGTTTTACCCGTCGCGATATTAGCAGCGACGACTACTATCTGCGCTATAACTACGCGCCGCTCAATGAACTGGTCGAGTTCAATGTATTAGCCAGCACCAGTCGCGGCAATCAGGCATATAAACCGGAGTCGCTGTATAATTTTAACGACTCCTCGACCACCAATAAGTCCAACGCGCTGGACATGAACAACACTAGCCGTTTTCGTATTACCGACGATCTGTATGCCGCTTTCCAGCTAGGCGGCAAATTAATGGACACCCGCTATTCCCGCCGCTTCGTGCAGGATACCGAGACCGACCACAACGCCTTTGCCCCGGCGGGCAAGCAGAAGATCGCCTCGCTCTATAGCGGGCTGACATTAAACAAGGATATTTATCAGCTCGATCTTAATCTCAACTATACCCGCAGCCGGGTACAGGGCTATAAACCGGCCTGTGCAGATAACGAAAAGTGCTTCCCGCAAGGGGCCACCCAACTCAACGTCAAAGATAACGGTTTTAATCCCTCGGCGACCTTCTCCGCTCAGGTGACGCCATGGCTGCAGCCGTTTGTCAGTTGGAGCCGTTCCTCGCGTGCGCCGAACGTTCAGGAAGTGTTCTTCGCCAACGAGGGCGGCGCATCGATGAACCCGTTCCTGAAGCCGGAAAAAGCCGAGACCTGGGAGGCCGGTTTTAACGTTATCAAACAAGGATTATTGAGCGAGCAGGATAGCCTGCATCTGAAAGCTCTGACCTACCGCTCGCGGATTAAAGATTACATCACCAGCGAATCCTTCCTGCTGTGCAGCAACGGCGGGCTGTGTAAAGATGTCGCCAATGCTTCGCCGGATTTCAACGCCAACATCTCGGTTAACGTGACCTCGCCGGTGACCACCGAGGGCTATGAGATTGAAGCCGGATACGACATCGGTTTTGCCTACGCCAATGTGTCATGGAGCAAGCAGCGTACCGATCAGCCCACCTCTATTGCCAGCACGGTCTATAGCTTCGCCTATAGCGACCTGAGCGATCTCCCCAGCAGCTACGCCACGGTGGATGTCGGCGGGCGCCTGTTCGATCGCAAACTCACCGTCGGCAGCCTGGTGAAATTCACCGGTAAATCAAAACGCCTGAGTACCGAAGGTATTAGCCTCGACACCAATACGGTGCCTAAAGAGAGCATGCCGAATATCCCGACCATTATCGACCTCTATAGCAGCTGGCAGATGACCGAGAACGTGCTGCTGCGCTTTAGCGTGCAGAACGTAACGAATCGTGACTACTCCGAAGCGTTAAACCGTATGAACCAGAGTCTCGATAACGCCAAAGAGGGCGCGTCTGTTAACACCACCGCCCGCGGCCGTACCTATATTTTCGGCGGCGAAATCCAGTTCTGAGCCCTATTTGTCAACAAGGATAACCATCATGCCTAATCGCAACTTGATAAAACCGCTGGCTGCGCTACTGCTCGCCGCCCTGCTCCCCCACCCGGCTTTCGCCATCGATCCGCCGCCGCGGGAGGCATCGCGCTTTGCGATGAAAACCAATTACCTGCAGGAAGCCAACGAAGGGGTTTATGAGCTGGCGTTCGACAACGGCGACAACCTGCTATTCGCCGCGGCCACCGACCGGGTTAACCGCGCGGCCAATAAAGGTTATCTTTACGCCTTTAATCCGGCCACCCTGCAGGTTATCCAGCGCTATGATATGCCCTGGCGCGCCTTCTCGCTGGCGATGAATCAGCCGGCGCACGTGCTTTATGTCGGCCATACCCAGGCGGCTTCGCTGCGTATCAGCCAGTTCGACGCCGCCAGCGGTAAAATCACCCGCACCAGTCCGCGCCTGAGCTTCACCACCGACGGCGCCGCCGATGCGCGCTTCGAACATCTGCGGCATATGGTATACAGCCGCGCCGCTAATCTGTTATTTGTCAGCTACAGCCATATGCTGAAAACCAAGGATGGAATGCGTCCGCTGCATAAATTGTTGATGCTCGACGGCACGACGTTGCAGCTGAAAGGGGAAGTCAAAGGCGCCTATCGCGGCACCGCCTACGGCCTGACGCTGGATGAAAAGACGCAGAAGATCTACGTTGGCGGCCGCGACTATATCAACGAGATCGATGCCAGAACCCAGCAGGTTGTCCGCACCATCCCGCTTAACGCGCCGCAGTTGGCCAGCGCGCAAAACCTGATCGTCGATTCCGATTCAGGGCGTATCTTCGTGGTCGCCTTCGATCACGACGATCGCAGCGGCCCGTCCGACGGCCTGTATATTTTCGATCTGAAAGACGGCAAATCGCTGGGTTACGTGCGTACCGGAGTGGGCGCCAACGCGGTACGCTTCAATCCGAAATATAACGAGCTGTACGTCAGCAATTTCACCAGCGGCACCATCAGCGTTGTGGATGGCAAAACCTGGCGGGTGACTCATGAATTCCGCGCCCCGGTTTATCCGAATCAAATGGTGCTGTCGCCGGACATGGATACGCTGTACGTCGGCATTAAAGAAGGGTTCAATCGCGAGTGGGATCCTGAGGTATTTGTCGAAGGGGCGAAGGAGCGCATTCTGCGCATTGATTTACGTAAATCGTAATCCGCTAACCACCTGTCCGGCAGGTGGTTATTAGCCTTCGTTGGCCAGCTTCGCGCGCAGGCGCTTAATCGCCTGGCTGTGCAGCTGGCTAACGCGGGATTCCCCCACCTCCAGCACCGCGCCGATCTCTTTAAGGTTGAGCTCTTCCTGGTAGTAGAGGGTAAGGACCATTTTTTCGCGTTCCGGCAAAGCTTCAATGGCCTCGATGACCCGCTGGCGCAGGCTGCCTTCCAGCAGATGATGCAACGGATTGGCCTCTTCGTGCCCTTCCAGCAGTCGTTCGGCATTCTCGCCCTGCTCTTCCCGCCATTCATCGTAGGAGAACAGCTGGCTGTTATTGGTATCCAGCAGGATTTGTCGGTACTCGGCAAGGGTGATACCCAGCGTCTGCGCGAGTTCGCTTTCCGTAGCCGGGCGGCCCAAATGCTGCTCCAGCTTCTGCATCGCCTGGGCGACTTCGCGGGCGTTACGCCGTACGCTGCGCGGCACCCAGTCGCGGCTACGCAGTTCATCGAGCATTGCGCCGCGGATACGCTGTACCGCATAGGTGGTAAAGGCCGTTCCCTGTAGCGAGTCGTAACGCTCGATGGCGTTCAACAACCCGATTCCCCCGGCCTGCAGCAGATCGTCAAGCTCGACGCTGGCGGGCAGCCTGACCTGCAGGCGTAACGCCTCGTGCCGCACTAACGGAACGTAGCGCAGCCAGAGGGAATTTTTGTCCATCACGCCTTCGGCGGTATACAAATCGCTCACTATTTCTGAAACCTGCGGATAAGAGAGTCAGCGCTATTATGCGCAGGGGCAAAAATGCCAATCGCCGGAAAAACCGCATAAAAGCGTCTCTATTTACGACATGCTTTCTCATTCAGCCGTTTTGCCAGGCGGTTACGGGCAAAAACAAAAACCCCGCCGAAGCGGGGTTGCGATGCGACAGTAATCAGGCGTGCGATTAACGCAGCAGAGACAGAACGTTCTGAGTCGACTGGTTAGCCTGCGCCAGCACGGAGGTACCCGCCTGCTGCAGGATGTTCGCGCGGCTCATGTTGGACACTTCGGTCGCGTAGTCAGCATCCTGAATACGGGACTGGGAAGCGGACAGGTTGTTCACGGTGCTGTTCAGGTTGTTGATAACAGAATCGAAACGGTTCTGTACCGCACCCAGGGAGGAGCGCAGACCATCAACTTTAGATAATGCTGCATCTAATTGATCTAACGGAGATTTAACAGCTACACTTGTACCTGTATCAGTGACATCCCCAGTTTTTGCATCAATAGTTGCTTCAGAGTAAACCTTCTTATCGCCAACAGTTTTTACGATGACATATCCAGTGGATTTATCGGACTTAGTGTAGGAATGTAATTCAGCCCCTTCAGGCAAACCTGCAGGTAATTTAACATCTGTTTTTTTACCGTTAGCAACCTCTTTTACTTCAGCTGGCGTAGTAACAGTGGCCTTTGTACTGGTGTCATAATCAAATTTACCATCAGATTTTAAGGTTGCAGCATAATAATCGCCCGCTGCACTTGATTTAACAAAATAATTAGTTACACCATTAGTATCAACCTCTGAGTATAATTTACCATCGATGGCTACTGGACTTGCAGTATTATTATCACTACCTTTAACAGGTGCTTGAGTTTGCTCAATCGAAGTTACTTTCCCACCGATAGTATTTGTTTTATCAGTTACATTAAAACTATCTAAACCAAGTGTTTTCTTATTAATATCCTGTAGACTGATTTCTATCGTTTCACCGTCATTGGCTCCCACTTGGATAGTCAGCTTCTGATCTTTACTGAGTACTTTCACGCCGTTAAAGTCAGTTTGTTCGGAAATACGATCAATTTCAGATAAACGCTGATCAATCTCATCCTGAATAGATTTCAGATCGCTATTAGAGTTAGAACCGTTCTGCGCCTGTACGGTCAGACGGCGGATGTTCTGCAGGTTATCGTTGACTTCGTTCAGCGCGCCTTCGGTGGTCTGCGCCAGGGAGATACCGTCGTTAGCGTTACGGGAAGCCTGAGTCAGGCCTTTGATGTTGGCGGTGAAACGGTTGGAGATCGCCTGACCCGCGGCATCGTCCTTGGCGCTATTGATGCGCAGACCGGAAGACAGACGCTCAATCGCCGTGCCCAGGGAAGACTGGGATTTGTTCAGGTTGTTTTGCGCCATCAGCGACAGGCTGTTGGTATTAATTACTTGTGCCATTATATGCATTCCTTACGAGTCAGTTGCGTTCAGTGCAACGTGGTTAAAAGGTTCGGGCTTGCTTGCCCACGGCGTCAACCACCGTCCCTTCTGGTATCGACGTATCCTCTGCAACCTTTAGCCATTTTTTGAAAAATTTTTGCCCCTCCGCCAATGGCGAAAATAACGCGCTTTTTCCCTCTTCTATTACGCCATCGCCTTTTTCACTTTTTCGGTAAACTTTTTCTCCACTGGGCCGATAACGCAATAAGCGAATAACGTCATTAGTAAGGAGAAACACCAATGGCATCGATCAGTTCCTTAGGCATCGGCTCAGGACTCGACCTCAACGGTTTACTGGACAAACTCAGCAAGGCGGAACAACAGCGCCTGACGCCGTATACCACTCAGCAAACCAGCTATAACGCGCAGCTAACGGCTTACGGCACGTTAAAAAGCTCGCTGGAAAAATTCGATAACCTGAGCAAGGAGCTGGCCAAACCGGAGTTTTTCAACAGCACCACCGCCACCAAGCACGACCAGTTCACCATCACCACCACCAATAAGGCGGTGCCGGGCAACTATAGCGTTGAAGTGCAGAAGCTGGCGCAGCCGCAAACCCTGACCACCCAGGCGACGATTACCGATCAGCAGGAAAAACTGGGTACCGCTGGCAATAGCGATCGTTCCATTACGATCACCGCCGGTAATCCGCCGAAAGAGACCACGATTCCGCTGAGCGACGACCAGACCTCACTGCTGGAGATGCGCGATGCCATCAACGGCGCCAAAGCCGGCGTTACCGCCAGCATCATGCGCGTCGGCGACAATGACTATCAGCTGGCGCTGAGCTCCACCACCACCGGCGAGAAAAACACCGTGTCGGTGCAGGTGAATAACGACGATAAACTCGGCGCTATCCTCAACTACGACAGCAATAGCAAAAGCGGCGCGATGAAGCAGACCGTTGCAGGACAGGATGCGGAGATTATCGTCAACGGCACCAAAATTAAGCGCAGCACCAACTCGATTGCCGATGCGCTGCAGGGCGTCACCCTCGACCTGAAAACCACCACCAAAGCCGGCGAACCGCAAAACCTGGTGATCGGCATCGATAAAAGCGGCACCGCCGACAAAATCAAAGAGTGGGTCGATAACTACAATTCGCTGCTCGACACCTTCGGCTCGCTGACCAAATATACCCCGGTGAAAAGCGGTGAAGCGCAAAGCGCCAAGAACGGCGCGCTGCTCGGCGATAACACCCTGCGCGGCATTCAGTCGTCGATTAAAAGCGCGCTCAGCGCCGCTCAGGACAACCCGGAGCTGAAAGGCCTTGGCAACCTCGGGATCTCTACCAATCCCAAAACCGGCAAGCTTGAAGTCGACAGTACCAAGCTCAATAAAGCGCTCGACGAGAAACCGGATCAGGTCGCCAACTTCTTCGCCGGCAACGGTAAAGACACCGGGATGGCCACCGAAATCCATAATGAAATCCAGAACTATATTAAAGCGGGCGGCATCATCGAGAACTCGACCAAAAGCATCAACACCAATCTCGATCGCCTGAATATCCAGATCGACACCGTTTCCGATAGCATCCAGAACACTATCGATCGCTATAAACAACAGTTTGTTCAGTTGGATACCATGATGTCCAAGCTGAGCAGCACGGGTAACTACTTACAACAGCAGTTCTCGTCCCAGTAACCCTTAATCAGGTAATGAAACAGCATGTATAACCGTAGCGGCACGCAAGCCTACGCACAGGTCAGTCTGGAAAGCAGCGCGATGAGCGCCAGTCCGCACCAGTTAATCGTAATGTTGTTCGACGGGGCGCTTAACGCCCTGCTTCGCGCACGCATCCTGATGAATCAGGGGGATATCGCCGGTAAAGGCCTGGCGCTGTCGAAGGCAATCAACATCATCGACAACGGGTTGAAAAGCGGCCTCGACCACCAGCAAGGCGGCGAAATCGCCGATAATCTGGCGGCGCTGTACGATTATATGAAGCGACGCCTGATGCAGGCCAACCTGCATAATGACGAAGCGGCGATCGTCGAAGTGGTCAAGCTGCTGGAGAATATCGCCGATGCCTGGCGGCAAATTGGGCCAAACTATCAACCTGCTCAGGGTACATTGTGATGGAACGCCAACAGCAGCTTTTAGCCGCCTATCAGCAGATCCATACCCTGAGCAGCCAGATGATTGCCCTGGCGCGCGCCGGGCAATGGGAAGCGCTGGTGGAAATGCAGTTTGCCTACGTGACGGCGGTTGAGAAAACCGCCGAATTTACCGGCAAAGCGGGGCCATCGCTGGCTCTGCAAGAGATGCTCAACGCTAAGTTGAAACAGATAATCGACAACGAAGGGGTATTGAAAGGGCTCTTGCAGCAGCGGATGGAGCAATTAAAAACGCTGATCGATCAATCCACTCGCCAGAACGCGGTCAACACCGCTTACGGCCAGTTCGACGATCGCTCGCTCCTGCTTGGCGAACTGCAGTCCGATAACGTGGTCGCCATTAAGAGCAAAAGCGAAGAATTACAATAACAACAACCTTACAGCCTGATATTCCGGCCAGGAAGCGCATGATGGGGCTAGCCAGGGCAATGCTGAGTGTTGCCTGGTAAGCCATCGGCGGGTTTTACAGGAGTGAATAAGCAATAATATATAGTTTCATTTACGCCCCACTCATTCATCAATTAAATATTCTACGCGCCCTACCAGCTAAAAGAAACAACTCACAAGCTTAGGGAAATATGCCTGTAAAATAATCTATGTTATCTTGACCGGGTTAATATGATATTTGTCACGAGGATAAAATATGGATGTATTCCTCTGGAAATGAGCGCCCCTGCGTTGGCTCTTAAAGGTGTTTCATCAACGGTAAAGGAATACAGACAGGCAATACCATATATGAAATTGATAATAAGTAATCACTCGATTTTCAAGTAGATAAGATATGCTTTAAAAACCATCGAAAAAGGTGTTAATTTCCAAACAGCAATCAGAATAAAAATAATGGTTAGCGGATAAGTAAAATCATTACTTTCGAAGTTAAAAATCCACGAAACGACTATGGCAAAGGCAATACAAACAACAATAACGCCCCCCCAAAAACGTTTTCGTAAACTGTCGATCAAAGTAGCATAGGTTTCATTGTTACTTTCTTGTCGCGTCAGGATTTCGCGCAGGCGGGCAATCTCCTTATCGGTGAAGCCATGTTCACGAAGATCATCTTCTGTTAGCTGCTTTCCCACGCCAGGCTCCTCCATGCTGGTTATATATTTCTCCAACGTTTCCGACTGAAGATACCCGTTATATCGCTCAACCAAATGCTCAGGTGTCATGCAGACAGCCGGGGTTACCACAGGCCGTGGAATATTGCCCCTGAAGTTGCCAGGGGTCAAGCGCGCGCGTTTATGCCATACAACGGTTTCACGCCTGATCCGCCAGAATGCGGTCAGTTTAAAGGAGATGCGTTACGCTACCGCCCCACCTTCATCCTCCCAACGGCAGACCATATGGTACAGTTCCCGCTCGTCGTATTCATCGTGGAATCTATTCACAACACCCTCCAGAAGACCGTTAGCCATGCTCTAAGTTTAGTCACTGTTAAGGAGGGAGACAGATCAGAGGGAGTTGAAACGGCGGTTACTCGCTATCCTGTCGCCAGGTTTCATGAATCATCGCTATCGCGACAAAAGCTAAAACGACAAAAAATACAACGGTCTGAAGCCACAGCATAACGCCTCCACGGAGCAAAATTTGCGCGGATTATTTGCCACCGGGCCGAGAAACGATAGTGAATTGCCATCCAAATTTAAATTTTCGCCTTACACTGCTAAAACAAAGATACCCTCTCTTCTGGCTGAAGAGCCGATATTTAATAATGGTGTAAGTTGTCCTTGTTAAGCCAACGCTAAGGTAACAATCGTCGCAATCGTTCCCCAAAAGGCCAACAAACCGAGGAAAATCCCAATCCACACCTTACGCCGCAACTGATAGTCTACTTTTCCGGACATCTGCTATTCCAAATTAGAATTATTTTGGCAAGACCATACAGTTTGTAGTGCTAGTAGTCAGATCGTTTGTGACGATCGATGAACAGCTATTGATCTGTATCCCCTATCAATAGTAATGATACTTCAGGCCCATTCATTCACCGGGTGAAAGAGCAAAATCAATGCAGAGGCGAGCAGTTTTTTGCCGTTGTCGCCGTAAATAGACAAAACCGCCAGCGTTAGCATAGCGGTTTGCAGGAAGAGAATGCGCCGAGATTGTATAACTAAACCGGCATATTCATGATGTCCTGATAGGCCGCCACCAGCTTATTGCGCACCTGCACGCCCATCTGCAACGAAACTGAAGATTTCTTTAAATCGACCATCACATCATTCAGGCTGATACCCGGCACGCCCAGCTCGAAGTTTTGCGCCTGTTGACGCGCGGCCTGCTGGGTATCGCTGATTTTACCCAGCGCGGCGGTGAGTTCACTGGCAAAACTGACTCCCTGCGGTACGCTATTCTGCCCGTTTTTTCCCGCCAGAACTGTCTTTCTTCCCCCAATAATACTGCAAGTACCCGCACTTTCGTCACCCAACTAATACAGATGCATATTCCTTATTGCTTTACAAATGACGGCGTTTCTCGGTGGATTGGTATATCCCCCATTAGTAACAGACCACTAAATCGGCGAAAATATAACGAAGACACCAACATAAAACCGCAGCGTAAGTCCTCCTCAAAGATTTCTTTAACTCATTGACTCTGTGCGGAAAAACTGTCATGAAATACTGATCCAACTGAAATTTTATGGAGAAGCAGAATTCAAGTTTGAACTCTATTAGTGCAGAGATAATGAGATAAACGCTCTAGATTTCGCTGTATCTAAGTACCAGACTGGTTCGTTGCAATACGTCCTCAAAAATGAGGAGTGTCAACATGACAATATCAATTCTTGGTATCAACCAAGCAAAAACGTTTTCTAGCTTCATGGCGTAGATCACGAAGGTCATATTATTTTGCGAAAGATGCTGACACGGGCCAAATTTGTAGCGGCATAGTAAATCAGGCTACCAGATTAATGGTGATAGTTTCATCTCAACACAAAACAGGTGACTTAATGAACAAGAAAACCAAACGTACTTTCACTCCTGAGTACAGGCTGAATGTGCACAACTGATTGTTGATAAGGGCAACTCAAATCGATAAGCCAGTGAGACGATAAATGTCGGTTCTACCACACTTGAAACCGAGATACGCTAGCTCAGCACGAGCGCCGGGGGATTACACCCACAACCTCCCCATAAATGTATCTGCAAGCTAGAAATGGAGTACGGCGAAAATGATTTATCTCCCTCTGTCAGAACCAGCATCTTCACAGGCTAAACATAACTGAGAATTTTAAGATCACGTTCAACAGGCAGAAGAAGTTCAGGCTTCGTGGTATAGTTGTGCAGGAAACCTGTCAGAAAATATCCAAAATCCCAGGAGGTTGCATGTTAACGGCTACTTATATAGTAGCAGCAGAGGGCAATGCCCGATAATTCAGCGTCGCAGAGCAGTTCTGCTTCATAGTTGGGGCCGACATCAAAGGAACATTCAAGCTGCGGGAAACAGCAACAGACAGAGATCAGCAAACGTGGCGATGAATATTTCAGATACATCCTGGTTCACGGCGCAAGCGTACTTACCACCTGGGTCAATTGGAATGGCGCAGTGGAGGAGAATATCTGGCTCTAGGGACTTCTTGAATGGAAGCACTACTGTGCTGCAGTTGTCGCTATGGCGACAAAAACGGCCAGAATTATACGGGCAATGTTGACACACAATACTGAATATCAACCTCGTCAAACTGCCTTTCTTGGTAGGCGCTGGTGACTTTAGAAGATGGAAAAACGGGTAAGATCTTAGGCAGGATAAACTGAGGGGCAGTAAGGGCAAGTCAGTCAGCAGAGGATGATTAGTACCTGTCTGGTTGATTTCTTCCTGGTTCGGGAAAACGAAATCTTATCAGAACCGGAAATGGCGACATATCTACGTTTATCACTTAACTGAAAAAAAATTTCATCACAGGATGTGTCTATATATGTTACCAAAAATTTCGTGTTTTGAACCCATACATACTACAACACCATTTTGTACTATAGGAATGAACTGAATTTCAATGTAATAAAATAGCTAACAAAATCATATTTATGTTTAATTATCATCCTATCACTGCTAAAATATAAATCTTTTGTAAACGTATATATGGAATAGTACATGGCGAGCATACAAATTTTGAGATTTATTGCAGCTGCGTTAGTTGTAATTCATCATTTGTCTTTCAAGCTAAACACACCTTCTTACCCTGGGCACTTTCTACAGCTTGGTGCATCGGGCGTCGATATGTTTTTCATCATTTCTGGTTTTATTATGATGTTAATCTCTACCCGTGAAAACGAACCCGTAAATTTCATAAAAAAGAGGGTGAAACGAATTTACCCAATGTACTGGCTATATACATCATTGGCTATTTTTATTTTATTAATAGCACCTGAACTTATTAAACCATCTGAAGGTAAAGATGGTATTACTGTTTTAGGCTCATTAACCCTTATTCCTTTTTACAACCAAGAATTTGCACTTAAAGTTGGTTGGTCTCTTACCTATGAAATGTTCTTTTATCTTATTTTTGCCACTTCCTTATTTTTAAAGAGAAACATTGCGATAACATCCAGCCTCATCATTATAGCTTTTTATACTACATCATTATTTACTAATTTCTTCCTTATTGATTATTTAGGGCGAAGCATTGCACTTGAGTTCATTCTAGGAATTATTGCTTACAAGCTATATATTAATCAGAAATTAAAAAACAACTTTATTTTAATCTCCATTCTTTCATTAGCTTCATTTGTATTTTTAATATTTACTGAAATAAATAACAGTACGCTAGACCCTGCCGCACCAGACAGACGATTTGCAATGTGGGGTATCCCAATGTTCTTTATATTTGTATGGTTCATCTCTCTCGAGGAGAGCATAAAATCCTTTAAAATCCATAAAGCACTTTCGACGCTTGGGGATGCATCTTTCTCTATCTATCTCAGCCACCTCTTTGTTGTATCTGCTTGTGTAGCTGTTTTCAAAAAATTACCGATTCTACATGGAATTAATTTTTACGTAGCCACATTAATTATCGCTACTATATCAATAGCATTTGGATATTTATCATATCGTTTCATTGAAAAACCAAAATTATTGGAAAGAATTTTCCCAATTGTAAAGCTGGCATTCAAAAAAAAATATCAGGCATAACACTTGGTCAGTTTTAAACTCATATTTGACAGATGGTGAGAAATATATCAATGTCACCCGCCATCTGTTTTAACCACTCAACCTGGTTACAATAGCAAATTAACTTAGATATATATTAAGAAACCAATAGAACTTCAAAAAATATATTTTATATCCACCCCTCTCCCCCCAAAAATCATGACGGGGATATGTCAATTCATCAATCAACTGCATCGAACATTGCACCGGATTTTTTCACTAGAAATAAGAAGTTGAACAAGCCCTATAACGAAAGGTTGTTGCCACACCTAAACCGGCATATTCATGATGTCCTGATAGGCCGCCACCAGCTTATTGCGCACCTGTACGCCCATCTGTAACGAAACTGAAGATTTCTGTAAATCGACCATCACATCATTCAGGCTGATACCCGGCACGCCCAGCTCGAAGTTTTGCGCCTGTTGACGCGCGGCCTGCTGGGTATCGCTGATTTTACCCAGCGCGGCGGTGAGTTCACTGGCAAAACTGACTCCCTGCGGTACGCTATTCTGCCCGTTTTTTCCCGCCTGAATCGCCATCGCCTGCATCTGTTGCAGTACGCCTTCAATACCCTGAATCGCCATCTTTTCCTCAATACTGTCGTGATCGCCAGGCGCTATTTCACCCTGTACTTCTCCAATGCTGCACACCCTAACACAGCGATTTTTGCTTAAAGCGGTTAATTAGCCGCAAAAAACCCGGCTTATCGGGCAATCAGAATCATCTGATAAGACGAATAATGGCCTGCCCAGAAATGGGAGCGCCGCTATTGAGAAAAGATGTGTATCAGGGAGTCTGTTTTGTCACATAACGCTATCCATACCGTTCGTCAGCACGCCAGCGCGCGTCGCCGCCTGAACGCCAGCGAAGGATACCGCCAACCATGAGTGCCTCGTTATCCGCCGGCGAAAGCCGCGACAACGGCCTGCAGGCCATCTGGAGCCGTCTGCGCGCCAATCCAAAAATACCACTGCTGGTGGCCGCCTCCGCCGCTATCGCCATTATCGTCGCACTGCTGCTGTGGGCGAAAAGCCCGGATTATCGCGTGCTGTACAGCAACCTGAACGATCGCGACGGCGGCGCTATCGTCACCCAACTGACGCAGATGAACATCCCCTACCGCTTCGCCGAGAATGGCGCGGCGCTGATGATCCCGGCGGAGAAAGTGCATGAAACCCGTCTGCGTCTGGCGCAGCAGGGGCTGCCGAAGGGCGGCGCCGTTGGCTTCGAACTGCTGGATCAGGAAAAATTCGGCATCAGCCAGTTCAGTGAACAGATTAACTATCAGCGCGCTCTTGAAGGCGAACTCTCACGCACTATCGAGTCGCTGGGGCCGGTGCAGAATGCGCGGGTGCACCTGGCGCTGCCGAAGCCCTCGCTGTTCGTCCGCGAGCAAAAGTCCCCTTCCGCTTCTGTCACCCTGACGCTGCAGCCGGGCCGTGCGCTGGATGATGGCCAAATCAACGCTATCGTCTATATGGTATCGAGTAGCGTCGCCGGCCTGCCGGCTGGCAACGTCACCGTGGTCGATCAGGCCGGACGCCTGCTGACGCAGTCTGATGGCACCGGGCGCGACCTCAACGCCTCGCAGTTGAAATATGCCAGCGAAGTGGAAAGCGGCTATCAGCGACGCATTGAAACGATCCTGGCGCCGGTGGTCGGCAGCGCCAACGTACGTGCTCAGGTGACCGCACAGATCGATTTCGCCTCCCGCGAGCAGACCGACGAACAGTACCAGCCGAACCAGCAGCCCGATAAAGCGGCGATCCGTTCGCAGCAAACCAGCAGCAACGAGCAAATCGGCGGACCGCAGGTGGGCGGCGTTCCTGGGGCGTTATCCAACCAGCCGAGCGCGCCGGCCACCGCGCCGATTGAAACGGCTAAACCGACGGCCAATAACGCCAACAACGCGACCAACACCCGTAGCGCCGCGGCCAACAGCGGCCCGTTAAGCACCCGACGCGACGCCACCACCAACTACGAACTCGATCGCACCATCCGCCATACCCAACAAAAAGCCGGGACGGTGGAGCGTCTGTCGGTCGCCGTGGTGGTGAACTACAGCCTCAACGCCGACGGCAAAGCGCAGCCGATGAGTAAAGAACAACTGGCGCAGATTGAAGCGCTGGTTCGCGAAGCGATGGGCTACTCCAGCAGCCGCGGCGATAGCCTGCAGGTGGTCAATACGCCATTTACCGACAATCAGATGACCGGCGGCGAGCTGCCGTTCTGGCAGAGCCAGGCGTTTATCGATTTGCTGCTCGAACTGGGACGTTATCTGCTGGTGCTGCTGGTCGGCTGGGTATTGTGGCGCAAGCTGATTAAGCCACAGCTGCAGCAGCGTCAGGCCGCACAGCAAGCCGCGGTCGCTGCCGCCAGCGCGCCGGTCGCTAAAGCGAACGACAGCCATAAACCAAGCAATGAGGAGCTGGCGCTGCGCCGTAAATCGCAGCAGCGCGTCAGCGCAGAAGTCCAGAGCCAGCGCATCCGCGAACTGGCGGATAAAGATCCGCGGGTCGTCGCTCTGGTAATCCGCCAATGGATGAGTAACGAACTATGAGCCTGACCGGAACCGATAAAAGCGCCATTTTACTGATGACGCTGGGCGAAGACCGCGCGGCGGAGGTGCTCAAGCACCTCTCCTCCCGCGAAGTCCAGCTTTTGAGCGGCACCATGGCCGGCATGAGCCAGGTCTCGCATAAACAGCTCGGCGAGATCTTGTCTGAATTTGAAGACGATGCCGAACAGTTCGCCGCCCTGAGCGTCAACGCCAGCGACTACCTGCGATCGGTGCTGGTGAAAGCGCTGGGCGAAGAGCGCGCCGCCAGCCTGCTGGAGGATATCCTCGAATCCCGCGAAACCACCTCCGGGATGGAGACGCTCAACTTTATGGAGCCGCAGAGCGCCGCCGACCTGATCCGCGATGAACACCCGCAGATCATCGCTACCATCCTGGTACACCTCAAGCGCGGCCAGGCGGCGGATATTCTGGCGCAGTTCGATGAGCGCCTGCGCAACGACGTGATGCTGCGTATCGCCACCTTCGGCGGCGTGCAGCCGGCGGCGCTGGCGGAGCTGACCGAAGTGCTCAACAACCTGCTCGACGGCCAGAACCTCAAGCGCAGCAAAATGGGCGGAGTGCGTACCGCCGCCGAGATTATCAACCTTATGAAAACCCAGCAGGAAGAAGCCGTTATCGACGCGATGCGCGAATACGATGGCGAGCTGGCGCAGAAGATCATCGACGAGATGTTCCTGTTCGAAAACCTGGTGGAGGTCGACGATCGCAGTATCCAGCGCCTGCTGCAGGACGTGGACAACGAATCGCTGCTGATTGCTCTGAAGGGCGCCGAGCAGCCGCTGCGCGAGAAGTTCCTCAAAAACATGTCCCAGCGCGCGGCCGATATTCTGCGCGACGATCTCGCCAACCGTGGGCCGGTGCGCATGTCGCAGGTGGAAAACGAACAGAAAGCGATTCTGCTGATAGTCAGACGGCTGGCGGAGAGCGGCGAAATGATTATTGGCGGCGGCGAGGACACCTATGTCTGATCGCATTAATTCCATGCCCTGGCAGCCCTGGTCGCTTAACGACCTCGGCGACGCGGCGCCAGCTTTCGAACCACCGCTACCGACGTTGGATAACGAAGCCTTGCAGCCTGACGCTCAGGCGGAACTGCAGCAGCAGCTTGCCGCCCTGCGCCTGCAGGCCGAGCAGCAAGGTCAGCAATCCGGTTATGCCGATGGCCAGCAAAAAGGCTATAAAGCCGGATTTCAGCAGGGACTTGAGGAGGGCCGCCAGCAGGGGCTGCTGGAAGCACAGCAGCAGCAACAGCCGCTGACCGACCACTGGCAACAGCTGGTGAGCGAGTTTCAGCACACCCTTGATGCGCTCGATTCGGTCATCGCCTCACGCCTGATGCAGCTGGCGCTAACCGCCGCGAAACAGGTGCTTGGCCAGCCGCCGGTCTGCGACGGCACTGCCCTGCTGACGCAAATTCAACAGTTGATCCAGCAAGAACCGATGTTCAACGGCAAGCCGCAGCTGCGCGTACACCCGCAAGATTATGAGCGCGTTGAGCAGCAGTTAGGCACCACCCTCAGCCTGCACGGCTGGCGGCTGTTGGCGGATGGCGATCTGCATCCCGGCGGTTGTAAGGTCAGCGCCGAGGAGGGCGATCTCGACGCCAGCCTCGCCACCCGCTGGCATGAATTGTGTCGCCTCGCCGCGCCGGGAGAGCTGTGATGACCGCCCGTCTCGGCCGCTGGCTGAATTCGCTGGAAGCGCTGGAGCAGCGTATCGCCCGTACGCCGACCGTACGACGCTATGGCCGTCTGACCCGCGCCACCGGTCTGGTGCTGGAGGCCACCGGCCTGCAGCTGCCGCTCGGCGCAACCTGCCTTATCGAGCGCGACGGCGGGGGCGGCGTGCAGGAAGTGGAAAGCGAAGTGGTCGGCTTTAACGATCAGCGGCTGTATCTGATGCCGCTGGAAGAGGTCGAAGGGATCGTGCCAGGGGCGAGAGTTTACGCCCGCAGCGCGACGGACGGCCAGCACGCCGGTAAACAACTCCCGCTGGGCCCGGCGCTGCTGGGACGCGTGCTCGACGGCGGCGCCAGGCCGCTTGATGGCCTGCCCGCGCCGGAAACCGGCTATCGCGCGCCGCTGATTACCGCGCCGTTTAACCCGCTGCAGCGTACCCCTATCGAGCAGGTGCTGGACGTCGGCGTGCGCACCATCAACGGCCTGCTGACCGTTGGGCGCGGCCAACGTATGGGACTGTTCGCCGGCTCCGGCGTCGGTAAAAGCGTACTGCTGGGCATGATGGCGCGCTACACCCAGGCCGACGTTATCGTCGTCGGCCTGATCGGCGAACGCGGCCGGGAAGTAAAAGACTTTATCGAGAATATTCTCGGCGCCGAAGGCCGCGCGCGTTCGGTAGTGATCGCCGCCCCGGCGGACGTATCGCCGCTGCTGCGCATGCAGGGCGCCGCTTACGCCACCCGCATCGCCGAAGATTTTCGCGATCGCGGCCAGCACGTGCTGCTGATCATGGATTCGCTCACCCGCTATGCGATGGCGCAGCGAGAAATCGCGCTGGCGATCGGCGAACCGCCGGCTACCAAAGGCTATCCGCCATCGGTATTCGCCAAACTGCCGGCGCTGGTTGAACGCGCGGGCAACGGTATCAGCGACGGCGGTTCGATCACCGCCTTCTATACCGTGCTTACCGAAGGGGACGATCAGCAGGATCCGATCGCCGATTCGGCGCGCGCGATCCTCGATGGTCACGTGGTGCTGTCCCGACGTCTGGCGGAGGCCGGTCACTACCCGGCCATCGATATTGAAGCCTCGATCAGCCGCGCGATGACGTCACTTATCGATGACGAACATTATCGCCGGGTACGCACCTTTAAACAGATGCTGGCCAGCTTCCAGCGCAACCGCGATTTAATAAGCGTCGGCGCCTATGCCGCCGGTAGCGACCCGCTGCTGGATAAAGCCATTACCCTGTATCCGCAAATGGAGACCTATCTGCAGCAGGGAATTTTCGAGCGCTGCGGTTATGACGAAGCCTGTCTGCAGCTACAGCAGCTGATTGTTTAACGCCATCGGAGACGCCACGCGATGAAAGCACAGTCCCCTTTGATTACCCTGCGCAATCTGGCCCAGGAGGCCGTCGAACAGGCGGCGCAGCGTTTGGGCCAGGCGCGCCAGGCGCAACAGGCTGCCGAGCAACAGCTGACGATGTTGCTTAACTATCAGGACGAGTACCGGCAAAAGCTCAACAGCACCCTTTCTGGCGGCATGGAAAGCTCGCGCTGGCAGAACTACCAGCAGTTCATTGCCACCCTCGAACAGGCTATCGAACAACAGCGCCAGCAGCTTCTGCAGTGGGGGCAAAAGGTGGATCACGCCGTGAAGCAGTGGCAGGACCATCAGCAGCGGCTGAACGCCTACGATACCCTGCACACGCGCGCGCAAAACGCCGAGCTGCAGTTGGAAAACAAACGCAATCAAAAATTGATGGATGAGTTCGCGCAACGCAGTACACAAAGGAATACCGCTTCATGAATCTCAATGCTTTGCCCGCCCTTAGCCTACCCGGCGACGCCAGCGCCCTGCCGGATCTGGCGCTCGATGACGCTCAGCTGTCATCTGCCTTTGCGCAACTGCTTGGCGCGCGCTTCACGCCCGCGCAAAGCGGCACGCTGCCGCCGGCGGCGCTGAGCGCCGACGATGAAAGCGCCCCGCCGCTAAGCCGTAACCAGCTTAACCAGCTGCTGGCCGCGCTTGGCGAACGCGGCGCGCTGCTGGGCAATGCGCTACCGGCATCGGCGGAAAACGCCGTCGACACAACAGCGAAAAAAGAGGATACGCGCCCGGATACGCCGCCGCTCAGCGAGGCGAAAGCCTTAGATCCGGCGACGCTGCAGGCACTGTACGCCATGCTGCCGGCGGCAATCGTCGCCCCGCCGCCGCAGACCGCGCTACCGCAGGCTCAACAACCAGCACCCAGCGGCGATAAAACCGCGCTCCGCATCGGCAATGCGGCGACTCAGCATGTCGTGAACCTGCCGGAAGGCGAGCCGGCGGCGAAACCGCAGCCGGGCACGGATCCCCTTAGCGGGCAAAATCTGCCTTCTCCTGTTGCGCAGACCGCGGCCACGCCGCAGCACGATATGGCCGAATCTTCGGCTGAGAATACCCCATCGCAACCTGCCGCCGTCGCTTTCGCCGCCGCCAGCCCCAGCCAAAGCGCCACGCCCGCCAGTGCGCTGGTAACCGCGCCGCCGACGCCGCAGCTTAATGCCCAGCTCGGCAGCCCGGAATGGCAGCAGGCGCTGAGCCAGCAGGTGCTGATGTTCCACCGCAATGGCCAGCAGAGCGCCGAACTGCGCCTGCATCCGCAGGAGCTGGGCGCGCTGCAGATCACCCTGCAGCTCGACGATAAACAGGCGCAGCTGCACATCGCTTCCGCACACGGTCAGGTACGCGCGGCGGTCGAGGCGGCTATGCCGCAGCTACGTCACGCGCTGGCTGAGAGCGGAATCAACCTCGGTCAGAGCAGCGTTGGCGGCGAGGCGACGCCGCAGTGGCAGCAGCAAAACGGTAACGGTGAAGGCCGCGCCAGCTACGCGGAACGCCATGGCGGCGGCAGCGATGCCGCGCCGATTGAGCCAGTCAGCGCCCCGGCAGCCCTGCAGCGAATGGCCAGCCAGCTCAACGGCGTCGATATTTTCGCCTGAGGGGCGCTAAACGGCCAATCTGGCCCCCATTTGCCCGTTTATTCCGGCTATTGCCTCGCGCGTTAGCCGCGATAATACCTTTATATGTCATACGTGCGGCGCCGCCGCGCGTGATGCCCGTCAGCAACGCGGCGGGCGGAACAACAGGAATTTGATTTGGCTATGTCTCAAAACTCCCTTCCGGCAACCGCGCCCAAACTCCCCTTATTGATCATCCTGCTGACGATCGTGGCCGTGGCCGCCTGTGCGGCCGCAGGTTACAGCTGGTGGCTGCTGCAACAGCGCGACGGCGGCGCGCAAACCGCCATCGAAAAGGAAAAACCGCCCGCGCCGCCGGTATTTATGCCGCTCGATACCTTTACCGTCAATCTGGTGACCCCGGACAACGATCCGGACCGCGTACTGTATATCGGCCTGACGCTGCGCCTGCCGGATGAAGCAACCCGCCGCCAGCTTAATGATTTCCTGCCGGAGGTGCGTAGCCGTCTGCTGATGCTGCTTTCGCGTCAGGAGGCCGGTCACCTGGCGAATGAGCAGGGCAAGCAGCAGCTGGTCGCGCAGATCAAAGAGACGCTGAGCGCGCCGCTGGTTAAGGGACAACCGAAGCAGGTGGTCAGCGATGTGCTGTTCACCGCCTTCATACTGCGGTAATCACCATGGGCGATAGCATTCTTTCACAGGCAGAGATCGACGCCTTGCTCAACGGTGACAACACGGGCGATGAGCCCGAGAAGGTTGTCGGCGGTAAAGAGAGCGAGGTTAAGCCATACGATCCGAATACCCAGCGCCGCGTGGTGCGTGAACGCCTGCAGGCGCTGGAAATTATCAACGAGCGTTTTGCCCGGCAGTTCCGCATGGGATTGTTCAACCTGTTGCGCCGCAGCCCGGACATCACCGTCGGGCCGATTAAAATTCAGCCGTACCACGAGTTTGCCCGCAACCTGCCGGTGCCGACCAACCTTAATCTGGTACACCTGAACCCGCTGCGCGGCACGGCGCTGTTTGTCTTCGCGCCGAGCCTGGTATTTATCGCCGTCGATAACCTGTTCGGCGGCGACGGGCGTTTCCCGACCAAGGTCGAAGGCCGCGAGTTTACGCCGACCGAGCAGCGGGTGATTAAGCGCATGCTGCGCCTGGCGCTGGACGCCTACGGCGACGCGTGGAGCGCAATCTATAAGATTGACGTCGAATACGTGCGTGCGGAAATGCAGGTCAAATTCACCAACATCACCACCTCGCCGAACGATATCGTGGTGACCACGCCGTTCCAGGTGGAGATTGGCGCGCTAAGCGGTGAATTCAATATCTGTATTCCTTTCGCCATGATTGAGCCGCTGCGTGAACTGCTGACCAATCCGCCGCTGGAGAATTCCCGCCAGGAAGATAGCCAGTGGCGCGAAACGTTGGTCAAGCAGGTGCAGCACTCTGAGCTGGAGCTGATTGCCAACTTCGTCGATATCCCGATGCGCTTATCGAAAATACTTAAGCTGCAGCCAGGCGACGTTTTACCGATAGATAAACCGGATCGCATTATCGCCCATGTCGACGGCGTGCCGGTGCTGACCAGCCAATATGGCACCTTAAACGGGCAGTACGCCCTTCGTGTTGAACACTTGATTAACCCTATTTTGAATGCTCTGAGTGAGGAACAGCCCAATGAGTGATCCTAAGCAACCGTCTGGCGCAGGAAAGGAATCCGTAGACGATCTGTGGGCTGATGCGCTTAATGAACAGCAGTCGTCTGAGAAATCCAGCGCCACCACCGATGGGGTGTTCAAATCGCTGGAGGCCCAGGATGCGCTCGGCAGCCTGCAGGATATCGATCTGATCCTCGATATTCCGGTGAAGCTGACCGTTGAACTGGGGCGCACCAAAATGACGATTAAAGAGCTGCTGCGCCTGTCGCAGGGATCGGTTGTCGCGCTGGATGGCCTGGCGGGCGAACCGCTGGATATCCTGATCAACGGCTATCTGATAGCCCAGGGCGAAGTGGTAGTGGTGGCCGATAAATTCGGCGTGCGCATTACCGATATCATTACCCCGTCCGAACGTATGCGTCGGTTGAGCCGCTAATGACCGCCCCCGTTACCGTGCAGGCCAGTCAACCGGTTACCGAACCGGCAATATCCGGCGGCTCGGCGCTCATGCAGGTAAGCAGCGCGCTCGGCGCGATTCTGCTCCTGATCCTGCTGGCCGGTTGGTTGTTCCGCCGTCTCGGCTTTGCGCCGCAGGCGCGCAACGGCCGGTTGCTTAACCTGCGCGCCAGCTGCCAGGTTGGCCAGCGCGAGCGCGTGGTGGTGGTAGAAGTCGATAATACCCTGCTGGTGCTGGGCGTCACCGCCCAGCAGATCACCCCGCTTCATCAGTTCCCGGCGCCGCCGCGCGATGAAAATACTCCGGCGGTCACGCCTGCGAACGACTTCCGCCAGCTGATGCAAAACGTCCTCAAACGCCCGGAAAAATAGCCATGTTCCCTACTCTGTTCGCTTGCCTTCGCCGTCGGGCGCCGTGGCTCGCCGCCGCGTTACTGCTGCTGAGCCCTGCCGCCTTCGCACAGCTGCCGGGGCTTATCAGTCAGCCGCTGGCCAACGGCGGCCATAGCTGGTCGCTGCCGGTACAGACGCTGGTGCTGTTGACCTCGCTGACCTTCCTGCCGGCGATGCTGCTGATGATGACCAGTTTTACCCGCATTATCATCGTACTGGGTCTGCTGCGTAACGCGCTGGGCACGCCTTCCGCGCCGCCGAACCAAGTGATGCTCGGGCTGGCGCTGTTCCTGACCTTCTTTATCATGTCGCCGGTGTTCGACAAGGTCTATCAGGAGGCGTACCTGCCCTTCAGTCAGGACAAGATCGGCCTTGATAGGGCGCTGGATAAAGGCGCGCAGCCGCTGCGCGAATTTATGCTACGCCAGACCCGCGAAAGCGATCTGGCGCTGTACGCTCGTCTGGCCAACCAGCCGCCGCTGGCCGGGCCGGAGGCGGTACCGATGCGTATTCTGCTGCCCGCTTACGTCACCAGCGAACTGAAAACCGCCTTCCAGATTGGTTTTACGGTGTTTATTCCGTTCCTGATTATCGATTTAGTGGTCGCCAGCGTGCTGATGGCGCTGGGGATGATGATGGTGCCGCCGGCGACGATCTCGCTGCCGTTTAAGTTAATGCTGTTTGTGCTGGTGGATGGCTGGCAGCTGCTGCTGGGCTCGCTGGCGCAGAGCTTCTATTCCTGAACCGCGGAGAACAATCATGACGCCGGAATCCGTGATGGCCATTGGCACCGAAGCGATGAAGGTCGCCCTGGCGCTGGCCGCCCCGCTGCTGCTGGCGGCGCTAATCAGCGGGCTGGTAGTCAGCCTGCTGCAGGCCGCCACCCAGATTAACGAGATGACCCTATCGTTCATCCCCAAAATTCTCGCGGTAGTGGCGACGATTATTATCGCCGGACCGTGGATGCTGAACCTGCTGCTGGACTATATGCGCACATTATTCAGCAACCTGCCTAATATTATCGGCTAGCCGTGATCCCCTTTGACAGCGCCCAGCTTAGCGAATGGCTCAGCCAGTATTTCTGGCCGCTGCTGCGTATTCTGGCCCTCATCAGCACCGCGCCGGTGTTGAGTGAAAAGCAGATAAGCAAAAAGGTGAAAATCGGCCTCGGCGGCCTGATTGCGATACTGATCGCCCCAACGCTGCCCGCCAACACGATCCCCATTATCTCTGCTGCCGGTTTATGGCTGGCGATTCAGCAGATCCTGATCGGCGCGGCGCTGGGGCTAACGATGCAGCTAGCTTTCGCCGCGGTACGCCTCGCCGGCGAAGTCATCGGCATGCAGATGGGGCTATCGTTCGCCACCTTCTTCGACCCCAGCGGCGGCCCCAATATGCCGGTGCTGGCGCGGCTGCTGAACCTGCTGGCAATGCTGCTGTTTTTAAGCTTTGACGGCCACCTGTGGCTTATCTCGCTTCTGGCCGACAGCTTCCATACCCTGCCGATCCAGAGCCAGCCGCTAAACGGCAACGGTTTCCTGGCGCTCGCCCAACTGGGTTCCTTAATCTTTATCAACGGCATGATGCTGGCGTTACCGCTGATTTGTCTGTTGCTCACGCTCAATATCGCTTTGGGTCTGCTCAACCGTATGACGCCGCAGCTATCGGTATTCGTGATCGGTTTCCCGGTGACCATGACCTTTGGCATTATGACCCTCGGCATGATGATGCCGATGCTGGCCCCCTTCTGCGAACACCTGTTTGGCGAGATGTTCGATCGCCTGGCAGCCGTTATCGGCGGTATGACGTTTTAACCTTGCCGTTATTTCCCTCTTTTTCGCCGGACAAAATGGCAATAAAAACCGTTTACTGGGATAAAAGCCTGGAAAAACGTTTTTATTGCTACTAAGGTCCGAATGTTCATAGCGGCTTGAATTAAAAAATAGCCACCCTACAATAAAGCCTGAATTTAATTGTTAGTGAATTTTATTTTTTAGAAAAATTGAAACTTCGGGAAACGCAGAATATTTTCATGCGTGGGTTTAGTGCATCTTTAATAAAATAAGGAGCGACATCATGATTAAGGCGAAAGGTAACCGTATAGCGCGGCGCATATTAGGCCTGCCCCACTGGGAAAGTAACCGATTTAAAATCGTGCTGGCCGACACTGCCGCTGGCGGAAAATGGAAAGTGGTGAAGAAAAAGAAATAATCCTGACTGGCAATTGTTCTATCCGCAACATAATTCCAAATTGCACAGTGCGGTAGCCCCGGTAAGCGCTAGCGCCACCGGGGATTTTGAGGCCACCCACACAGGCAGTTTCAGTTCGCAGTGGTACGTTCCGTAGGTCGGGTAAGGCGCTAGCCGCCACCCGACAAAAATATTCCTGCCGGTTTCCATTCTACATTTGACCATCAAAGATATAGATATTGCCTGGTTCGGAAAAACAAAAGAATTAATAAAACAGTCAAGGAGAAATAACTCCTCTTTTACTCTATGATTACTTTCTTTAAACGAATACGCTCACACAGCATGACGCAGCGCCCGTATTCCCTTTCCAGTCTGACGACGCAGCAGCGCAAGCAGCGTTGACACTTCCGAATAACCCACGTCAGCGGTAATCGTCTCAATATCTTTCCCCTCGGCAAGCAGCTGCTTTACTCGTTCGACCCGCAATTGCTGGAAAAAAGCCAACGGTGATTTCCCCAGCGCGGCTTCCATTCTGCGCTGTAGGGTGCGTGGATGCACGTTAAGCGCACCGGCGGCCGCCTGCAGGGAAAATCCCTGCGCCAGATGCGCCCGCGACCAGTGCTCAAAGCGGTTGATCAGGTCATCGGCATGCTGAGGATAACCTGCCGGCAGGCGTGAAACCTGAGGATGGCGGATATCAGCCGCCATCGCTGTCGTCAGCAAATCCGCAAGCGGCGGGCTGCTCTGGCGAATCAACCACAGCGCCAGCTCCACATGGCCCATCATTGCGCCGGGAAGCATTGGCGCAGCCGCATTGAGCCATGACGCAGCGGCAGTCTGCTCATTGAGCAAACGGCTATCAGCCAGGATGAAGGTATTTAAACAGGCAGCGGCAATTTTAACGCCGTGCTTCGCCATGTTTTGCAAAAACCGCTTAGCGGCAGCAATATCGTGCCAGCCATCCGGTGGCGATTGTCGTGCGTGAACGTTGATCGCCGGCACCACAATCCAGTCGGGATAATCCAAACCCGATGCCTGATGAGCAGGAATACTCAGCCCATGGGCTGATTTAACCTGCCCGGTCATTGCAATCATCTGCACATCAAAGCGAGAAATATTCATGCTCTGGCGTCGCGCCATATCATTGGCTGCGGCGAACGTATCCAGCAACGTCGCTAAGCCGGTGTCGAAAACGCCATCCAGAGCCAGAATATTTATCTTCATGTCGTTAATGGTATTGAAATTGTCATTTTTGCATATGGTTCTATTTTAACCTTAGCCATAGACTTTCCTCTATCGTTATTAATTACCAGAGCCAAATAACATGAAAAATAACCCTGAACTGATTATCCTTACGTTAATTTGTCTGCTAACGGTTATGATGTGGATCCCCTATATTATTGCCAGAGCCACGCGCGTTAACGTCGCGCCCGCAGCGGGTAATGGCCATTCGCCGTCAACCGGGCTGGCGCCCTGGGCGCAGCGTGCGCAAAAGGCGCACGCCAACGCGGTAGAAAACCTCGTTATTTTTGCCCCACTGGTTGTGGTCGCCGCGTTGCTTAACGTCAATAACGCCATAACGTTAATTGCGGCTACAATTTATTTGCTCGCGCGCATCGTCCATTATATTGCGTATACCGCCGGGATCCCCGTTATCCGGACACTCGCCTTTCAGACCGGTTTTGTCGCGACGGTTACTATTGCGATAGTTATTTTAAGTTCGGTTTTTTGAGGTTAAAAACTCCCGGCATTCTCTGCCAACGCCAGGCTTTGTAGCGCCGTCTTCAGCCATTTGGTTGCCCCTCGCTGCCCGCCGCGTTTATGGGAAAAGATCTTCACGGTGAACGGGCTGATGGCAAACGGCAAAGGAAAAATCGCGATCGGGGCGGCATGAAGGAACTTCTCTGCGGCATAACGAGGAATCGCCATTAACAGATCGCTTTGCGCCACAATAAACGGCGCGCTAAGCATTGAGGGGGTTTTGAGCGCTATCTGCCGGGTATAGCCTAATTCCTGCAGACGTAAATCCAACACCCCCTGCTTTTCGTTCCACGGCGTGACCACCAGATGGCGCGCGGCGAGATAATCCGCCAGCGTCAGCGCCGTGCGACGGGTATGGCTGATCACCACATACTCATCCTCAAACCAGTCAATTTCCTCGAGTTCATGATGACGAATATCTTCAGCGGTGCTGAAGCCCAGCGCCAGATCCACCTCCCCCGCCAGTAGCTCCGTCAGCGCCGGGCTATGTGGCAAATAACGGAGCTCAAAACGCAGGCCCGGCGCTTCATGCTGCAGCTTTTGCATTAGCGCAGGGAAAATGCATAACGCGGTGAAATCGGTAATGGCTATCTGGATCCGCTCTGTGCTGTCGGCGGCACTAAATTCCGGCTGTCGCGTGAGTTCCTGATTAAGCAATTTTAATACTGAAGCGATGGAGGGTGCGAGCTGCGTGGCATAGACGCTCGGGCACATCCGATGCCCTTCGCGAAAAAACAACGGATCGTTCAGCGCCACGCGCAGCCGCGACAGCGCGTGGCTCAACGCGGATGTACTCATCGCCAGCTCATCGGCGGCGAGACGAACGGAACTGTGGCGATAGATGGCATCAAAAACAAGCAACAGATTGAGATCGAGGCGTCTGAGCGCCGGATGCATAATATTCATCATTGGGTGATTTCATTGCACTTAATTCTTCTGACAATACCCCCTATGCTTAGCGTCATCAATATCATTAACGTGTGAATACGACAGGAAAAATAATGAGTATTACGATTCGACAGGCCCGTCCGGACGATGCTTCTGCCATCTACAACATGATTTATGAGCTGGCGGTGTATGAAAAAGCCCCGCAGGAAGTGGTTACTACCCCCGACGAGATCCGCGAAACCTTGTTTGGCGACGACAGTAAGACCGAAGCGCTGATCTGCGAAATTGACGGTAAAACGGCGGGCTATGCCGTGTTCTTCACCAGCTATTCAACCTGGCTCGGACGCAACGGTATTTATATGGAAGATTTGTATATCTCACCGGATTATCGCGGCCAGGGCGCGGGTCGAGCGCTGCTAAAAACCATTGCCCGGTATGCGGTTGCGCGCCGCTGCGGACGCCTTGAGTGGAGTGTGCTGGACTGGAACCAGCCGGCCATTGATTTTTACCTCAGTATTGGCGCCACGGCGCAAAGCGAATGGGTACGCTATCGCCTCGATGGCGAAGCGCTGGTTAATTTTGCGGGGCAATAACATTGGTTACAGCATCACTCAGCTTGCTCTTTGCAAAAAGCACAGCAGCCCCGAAAGAGCGGAGCTGCTGAAAGGCAAGTTAGTACGCTGTTTCAGTCTGCGATGAATCCTGCACTACCTGTAGAATATTGGCCGCGGCGGCGGTACCCATTTTGACGTAAGAGGCGTCGCTTACGCCGCCAACGTGCGGAGACAGAATGACATTTTCGACCCGCTCCCAGATGTGCGGCGTAGTGAGTGGTTCGCTGTTAAAGCTATCGAGCGCCGCCCAGCGCAACGCCCCCCCTTTTAATGCCGCTGCCAGCGCTGCATCGTCGATTAATCCGCCCCGCGCGGTATTAACCAGGATGGCGCCGGGTTTACACTGTGCCAGCGTAACGGCATTTATCATTCCCCGATTTTGCGGCGTTAAGGGACAATGAAGGGAGACAACATCAGCCTGCGCGAGAAGGTCTTCGAGTACATCAACACGTTCGCATCCGGGAGGAACCGTGGCGGCATAAGGATCGTAAGCCAACACCTTCATACCGAAGGCGCCGGCAATTTTCGCCACCCGACTGCCAATCGCCCCCAGACCAATCAGCCCCAGCGTTTTGCCTTCCAGTTCGAGCGATTTATGCGTCGATTTATCCCAGTGCCCTTCGCGCAGGCGGCGGTCAAGCGGAATGATTGACTTGGCACAGGCCAGAATTAATGCCCAGGCGTGTTCTGAAACCGCCGCGGCGTTAGCGCCTGTCGCCGCGCGAACCATGATGCCGCGCGCCGCCGCCGCTTCGACGTCAATGACATCAATGCCGCTGCCATGCTTGGAAATGACCTTCAACGCCGGAGCGGCATCCATCACAGATGCCGTAATCTTGCCATAGCGCACTAATATGGCGACCGGATTATGCTGCTGACATAATTCTGTCAGTTGGTTTTCTGTTGGTTGGCGGCCAGCAAACACGAGTTCATAATCTTCCAGCATGCCGAGCGCCGCTTCGGCCAAATCGCTGCCGGTTACCAGTACGACTTTTTTAGCGCTCATGGCAATGCCTCCCCTTCGCTCAGCATACCCGCCTGACGCAACGCATTCTCCAGCCAGTGTGGGCGAAGATCGCCATCGTGGATAGCCGACAGACGTTTGACTTCCCCTTCCAGTTTACCTTTCGCCAGCTCAATGATGGTGCCTACTTCATCGCGGGGAATAACCACCACGCCGTCAATATCCCCTACCACCAGGTCACCCGCCTGCACCGCGGCGCCCGCGACCGAAATAGCATGATTGACCCGGCCTGGAATGAACTTGGTGGGACCACACGGATTAAGACCGGCTGCGAAAACAGGAAAGCTTTGTTTACTTAAGGTTTCAGCATCGCGAACTGCGCCGTCAATGATGATACCTGCGATGCCGCTGGCCTGCGCCTGCGTGGCCATGATCTCACCGAGTAAAGCGCAGGAGAGATCGCCCTTGCCGTCTATCACTAACACATCGCCAGGTTTGGCGACGGCCATCGCCGCGTGAATAGCCAGATTATCTCCCGGACGGACCTCTACGGTAATCGCCGGGCCGGCCACTGCCATGTGTGGCGCCAGTGGCTTGATACGGCCATGTAATGTGCCGCGGCGTCCGGCCACGTCGGCGAGAATCGCCGCCTGATATTCAGCGGCCTGACGGACCTCCTCCGCGCTAACGCGCTCAATATCCACATTGATTAATTTCTGTTGTGATGCAGGCATGGTTAGTCTCCATTTGTTTTACTACGTACAACACATATGTACTATATAAAACAACTATACGAGCATTGCTTCTCTTTTCGCCAGCGCTGAGAGCGTGTTTGTGATGTAAACACGATGTTAATCACAAAATTCAGGTACAATTTTGTTCGGCCAAAAGGAGAAAATGATGGGGAATGAAGGCGTAATTGCCGTTGAAAAGGCGCTCGCTTTACTGGATTGCTTCCGGCCCGGTAATGACAGCCTGACGTTAACTGAGCTGGCCCAGCTTTCGGGATACCACAAAACCACCGTTTATCGCTTAATGAATTCGCTTGAGCGTATGAACTACATTATCCGGCATGATGATGGCACCTATACGCTCGGCCACCGTCTGCTCTATCTCGGCAAGCTTTATGAGCAATCATTTCAGCTTGCGAGAATTGTACAACCGGAATTGCAGGCGCTGTCTCAGGCCTCCAGTGAAAGCGCGAGCTGGTATGTGATAGAGGGCGGCCAACGCCTGTGTCTGTTCCGCGCCGAAGCTTCAGAGGGATTACGCCATAGCAACCTGCCCGGCAGTCAATTTCCACTGGATGGCTCCGCTATCAGCAAAGTTTTACGTCATTGGGGACTGGGTGAGGCGCTTTCGGAAGACGAAGAAACGCTGCCGTTCTATACCTCTGGCGCGCGCGATCCGCACACCGCGGCCTTCGCGATGCCGGTTTTTGGCGTCCACGATAACCCCATCGCGGCACTGGCGCTGACAGGACCGTCATCGCGTCTGACTGCGGACCGCAAAGAGAGCGGCCTCAGCCAGCTAATGCGCGAGACGGCCAACCGCCTGTCGATCAAGTTAGGAGCCAGTAAATCCTTCTGCGAAACGTTTTACGATATAAAAGAATAACGTATGTTGAAAAGGCGGGAAAAATCCCGCCTTTGCTTATTAATGGGTGACCGGTTTTTCCTGACCGGCAGGCTGCGAGTAACGGCGTCCCATGAACAGCACCGCGATACCGCCTGCCAGGCACAAGCCAGCCAGTGGTAGCATCGCCAGCGTATGGCTTCCTGTCTGTTCGCTAATCACACCATAGGCATTCACCATCACCACTCCGCCAATCAGATTAGCTATCGCGCCGATTGCCGCCAGCCCCGCGGCGGCTGAGGTGCTGCTCATCCAGCCTGAGGCCAGCGCCCAGAATGGCCCCTTCGCCGAATAAGCGCCAATTAATATGGTACTGAGAATAACAATGGTAATCGGCAGCGAGAGATTGATGAACGCCGCGAATACGCCAGCCGCAATCATAAAGAGGGTGAGAGCCGTGTGCCAGCGACGTTCATTAGTGCGATCCGAACTCCGCCCCCAGACAATCATCAGCACCGAGGCCAGGCCATAGGGGATAGCATTAAGCAGCCCGGTAGTCAGGTTATCAAGATGGAAAGACTTCAGTAGCTGTGGAGACCAGACGCTAAGCGTGGTGCCAGCAGACGACGCGCCGGCATAAATCAGCGCCATCAGCCAGATTTGGCGGTGCTTCAACAGCTGCCATGTGCTGATGTGGCCGATCTGTTTCTGCTGTTGACGCTCTGCCTGAAGGGTGTTTTCCAGCCACGCTTTCTGCCGCTCGTTCAACCAGCCAGCCTGATGTGGGCGGTCCCGCAGGATAAAAAATGCGGCTATCCCCAGCAGCACCGCAGGCAGCCCCTCAATAATGAATAACAGATGCCAGCCGCGCAGCCCAAACCAGCCATCCAGCGTCAGGATCAAACCTGAAAGCGGTGAACCGATAAAGTTAGCCAGCGGAATGGCCACCATAAAAGAGGCAATAATGCGCGCACGGTAACGCGAAGGGATCCACCAGGTAAGATAGAGCACCACACCTGGGAAAAAGCCCGCTTCCGCCGCACCCAGCAGAAAACGCACGATATAAAGGGAGGTTGTATTTTGCACCAGCGCCATGCACATCGATACCACTCCCCAACTGATCATTATCCGCGGGAGCCACAGTCGCGCGCCCACCTTCTGCATCGCCAGGTTGCTGGGTACCTCAAATATAAAGTAGGCGACAAAATATAAGCTGCTGGCGAAGCCAAAAGCCGCCTTGCTCAGGCCCAGATCCTCATTCATCTGTAGCGCAGCCATACCTATATTGCCCCGGTCAATAATCGAGACCAGATAGCTTACGACCAGAAAAGGCAGGATGCGCCAGATAACCCGCCGCATGGTCTCTTTTTCCAGCGCATCGTTGTCGATAGCGCTATTCGGTAATTGATCGGTCATTGTTTCCTCGCAGGGTTTCATTATGTTTATCAGGAAAACGATGTAGAGATATCATGCCTTACTTCAGCTTGACGCCTCTGGTTTCTGGCGCCAGCCACACCACCACCATTGCCGCCAGGAAGGCGACCACGGTAGTTGCCAGTCCCGCAGTGAAACCGCCGGCGCTGGCCACAGCGCCGATGAGCAGGGGCGCGATAAATCCGCCCAGCCGGCCTCCGTTATAGGCGAGCCCCATCAGGAAGCCACGCGATGACGTGTCTCCGATGATTTCTGCAAGGAATGGTCCAGATCCGGCAAAAATCCCGTTAACACCAAAACCAGCCATGAAAATCGCCAGCATCAGAATGAAGGGTTGAGTGGTCACAAGGTAAAGCGCGACGGCAATGGCCCCCGTTAACAGATAAATCAGGAACATCGGACGGCGTCCCCATTTATCCGCCAGTACTGAAAAGACCAGAAAGCCTGCGATCGCCCCGACCTGCAGCGCGAGCACAAATTTCAGGCTATGTAGAAAATCCAGATGTTTTACTTCTCGTAGATAGGTGGGTGTCCAGGTAAATACCCCCCAGAATAGATACTGAATAAAGAAGATAAAGACGAAAGCCAGCAGCAGGCCTTTCAGATTGTGTTTGCCCAGTTTCGAGGCAGGTTGAGTGCGCTTAGCTTTCCCCTGCTGTCGTGCAAGCCAAACCTGTGATTCCGGCGTGAACCAGGCCACCACGCTCATAATGAATACCGGCAGCGCGCCGATCATAAACAGATAGCGCCATGCGCCCTGCTCCAGGCCGCCGTTAACCGAGCTCACGATTGCCGTCAGGCTGATAGCCAGAATAGCGCCAACGGGTAAGCCCATTTGCATCAAAGCGCCGCCGCGCGCGCGCCGCTCTGGCCGCCAGGTTTCAGCAATCAGCGCCGCACCTGACGTCCACATTCCGCCCATACCCAGCGCACCGCAAAAACGCAAAAGCGCGAAATGTTGTTGATCGTGCGTAAAGGCTAACAGTCCGGAAAAGAGTGAATAGATGGCGATACAGGTCATGGCCGTTTTTACCCGACCAATTTTATCGGCGATAAAACCAAACAGGATCCCGCCGATGATCTGTCCACCGGCCGTGACGCTGATAAACAGTCCAAGTTCGCTTTTATTCACGCCAAACACCACTCCTAATACCGGCAATAATAATGAGAGTAGAAATGAGTCGTAGCTTTCAAATGCCCAGCCAAGGCCGCCCAGCGCCAGCGTTCGTTTCTCAGCCACGTGCTGAGGCAAAGCGTCAGGCGTCGCTTTAGTCGCAGTAAACTGCTTGAGCTCGCTTTTACTGGTCATTGATATTCTCCACAGAGGTTATCCGGTAGCAGGTTGCGGCAGTGCGCCAGAACAATTGCGCCTGTTCATCAGGGGAAGCCTGTTGCGCCAGGCGTTTGCAGGCATTCCAGAAGACGCCGTAGCTGAACATGCCTTTGTCGACCGGAAAATTGCTGGCGAACATGCAGCGTTCCGCACCGAAAAGAGCAATGATGGTCTCAAACCACGGTTGCCATGCCTGTGCCAGCATTTGCGAATCCGGCGGCGTTTCTGCCGCTGCGAAGGGAAATCCCCTGACCGTCATACCAAATCCGCTAATTTTTACGCATACGTTCGGCAGTTCCGCCAGATGTCGCATACTGCTTCGCCACTGCTGAAACATGTCAGGATCTCTTTCTGAATAAGGCCCTACGCCGACAGGCCCGCCGCAGTGATCGAGCACAATCTGTAGCGTTGGTATTTGCCGCGCCAGCTCGGCAATTTCATCCAGTTGCGTGTGGTAAACCCACACATCAAGCGACAATCCATTTTGTGCGAGGCAGGCAGCGCCCCGGCGGAACGGTTCGCTCAGGGCCAGTCCTGCCGGTGGTGTAACCGGGCTGGACGTGACCCGCGGATCCGGATGCCAGGCCAGTGGATTACGCATTCCGCGCAACCGCCCGCCTGATAAAGCCAGCGCACTCTCGATGGCAGGCTGCATCGCATCGCCCGCCAGCAAGCTCAGGCCGCCGATGATGGCTTCACATCCAAGAGCGTTTGCATAATGTCCGCTGGCGAACATCGCGGCTATCCCGCTGGCAAACTCAATTTCACCAAGCGGTTTCAACGTTTCCGGCCCGTGGCGACGCAACATAGAGCGGCATTGCACGTAGACCGAGGAGAAAACGCGATGCCCTGAGGTCTGGATATCGTCGCTGAACTCATGGGTGAGATAGCGTCCGGTTTGCCGATCCCAGAGATGATGATGCGCATCAATAATGGGCAGCTCGGGTTGTAGTGGCGGCTCACGATGTAACGCAAGCCACTCGTTTCTGACCGCAAGATGCGGTGCGGTAACGATCTCCATGAACACCTCGCAATTGTTGTACTATGTACAACCGTGTTTTATTTTACAAAACTACTATAACGAGGCTGGCGTGTTTTTATCCAGTTAACGATTGGTTTAAATGATGTAAATAAGAGGTGAATCACAGATGTTTTAAAGTCGCTAAAGACGGAGAACGTTGAGAAAAAACAAAAACAATTTAATTTCAATAAGTTATAATGTTATGCCACTCATCGCAGCCAGATATCTGGCAAACCTTACGTCTGCCAGACCCATTCACTCTGTCCATTTACGGATGACTATTCGATGAGTAAAGCGTTATATCGCCCTGGGGCTTTTCAGCTTCCAGACCAGCGCCATACCGCAGATCATCGCCACCGCCGCCAGTAACGTCAGTGAAGAAAGACCAAGCTTTGCCGATACCAGGCCGCCGACAAGCGCGCCAGTACCGATGGCGGCATTGAAAATGGCGACGTAGATCGCGGATGCCGGCTGCGTCGCCTCCCCTGCGCTACGCAACAGCCAGGTTTGCAAACCAACGAACACGATAGCCATGCCCGCGCCCCATACGCCGAGCAATATCGCGACGAACCAAACAGGAAGTGCTGACCCACCCCTGATACTCAGCATCCCCAGCGCGCCTGAGCTGAGCAGCAGTGATGTCATAATCAGCACTCGGATATGTCGATCGATGAGTTTGCCGGCGATGAGATTTCCCAGCAGCCCGGAAAGTCCTGACATCAATAACAGCGCGGAAATCGTTGATGTCGGTATACCACGGGTTTGCGTTAGCAACGGCTCAAGATAGGTGAAGGCAGCAAAATGCGCGGAAATAATGCAAGCTGTAGCGCCGAACAATGAAAGCAGTAGCGGATTTTTAACTATCCCAATGTAAACCTTCAGCCTCAACGGCTGCGGAGCCGCCAGCGTGGGAAGCGTCCAGAGCAAAGCCACGGCGGTGGCTAATGAGAGCAGTGAAATCGCACTGAATGCCTGTCGCCAGCCGACCATGTCGGCAATAAAGCTCGATAGCGGCACGCCCAGCACGCTGGCCGCCGAAACACCGGCGAAAATCACCGAGGTGGCCAGCCCCAGTTTATCAACCGGTACCAGTTGTACCGCCACGGTGCCTATTAGCGCCCAGAATGCGCCATGCGCCAGCGCCCCTGTCATCCGCGCCGTCATAAACGTCTGCATGGTGTGCGACTGCGTCGCCGCCAGACAAGAAAATGCGAGGATTAACATCAATACAATCAATAGCGCCTTCCGTGAAATCCGGGCGGGGATCGCGCCGGCCAGTAAAGCGGCCAGCGCGGCCACCCAACCATAAGCGGTGACGGCAAGACCCGCTCCCGCCTGCGACTGATGCAAATCGTTCGCCAGCGCGCTGAGCATACCGACCGGCGCCAGTTCGCTGGTCACAATCGAAAATGCGCTGGCTCCCAGCGCAGCTACGGCGAGCCATGCGCGCACTGGCGTCGGGTTGGCCTGTAAAACGAGGTCGTTCATGTCTTCTGTATCCCTGGGTAAATGGCTAAAAAAGAGTTGGCTTGCCTGATACGGTTGAAGTTCCGCGTCGTTGCTTATTGCCTTCTCTTGAGGTGAAGTGCAGTATCATTCCAGGAGAAGTGATAAAACAGACATGAAAACGGAGAGCCGTTTTCCAAAAATGGAAAATAATGAAAGCAGATTTTAACTGGGACGATACGCGGATTTTTCTGGCTGTGGCCCGCTCAGGTACGCTAAGCGGCGCGGCAGAAACTATGGATATGGGCATCGCAACTCTGTCACGAAGACTCGACCGGCTGGAAAAATCATTGGCCGTCCCCCTTTTCAGCCGGCATCAAAACGGCTACCGGCTAACAGATGATGGCAAGGCGCTGCTGGCGCGAGCAGAGGCGCTTGAGCATGCAGGGCTCGCTTTTGGCGAGACGGCGAGGCTGCAGGGGAACGTGGCCGGACTGGTCCGGCTGGCTACCTCGGACAATCTGGCGGCGCATTTTATTCTGCCTTCACTCAAAGGCTTGATGGAAAAATATCCCGACCTGCGGGTCGAGGTGCTCAGCGGTGTGCAATCCGTCAACCTGCATCGACGGGATGCCGATTTAGCCATTCGAATGGTCAAACCGGAAAGCGGCAACCTGACGCTGAAGCGTCTCGGGAAGGTGGGGTTTGGTCTGTACAGCGCCGATAGCGGACTAGCAGGCTCTACCGACGTCGCGTTCAACCATGCTCAGTACATTGGCTGGCCAGAATCACACCAGCATCTGCCCGCCGCGCGCTGGATAACTCGGACGCTTCGCGGCAGGCCGTGCCGGGTGGAAGCCAACACGCTGCTGGCGCAGCTGTCGGCGGTTTCAGCCGGCCTGGGGCTGGGCGTGTTGCCACACTTTATGGCGCGGAAAAATGGCCTGCAGTGCGTGAATGCGGATATCGGTGTCGACCAAACCCTATGGCTGGTGATGCATTCCGATTTAGCCCATTCGCGGCGCGTCAGAGTGGTGGCCGATCATTTAATTGCCCTGTTTGATGAGATTAAAGATCAGCTGACATCGCCATAACTTTGTAAGCGCTCGCCGCCAGATACAGCCCAGATTGGTCGTCATGGTCTGCGAAGGCAGTACCATGAAATTGAAGCGCAAGTATTTATCGCCACGCCTTATTCTGGAGCACCACCCTATAGCCATCTGGATCAACGAACGTTTGGCCATTGATATCCCAATAAGGGTTAAAAGAACTCGTCATGCTGAAACCTGCTTCGCGCATTCTGGCGCAAGCATCTGACCACGCCTTCTTATCCGGATAATACAGCACGAGTAGATCCTCCTCCGTCTGCAAGGGTTGTACTGGATGATACTGGCACCAGGTGAATTCTATATGCCAGCTCAATTCCTCTCGCCCTAACATTATTCCATTAAAACCATCGTGATCGTTGAATTCAGCAATTTTGTGTAAGCCCAATCCCTGACAATACATCAAACAGGACCTTGCAAGATCGGTGACGGGTTTGGCGATACGCATATGAGTAAACATCCGGAATTCTCCTTGAGAGGATATGGTGTGAGGGTTGGGATCCGGTTTGAGTTTACACGCTATGATGTGGTGAATTTGTCGCTGAGAGCCCCCCACTTCCACCTGATAAAAAAAGGGCACCTCACCCCGCGTACACAGAGAGAACGGGATGACGTGCCAAGGTGCTAAATGAAAAAGTGGTTATTCGTGATTAGCGATTCATCTGAAACAGCGACATGCCCTGCATATCGCTGAAGGTTTTATAAGATGCCTGCAGCGCCGCCTGCTGCATAAAATAAGAAGAGATGGATTCCGCAAGGTCAGCATCGGTCAGGGCGCTCATCTGCAGCTGGTTGGTCATATCACGCTCTTTACCGATGCTATCGAGCTGATCCATTTCCTGCAGCTGGTTGCCCAGCTCGGCGCGCACGCTCAATACCTTGTTGTAGGAGTTATCGAGGCCGCGGTTGGCCTTCGCCAGCGCATCGTTCACCTGCTGTTTGGTGGCGTCATCGGCCCCCTGCAGCGGCGTTCTCAACGCTTCCAGCGCAATATCGATACTGGCGAACACATCGGCCACCGGCGCGCTGCCGTCCGGCTCCGGCTTCGGATTGCTGGTCAGCGCCATAAATACCGAATTACCAGTATGGCCGATGGTCATCGTACGGTTGGCGTCGACCTTCTGTTCAACGGTTTTATTGCCGCCCTGATAGCTAATCTTGCCGTTAGTATCGACAAACGGCGGCTTGTCACTCTCATAGCCGCCAAACAGGTAGCGTCCGTTGCCGTCGGTACTGTTGGCCTGGTTGAGCAGTTGATCCTTCAGCCCCTGTAGCTGGGTCGCCAGCGAATCGCGGTCGTTATCGCTCTCGGTGCCGCCGGCGTTAACGATCAGCGCCTTGATATCAGAAATCGTCGAGGTGGCTCCGGAAAGCACGGTCTCTTCCATCGATACGCTCTGGCGGGCGAAAGTGCGCGCCAGGGTGTACTGATTGTTCTCGGCCTGCGATTGCGACAGCATCACCGCCCGCGATGCCGCCAGCGGATCGTCGGAGGGATTAATCACCTTCTTGCCGGTTGAAAGCTGCTCGGCGGCCTTCATAAACAGCGACTGATTGCCGGTGATGCCGGTCATGTTCTGTTGGTACATCATGCTGGTGCTCATGCGCATGCTGTCAGTTCCTCAATACAATCAACGAATATTCAGCAGCGCGTCGAACAGCGAGCTGGCGGTCTGGATCACCTGGGCGTTCGCCATGTAGTACTGCTGGAAACGCAGGAGCTCGCCATACTCTTCGTCGAGGTTTACCCCGGAGAGCGACTGCTGTTGACGGGCCAGTTGGGTGACGATACTGGACTGCGATTCGCTGCTCACCTTCGCGGCGGCGGTCTGGTTGCCCACGCCGCTGACGATCCCGGCGTAGGCGCCGCTGAGCGTCGCTTTGCCATCCACCAGGTTTTTGGTCTGCAGATCGAGCAGTTTTTTAGCGTTATCGTTATCGCCGCGGCCGCTGTCATCTTTACCGGCGGCGGCGATTTTCGCTGAATCGGTAATCGCCACTTTCAGGTTGCCCGCCACGTCGCTGACCGGCTTCACCGTAAAGCTATCTTTCTGCTGCGGGTTGCCATCAATACTGACTTCGAGACCATCAAAACTCAGCGTCGGGTTACCGTCTGCATCTTTACCGGCGGTGGCGTTGACTTTGACGTTGTCCGGCAGACGGCTGACCTGCCAGTTGGCGCCGTCATACTCCACGCGGTAGTCGTTGGCTTTTACCTTGCTGGTATCGGTATAGGAGACCGACAGCGAGGCATCGCCGGTATTGCGCATGTTATCAACCACCCGCGCGCCGCTGAAGCTGAAGAAATCGCCCCCCTGCTCACCGTTGAGATCGAAGCCCTCGCGGTGCTGCTGGTTAAAGCTATCAGCCATCGCCAGCGCCAGTTGGCCGAGCTGATTGCGCACGCCGTCCAGCGTCTCGCTGCGAAAACGCAGCACGCCGCTCAGGCTGCCGCTGGTGATCTGCCCTTCCGGCACTTCGCTGGCGCCGCTGCCGCGGTTATAGCCGAGAGTCAGGCGCGAAGAGTCGCTGCTGGAAGGGATCGCTTCCACCTGATAGCTGTTGTTGCCCTGCACCAGGGTCAGGCCGTTGGCGAAGGAGACGGTATAGGCGTCGCCGTCCTGCTGGGTTACCTGAACGCCCACCAGTTGGTTGAGTTCGCTGACCAGCTGATCGCGCTGATCGAGCAGCGCGTTCGGTTCGCCGCTGGCGCTGCCGCGCAGGCGGGTAATCTCATCGTTAAGACGAGCAATCTGCTGGCTATAGCTGTTAATCTGCTGGGCAGTGTCATTAATCTGCTGATTAACGCCGCTATCCATGTCGCGCAGATATTTATCGGTATTATTAAACTGGTTGACCAGGCCGTTAGCCTTACCCAGCACCGTCTGGCGCGCCGCGTCGTCGCCGGCGTTGCTCACCAGGTTCTGCAAATTGGTGAAAAAATCCTGCAGGCTGCCCGACAGGGTATTGGTTTTGCTGGCCAGCAGATTATCGATCTGCGAAATCTTTTCGTAGTAGGCGTTCTGCGAACCGGCCGCGCTCTGCGCGCCGCGCAACTGGTTGGTGATGAACTGGTTATATTCGCGGTTCACGCTGGTCACGGTCACGCCGTTACCGATAAAACCGTTCATGGTGGCCAGGCCGCCGTTTTGGGCCAGAATCGCCGTCTGCCGGTTATAACCCGCCACGTTGTAGTTAGAGATATTGTTGCTGACGGTACTGAGCGCCACCTGCGCCGCATTCAGTCCGCTCATCGCCGTATTGATTAAGCTATTGGACATCAGGGTTCCTTATGCTGCCAAGTCAATTCGCTCAGCTTGCCCTTGTTATCGACCGGAGAAGTAAAAACTTGAGTAAATCTGCCTGCAAAATTCCGCAGCCGCTTTTATGCCGGATGGCGCTACGCTTATCCGGCCTACGCGCTGTGCGATTTGGTAGCCCGGAGAAGGCGCGACCTCCGAACCTAGAACAGATCGTTAATATCCGCGGCATAGGCTTTCACCGCCTGCGCCCCGGCGTGCTTCATCTGCTGAATCACGCTGACCAGCTTGCTGGCGTACTGCGGGTCGGTGGCGTAACCTGCGCGCTGCAGCTCGTGCGCCGCCTGCTCCGGAGTGGACGCTTCGGCAACCGAGGCATAGCGCGGGTTGTTGGTCAGCAGCTTGACGTAATCAGCAATCGCCGAGAAGTAGGAATCGTAGACGCGGAATTTGGCCTTCACCTTCTTCGCCACCCCCTGTTCAAACTCAGTGGTGGTGATCTCGGTAACCGGCCCCTTCCAGTTGCCCCCAGCTTTAATACCAAACAGGTTGTAGCTCGGCGTACCGTCAGCGGTCGGGATTTCGCGCTGCCCCCAGCCGGATTCCAGCGCCGCCTGGGCGACAATCAGCTGATGCGGGATCCCGCTCTGCTCGCTGGCGGCGCGCGCCGGCATTGACAGACGGGCAACAAAATTGCCGTTGTTGAGCGATAGCGGCGCGGCGGCCGGCGGCGCTTTCGGCACCGCCCGGCGGATCATCTGCTCCAGCGCCTGATTCGGCAGCGTCTGCAGCACCTCATTATCCAGCGCCATCGGCGCGGTGCCCGCCGTTTCGCTGGGGACCGCGTTGGCGTTGGTCATCTGCTTGACCATCATGTCGGCCAGCCCTAATCCCTTTTGCGACATCTGCTGAGCAATCTGCTGATCGTACATCGAGGTGTAAAGCCGGGTCTGGTCGCTGCTGAGTACGCCATCCTGCGGTAGCGCGGCGCGCATGCTCTTTAGCATCATCTGTACAAACATGCCTTCGACCTGCTGCGCCACCTGCTTGAGGTTGCCCTGCGGATCGGCGGCGGCATCGCGCTTCAGGCCGTTCAGCGCCTGGGCGTCATAGGCGGCGCCCGACATCGCCATAACATCGCTGGCCATTAGATAATTTCCAGTTTGGCGCGCAGGCAGCCGGCGCTTTGCATGGCTTGCAGAATCGACATCAGGTCGATTGGCGTCGCCCCCAGCGCGTTCAGCGCGCGCACCACGTTGTTGAGGTTGGCGCTGGCGTTGATTTTCTGCAGCGAACCGCCCTGCTGCTGCATTGAAATCTGGGTATTCGGCGTGACCACCGTCTGGCCGCCGCCGAACGGCGTCGTCGGCTGGCTGACGCTGGTTTGTCGGTCGACCACCACCGACAGGTTGCCCTGAGCCACCGCGCAGGAATCAAGAATCACCTCGCGATTCATCACCACCGAACCGGTACGCGAGTTGATGATCACTTTGGCGTCCATGGCGCCAACGTTAACGTTGATATTCTGGATCTCGGCGAGGAAACGCACCTGCGAGCTATTGCCCTGCGGTACCAGTACCTGAATGGTACGCGCATCAAGTGGCGATGCGGTGCCGCCGCCGCGCTGGCGGTTAATCGCATCGCTAATCTGCTGCGCGAGGGTGAAATCTTCATCATTGAGCTGCAGGTTGAGCACCCCACCGCTGCCGAACGTGGTCGGCAGTTCGCGCTCGATGGTGGCGCCGTTGCTGATGCGTCCGCCGGCCAACTGATTGACCTGTACGCTGCTGCCGCCCGCCGCCGCGCCGGCGCCGCCCACCAGCACGTTGCCCTGCGCCAGCGCATAAACCTGGTTATCCACCCCTTTGAGCGGCGTCATCAGCAAGGTCCCGCCGCGCAGGCTTTTGGCGTTGCCCATTGATGAGACCACCACATCGATATTCTGCCCCGCGCGTGCGAAGGGCGGCAGCTTCGCCGTGACCATCACCGCGGCGACATTTTTTAGCTGCATGTTGGTGCCGGGCGGCACGGTAATGCCGAGCTGGGATAGCATGTTGCTCAGGCTTTGGGTGGTAAACGGCGTTTGCATGGTCTGGTCGCCGGAGCCGTCGAGCCCCACCACCAGGCCGTAGCCGATTAAGGCGTTATCGCGCACGCCCTGTACCGTCACCAGATCGCGAATACGCTCCGCCGTCGCCGGTAAGCTGGCCGCGCCGATTAATAGCGCAATGATGAGTTTTTTAACCATGTGAATCTCTTTTCAGTAACAGCGCAAATGGCCCGCTCATTAGTACGGGGAGACGTTGAGGAAGAACCGCTGCAGCCAGCCCATCGTCTGCGCTTCATTGATGTAGCCGTTGCCGACATACTCGATGCGCGCGTCCGCCACCTGCGTTGAGGTAACCGAGTTGCTACCGCTGATGGTGCGCGGGTTAACCACCCCGGAGAAGCGGATGAACTCGGTGCCCTGGTTAATGGCGATCTGTTTTTCCCCCACCACGTGCAGGTTGCCGTTGCTCAACACCTGATTAACGGTGACGGTAATGGTGCCGTTGAAGGTGTTATTGGCGTTCGCCCCGCCTTTACCGCCAAAACTGTTATCGCCGGAAATATCCATATCGGCGCGGGCGTTGCCCAGCAGGCCGTCTAAGTAGCGCGGCGCGGTGGCGACGCCAAACTTGCTGGAACCGTTACGGCTGGCATTGGCGGAAGAACTCTTGCTGGCGCTGACGTTTTCCTGCAACACAATAGTCAGCGTGTCGCCAACATTGCGCGGGCGGCGGTCTTCGAACAGCGGCTGATAGCCGTAGTTCATCGGCTGCGCGGCCTGAAAAATTGAGCCGTTCGGTACCGGCGCGGTCGGCGGCGCGGGCTGCGCCGAGGTCGAACCATCGACTAACGGTTTATGCGGAATGTACGCGCAGCCGCTCAGCGTCAGCATCACCATGCCCGCCAGCAAGCGTTGTCCCTGGCGCGGCAGGGTGGCCATCGAATGTGTGGTTACCACGGGGTATCGCCTTTGTTACACCAAAAAAGCGACGGGCGCGGCAGGCGACGCCCGTCATAAAACATTACAGCTGGGTCAGTTTCTGCAGCATCTGATCCGACGTCGAAACCGCTTTGCTGTTGATCTCATAGGCGCGCTGGGTCTGGATCATATTAACGAGCTCTTCCGCCACGTTGACGTTAGAGGTCTCGACATAACCCTGGTAGAGCATACCGGCGCCGTTCAGGCCCGGTGTGCTCTCATTCGGCGCGCCGGAGCTTTCAGTTTCCTGGTACAGGTTCTCACCCACGCTTTCGAGGCCGCTGTCGTTAATAAAGGTGGTTAACGTCAGTTGCCCGACCTGCTGGGCGGCGGTCTGACCCTGCTGGGTGACGCTCACGATGCCATCGCGGGCGATGGTAATGGTCAACGCGTTGGCCGGAATAGTGATCGCCGGCTGCACCTGGAAGCCGCTGGCGGTCACCAGTTGGCCGTTCTGATCGATCTGGAACGAGCCGTCACGGGTGTAAGCCTGGCTGCCGTCCGGCAGCAGCACCTGGAAGAAGCCCTGGCCTTTAATCGCCACGTCTTTGCTGTTGTTGGTCTGCGACAGGTTGCCCTGGCTATGCAGACGTTCGGTGGCGACCGGGCGCACGCCGGTACCGATCTGCAGGCCGGAAGGCAGCGTGGTCTGTTCGGAGGACTGTGCCCCCGGCTGACGCATGGTCTGATAAAGCAGATCTTCAAACACCGCGCGCTGGCGTTTAAAACCGTTGGTGCTGACGTTAGCCAGGTTGTTGGCGATCACGTCCATATTGGTCTGCTGCGCATCAAGACCGGTTTTCGCAATCCATAAAGAGGGAATCATTGGTTATTTCCTTTGGCCGCGGGCCGACTGGCTATCAGCTGACTGACAGCAGAGAATTCGCCCGCTGTTCGTTCTCATCCACGCTGTGGATGACCTTCATTTGCATTTCAAAGCGACGGGCGTTGGCGATCATATCGACCATGGTCTCCATCGGCTTGACGTTACTGCCCTCCAGCACGCCCGGCATGACCCGCACCTGCGGGTCGTTGGCCAACAGATTGCCGCGGCGCTGCTGGGTTTCCGGGGTCAGGCGGAACAGGCCGTCATCGCCGCGCATCACTTCGCGCGCATCGGCTTTCACCAGCTTCAGGCGGCCAATCTGCGCGATGGTGTTAGGTGGGTCACCGGGGTTCAGCGCCGAAATGGTGCCGTCGGCCGCGATAGTGATTTCCGCCGATGGCGGTACCTCAATCGGCCCACCGTCGCCCTGCAGCGGCATTCCCTGCACCGTCAACTGACCATTAGCTGAAACCTGAATGCTGCCGTTGCGGGTATAGGCTTCGCCGCCGCCCGGCAGGCTGAGCGCCAGAAAACCATCCTGCTGCAGCGCCACGTCCAGCGGGCGCCCGGTGTAGTTCAGCGCCCCCTGGCTCATATCGGCGCCCGGCGTCGAGGCCGCCACCAGCGTGCGGGTGGCGAGGCTCGGCCCGTCAACCGGCACCGCGCGCAGCGCGGCGAGCTGGGCGCGAAAGCCTGGCGTCGAGGCGTTGGCGAGATTGTTGGCGGTAATCGACTGTTGCTCCAGCGTCTGGCGCGCGGCGCCCATCGCGGTATAAATCGCGTGATCCATAACTCAGTTCCGTTAGCGCAGGCTGACCAGCGTCTGCAGGATCGAATCCTGCGTCTTGATGGTCTGGGCGTTGGACTGATAGTTACGCTGGGCGACAATCATGTTCACCAGCTCCAGGCTCAGGTCGACGTTGGAAGACTCCAGCGCGCCGCTGGTCAGCTTGCCAAAACCGCCGCCGCCGGAGAGTCCCACCCGCGGCTGGCCCGAGGCGCCGGTCTCCTGCCAGACGTTATCGCCCTGCGACGCCAGCCCTTCCGGGTTGGAGAAGTTGGCCATCACTATCTGCCCCAGGACCTGGGTCTGCTGGTTGGAGTAGATACCGACGACGGTACCGTCATCGTTAATCTGGAAGTTGGTGTATTCACCGGCGGCATAACCATCCTGCGCCACTTTACTCACCGAATCGCTACCGACGTTCTGCTGCATACTACCGGCGAAGCTGAGCGTGAAGTTCTGCGCCGGGGCGCCGTCTTTCGCGCTCATCGGAATGGTCATACTGAACTCGCCCGCCTGGCCGTTAACGCTGACCAGGTTGCCGCTGGTATTGAACTCCATGGTGCCCGCGCTGACCGCAGCCGCGCTGCCGTCCTGGGTATAGACCTGCCATTTGTTATCGTCGGTTTTCACGAAATAGGCGTTGATGTTGTGGGCGTTACCCAGCGAATCGTAGGCGGTGATGGTGTTGACGTAGTTGTAGCTGTCCTGCTTCGCCGGGTCGAAGGTCTTGTTCTCCGGCACTTTATGCGTCGACTTCAGATTGGCGACCATTTCGCCGGAAGTCGACGCTTTGGCGTTCATCATCCCTTCCGGAATGCTCAGCGGTACCGGGTTGGCGCCCTGCTGAATGGTCGGCGGCGTGCCGGCGGCCGGATAGCCGGTCAGCTGCAGCCCCTGCATATTGGTCAGATTGCGGTTTTCGTCCAGCTTAAACTGGCCGTTGCGGGTGTAGAAAATACCGCCATCTTTATCCTGCATGCGGAAGAAGCCGTTGCCGTTAATCGCCACATCCAGCGCGCGGCTGGTGCCGGTAGTGGTGCCGCCTTTAAAGTTCTGGGTGATCCCGGAAACTTTAACCCCCAGTCCGACCTGCGAACCGGCGAACATATCGGCGAACGACACGCTGCCGGATTTAAAACCCGCGGTCGCGGAGTTAGCGATATTGTTGCCAATCACGTCGAGATTGGTGGCCGCCGCATTTAAGCCGCTGACTGCCTGAGAAAAGGCCATGTTACTCTCCAAATATTGAGGATATCGATAAAATCAGGTGCGAATTACAGGATCTGCCGCACTTCTTCGAGACTGGCGTTACCGGCAAGGCCGAGATCCAGCTTCGCGCCGTTGCTGTCGTTAATCACGCCGTTAACCATGCCGAAGTGCAGGCTACGCGCCACCAGCTGCTCGCCGTTGCCCTTGGCGTTAATCGCCACTTTATAGGCGCCGTCCGGCGCGGCGGTACCATCATCCAGCGAGCCGTCCCAGGTGAAGGCGTGCACCCCGGCGGTGAGGCCGCCAATTTCAATGGTCCGCACCACCTGGCCGTTGGCGTTGGTGATGGTTGCCGTCACCTGGTCGGCGGCGCGCTCCAGTTCGACGCCAAACGGCGTGGTGCTGACCTGGCCTTCTTTGCTGCCGACCAGAATGTTATTACCCGGTACCATCACGCCGTGGCCGATCAGCGCGCTGGCCTGCAGCGACTGGTTGCTGTTGATCTGCCCGGAGATCGCGCCAAGGGTGGTGTTGAGTTTTTCGATGCCTTGTACGGTATTAATCTGCGCCAGCTGCGAGGTCAGCTCGTTGTTTTGCATCGGGTTGGTCGGGTCCTGATTTTTCAACTGCGCCACCAGCAGCGTCAGGAAGCTGTTATGCAGATCCTGGCTGGTGCTGCTTTTGCTGGCGGAATCAAGAACCGCGTTGTTGGTCGATTCATTGGTGGTTGCGGCAATAGCCATCGGGAGCTCCGGTTACTGACCCAACGTCAGGGTTTTCATCATCATCGACTTAGTGGTGTTGAGCACTTCGACGTTGGCCTGATAGCTGCGGGAGGCGGAGATGGTATTGACCATTTCGCTTACCACATCGACGTTCGGCATCCGCACATAACCCTTAGCATCGGCCAACGGGTTGCCTGGTTGATAAACCATACGCGCGGGCGCCGGGTCATCGACCACCTGCGAGACGCGCACGCCGCCTGTCTGCTGCCCTGGCGCCGCGGCCACTTCGAACACCACCTGCTTCGCGCGATAGGGTTCGCCATCCGGGCCGGTGACGCTATCGGCGTTGGCCATATTGCTGGCGCTGACATTCATCCGCTGTGACTGGGCCGAGAGCGCCGAGCCGGAGATATCAAAAATATTGAGTAAAGACATTGGCCTTATCCTTGTTGCAGCACCGACATCATTCCCTTGATCTGACCGTTGAGCAGCGTCAGGTCGGTCTGATATTTCAGGCTGTTGTCAGCGAAGTTGGTGCGTTCGCGATCCATGTCCACCGTGTTGCCGTCCATCGACGGCTGGTCCGGCACCCGGAACAGCAGATCCAGCTCCGGCGGCTGCATGGTCTGCGCCGGAATATGACGCGCCGCCGTCAGGTTCAGCGCCATGCCGTTGCCGTTTACCCGCCCCTGTTGCAGGACTTTATTCAGTTGGCTGGCGAAATCGATATCCCGCGCCTGATAGCCCGGCGTGTCTGCGTTGGCGATATTGGCGGCCAGTATTTCCTGGCGCTGGGCGCGCAGGTTCAGCGCCTCCTGGCCAAAACGCAGAGCAGCGTCCAGTTTGTCGAGCATGCTCCCTCCGCAAGGTTAGAATTTGGAGCCGACAGCATAAACGCCCCCTGCGCCAACCTATCGCGGGAATAGGGGCAAAATGGGCCGCTATTTATCTGTTTAGTCCCTCGGGGCAGCCGTTACACTTAACCCCTTTCCGGGTGGCGTGAGGGGAACGCGATGAAAAGTAAAATCCTGCTGGTCGGCCTGCTGTGCAGCCTGAGCGCCCGCGCCGACACGCTGGCGACGCAAATCGAAAGCTTCATTAAAAGCAAATTCAACGATAATGCCGTGCAGGTGAAAGTGCTGGTGCGCACGCCGCCCGCCCAGTGGCCGCCGTGTGAATTACCGCAGCTGTCGCTGCCGCCCAATGCGCGAATCGGCGGCAATATCAGCGTCTCTGCCCGCTGCGGGCAGGAGCGGCGGTTTATTCAGACCCAGGTGCAGGTATTTGGCCGTTATCTGACGGTGGCGCGCGGTATTAGCGGCGGAACGCCGCTGACCCCGGCGGATGTGGTGCTAAAATCAGGCAGGCTCGATACCCTGCCGCCGCGTACGCTGACCGACAGCAAAAAAGCGCTGGGCGCGGTGACGCTGCGGAATATCAGCCCAGGCCAACCGCTGACGCTGTCTATGCTGCGTCGCGCGTGGGTGATCAAAGCCGGTCAGCCGGTGCAGGTCATGGCCGAGGGGGACGGCTTTAGTATCAGCGGTGCCGGTAAGGCGATGAATAACGCGGCGGCCGAAGATAGCGTGCGCGTGCGCATGGTTTCCGGCAAAATCGTCAGCGGTATCGCCGGGGAGGATGGATCCATCCGTATTACGTTATAAAAAAGTAAAGGTTTGCCAGCACCTGCCGATAACCCCATTAGAAACCCATTTTGGAGATGGACCATGAGTATCGATCGCACCCAGCGGTTACAGCCGGTTTCCACGGTGCAGCCGCGTGAAACCCCGGCCGACAACCCGCTTCAGCCGCGTAAGGCCGCCGCGGCGGAAACCGCCGTTAGCGCCACCAAAGTGAAACTGAGCGATGCGCAGGCGCGGCTGATGCAGCCCGGCACCCAGGATATTGATATGAACCGGGTCGAGGCTATCAAACAGGCGATTCGTAGCGGCGAACTGAAAATGGACGCGGGCAAAATCGCCGACGCCCTGCTGCAGGATGCGCACAACGATATCCAGCGCCTTGCCGGTAGCAAAACAGATAAGGCCTGATGATGGACAGATTACGCACTCTGCTGGATAAACTGGCGGAAACCCTGCGGGCGCTGGATGACGTGCTGGCGCAAGAGCAACAATTGCTGTGTGCGGATGAACTGCCCGGCGTGGCGCTGCAGCGCGTCACCGATAGCAAGAGTCAACTGCTGGCGACGGTGGCCTGGCTTGAACAACAGCGCCCGGCGCTGGAAGCCAACCTTGCGCTACGCGCGCCTTACCCGGGCCATGAAAGCTTCGGCGAACGCTGGCGGCAGATCCAGCAGTTAAGCCAGAGCCTGCGTGAAAAGAATCAGCATAACGGCCTGTTGCTCAATCAACAGATCGCCCATAACCAGCAGGCGCTGGCAATTCTTAGCAAGAATAATAAATCGCTGTACGGGCCGGACGGTCAGTCGCGCGCCGCCAGTCTGCTGGGCCGTAAAATCGGCGTCTGACACCCTTTCTCTGTATTTCCCCCATGGCGACGGTTATCCGTAGCGCCGTTTTTTGTCAGGTGGCGCTACGCTTACCTGACCTACGCCGGCATGTGATCTGTAGGCCCGCGCAAGCGCAGCGCCGCCGGGCAATAACCGCGGGTAACGAGCCATTTTCGCGCCGGATGGCGGCTGCGCCTTATCCGGCCTACGGTCCGTGCTATTGTGAGCTTAAGATCTCTATCTTGTCCCCATGGCTACTGAAACTGCCGGTGTTGGTGGCCTCAAAATCGCTGAGACGTTCCCGGAAGGCCGGGGCAGCCCGCATGGATGCGGGCTGAGGGCCGTGTTTTGCACGGACGCTGCCTCGGCCCGACCCGAAGCCTGCCGGGATAAGTCGAAGGTACCACGAAGTGGCGATTTTGGCGGCCAGAGCCCGGGGGTACAGGGGGCGGCGGCGATTGGCCGCCCCCTGTGCGCTCCCTGCGCCAGGAGAGACATAACGCGGAAGACATTTCGGGAGCGCAATGTGCTCTGTATTAATACAAAACTTTCCCCCGCGACTACTGATAATTAACGATAACCTGATTGGCAATCGCCCGCAGCGGCGGGTTTAACGGCCCGCGGGTCTGTACGGAGTAGACAAAACGCAGCGGCCCATCTGCCGCCTCGCCTGCCAACGCGTGGCTGGTGCCGCTGGCGCTGGTCAGCGGAATACAGCGATTCAGGCTACATAAATGTACCTGCAGCCCCGCCGGCTCCGCTGACAGCAGACGATAGCGCCAGCTAACGGTCTCGATGCGCGCATTGCCGCCAGGCAGCGTATTGGGCGGCAGCAGCGCGGCGGAAGAATCACTCATCCCGCCCTGTTCAAGGGTGACGCCGGGCCCTTCGGCAATCCATGAGCCCGATGCCGCGCCGGCGGTAACCGGCAATAAAAGGCAAAATAAAGGAAGATAGCGCGTCATCAGGCCGCTCCAATGGTTGAGGTCATACGAATCTGGCGATCGTCGTTGATCTCCAGGTTGGAAAGCACCGCCATCTGCGGCAGGCTACGGCGCAGGAAGCGCGCCAGCAGCGGGCGCAGCGCGTGGTTAACCAACAGCACCGGCGGCGCGCTGAGCATCTCCTGGCGCTGCAGCGCCTGCCGCGCCTGCTCCAGCAGGCGGTCGGCAAGCCCCGGTTCGAGACCGCCGCCGCCCTGCAGCGCCTGCAGCAGCAGTCGTTCCAGTTGGGTATCCAGGCCGATAACCTGAATTTCGCCATTGCCAGGGAACCACTGCTGGGCAATCGCCCGCCCCAGCGCCACGCGCACGACGGTGGTCAGCTCGTAAGGATCGCTTTGCGTCGGCGCATGTTCCGCCAGCGTCTCGATAATGGTACGCATATCGCGGATCGATACCCGCTCGGCCAGCAGATTCTGCAACACCTTATGCAGCGTGGTCAGCGATACCACGCCCGGTACGAAATCTTCGGTCAGCTTCGGCATCTCCTGCGACACACGGTCGAGTAGCTGCTGCGTCTCCTGGCGGCCAAACAGCTCGCTGGCGAACTGGCCGATGAGGTGGTTGAGATGGGTCGCCACCACCGTACTGGCCTCCACCACCGTATAGCCCTGAATTTGCGCCTGCTCGCGCAACGCGCTATCAATCCACACCGCCTCCAGACCGAAGGCCGGATCGATAGTTTTATCCCCCGCCAGCTCGCCGATGGCGTTGCCGGGGTTGATCGCCAGCCAGCGCCCAGGCTGCGCTTCGCCGCTGCCAATTTCCACGCCTTTCATCAGAATGCGGTAGCGGGCGGGCGCCAGTTCGAGGTTATCGCGGATATGCACCACCGGCGGCAGATAGCCCATCTCCTGGGCGAATTTCTTGCGGATCCCGCGGATACGCCCCAACAGCTCGCCATTTTGCTGAAAATCGACCATCGGAATCAGCCGGTAACCCACTTCCATGCCCAGCGGATCTTCCAACTGGACATCGGCCCAGCTGGCTTCCGCGGCCTGGGTATTCTCCTGCACGATGGGTTCGTCGGCGGCTTTCGGCGCCTGTTTTTCGCGCCCGCGCAGCCACCAGGCCAGCCCGAGCAACGCGGCGGTAAACAGCAGGAAAACCAGGTTCGGCATCCCCGGCACCAGCCCCAGCAGCCCAAGTACCGCGGCACACAGCAGCATGACCTTCGGGTTATTGAATAGCTGGCCGACCATCTGTTCGCCGACATCCTGATCGGTCGCCACCCGGGTCACGATGACCCCGGCGGCGGTAGAGATCACCAGCGCCGGGATTTGCGCCACCAGCCCGTCGCCGATGGTCAGCAAGGTGTAGCTTTCCGCCGCCGCCCCCAGCTCCATACCGTGCTGCACCACGCCGACCAGCAGTCCGCCGACCACGTTAATCACCATAATCATTAGCCCGGCGATGGCATCGCCGCGAACAAACTTGCTGGCGCCGTCCATCGAACCGTAGAAGTCGGCTTCCTGCGTGACTTCCGCGCGGCGTTTTTTCGCCTCTTCTTCGCCGATAAGCCCGGCGTTCATGTCGGCATCGATCGCCATTTGCTTACCCGGCATGCCGTCGAGCACGAAACGCGCCCCCACTTCGGCGATACGCCCGGCGCCTTTGGTGATAACCATGAAGTTGATCAGCACGAGGATAATAAACACCACGATACCGATGGCGAAATTACCGCCGACCAGGAAGTGACCGAAAGCCTCCACGACCCGCCCCGCGGCGGCGGCCCCGGTGTGCCCTTCCATCAAAATGATGCGCGTCGAGGCCACGTTGAGCGACAGGCGCAGCAGCGTCGAGAACAGCAGAATGGTCGGAAACGCGGCGAAGTCCAGCGTGCGCTGGGTAAACATCGCCACCAGCAGCACCATGATCGACAACGCGATATTGAAAGTAAAAAGCAGGTCGAGGATAAACGCCGGCAGCGGCAGCACCATCATCGACAAAATCAGCAGGATCAGGATCGGGCCGGCCAGAACCTGCCATTGCGTATCTTTAACATTCCCCGGCAAACGCAGCAGGGAGGCCAAATTAGCCATCAGAGTCACTCTCTTTTGCAAAATCCAGTGCTTCCGGCACCGGTAAACGTTGAGGTTTTTTCGGGATCAGGCCGCCCTCGCGCCGCCAGCGGCGCAGCTGATAAACCCAGGCCAGCACTTCGGCGACCGCGGCATAGAGGGTGGCGGGAATATGCTGGCCAATCTCGCTATGGCGATAGAGCGCGCGGGCCAGCGGCGGCGCTTCGAGCATCGGAATACGGTGTTGCGCTCCCAGTTCACGAATGCGCAGCGCAATCTCCCCCGCCCCTTTAGCCAGCACCTTCGGCGCGCTCATTTTTTTATCGTTGTACTGTAGGGCGACGGCATAGTGGGTCGGGTTAGTGACTATCACGTCCGCTTTCGGCACATCGGCCATCATCCGCCGCTGGGCAATCGCCCGCTGCTGTTGACGGATCCGCCCTTTAACATGCGGGTCGCCTTCCTGATCTTTGAATTCGTCGCGGATATCCTGTTTGGTCATCTTCAGCTTTTTGAAGTGGCTCCACAGCTGATAAAAAACGTCAAACGCCACCATCGGCGTCAATCCGAGCACCACCAGAAATCCGCAATAGAGGATCATCTGCAGCGCATTGGCCAACGCGTCGAGCGGCTGTTGGGTCATCAGATGCAGCATCGCCGCCCAGTTGTGCCACAGGTACAGCCCGGTTACCCAACCGACCAGCGTGGCTTTGAGGATCCCTTTTAACAGCTCCGCCAGCACCTGGGTGGAGAACATGCGTTTCAGACCGGAAAGCGGATTCAGCCGTTTAAGATCGAATTTGAGCGAATTGGTGCTGAATAAAATGCCGCCAAGCAGCATCGGCGCGGCCAGCGCCACCAGCACCAGCCCGGCCATTACCGGCAGCAATGCCAGCACCGCCTGACGCAGCAGCATTCCCAGCTGGCGCAGCATTTGTTTGTCATTGCTGACCATCCCGTGGTCAAAGTGCAGGCCCTGCGTCAGCATCTCCGCCAGTTGGCGAGTGATATTGCTGCCGGACATCAGGATAATGGCGAGCCCGGCCACCAGCATGAGTACCGAGGTCAGCTCGCGCGAGCGCGGGATCTGGCCCTCTTCACGCGCCTTCTCCAACCGATGGGCGGTGGGGGCCTCGCTTTTTTCCAGATCGCTGTCTTCCGCCAAGCCTGCAGTTCCTGTGTCGGGAGGGTAAAGAATGGCGGTCAGCATGCCAAAAAAATAGCGAAGTCATTGGCGGAACAACGGCGAAAAAGAGGGGTTATTTCATGGATGAGGGAAAGGCGGCAGGGGCGCAGCGACTGCGCCCCGTCATATTCAGAAACCGAGACTATCGAGCAGATCGTCAACCTGCGCCTGGTTGGCGATGACGCCGACGCCGTTCTGGTCAAGCTGCGGGCCGTTGAGCAGGCTATCGTTGGCCCGTTTCTCTTTCACCGGCGGTTCCGGCATGTTTTCCATCAGCACCATCAGCAGCTGCTTTTCAATTTCCTGCACCACGTCCATCATGCGCTTGATAACCTGACCGGTCAGGTCCTGGAAATCCTGCGCCATCATGATTTCCATCAGTTGGGCGTTGGTAAAGGAAGTATGGCCCGGCACCTGATCCAGATACTCACGGGTGTCGGTCACCAGCGCGCGCGCGTCGTCCAGTTCGATCGGGTTAGCGAACCACTCATCCCAGCGCGATTTTAGCGCGCTGGCGCCGGACTCCAGTTCGGCCTGGCGCGGCTGCGCCGCCTCCACGCAGCTCAACGCCCGTTCCGCCGCCTGCGCCGTCATGGTGACAACGTAATCAAGACGGTCGCGGGCATCCGGGATCGCCTCGGCCGCCTGGGCAATTGCCTGATCGAGCCCCAGCTCGCGCATGCTGTCGCGCAGCATACGGGTGAGCTGGCCGATACGGGAGATTATCTCTCCCGCGGTCGCTGCATCGCTGGCAGGCATTGGAATCTCTCTCATCGCCCTCTCCTTACATGCCCAATTTTTCAAAAATCTTGTTGAGCTTTTCTTCCAGCGTCGCCGCCGTAAAAGGTTTCACCACATAACCGCTGGCGCCTGCCTGCGCGGCGGCAATAATATTTTCTTTTTTCGCTTCCGCCGTCACCATCAATACCGGCATCGCCGCCAGCGCGGCATCGGCACGAATGGTCTGCAGCAGCTCCAGGCCGTCAACGTTAGGCATGTTCCAGTCGGAGACCACGAAATCAAAGCTGCTGGCCCGCAGCTTATTTAGCGCGTCCGCGCCATCTTCCGCCTCTTCGACATTGTTGAAGCCGAGCTCTTTAAGCAAATTTCTGATGATACGACGCATGGTGGAAAAGTCGTCGACGACCAGAAAACGGAGATTCTTATCTGCCATTACTACCCCTGAACAGTGTCATTTTTAACTCACTTCACACCACGCCGCCGGGACTTCCCGGCGGCGTGAATTTAAATTCGCAGCGCCTGGCCGCCGGCGATCTGCGCCAGCATGCGTTGGCTCATGCGCTCCAGTTCAACCACTTCGTTGACCCCACCGCTGGCGATGGCCTCGCGCGGCATGCCGAACACCACGCAGCTCGCCTCACTCTGCGCCAGGGTATAGGCCCCGGCGCGATGCATCTCCAGCATCCCCTGCGCGCCGTCGTTGCCCATGCCGGTGAGGATCACCCCCACCGCATTGCGCCCGGCGTGGCGGGCCACCGAACGAAACAGCACATCCACCGAGGGACGATGGCGATTTACCGCCGGGCCGTCGTGCAACTTGACCTGATAGTTAGCGCCGCTACGCGCCAGTTCCAGATGGCGATCCCCAGGCGCAATATAGGCATGTCCCGGGAGCACGCGTTCGCCCTCTTCCGCCTCTTTCACCGTGATCTGGCACAGCTTATTCAACCGTTCGGCAAACGAGCGGGTAAATCCCGGCGGCATATGCTGGGTGATCAGCAGCGCCGGACTGGTGGCCGGCAACGGTTGTAGCACCTGACGAATCGCTTCGGTGCCGCCGGTGGAAGCACCAATGGCGATCAGCTTCTCGCTGCTCAGCAGCGGTCCGTGGCTTAAAATGGCCGGCGGCTGGTCATTGGCGCGCTGCGGCAGCCGCGCCCGTGCGGCGGTGCGGATCTTTTCGCCTATCAGTTCGCTGTAGGCCAGCATGCCTTCGCGGATCCCGAGCTGCGGTTTGGTGACGAAATCCACCGCCCCCAGCTCCAGCGCGCGCAGGGTAATTTCCGAACCTTTACCGGTCAGCGATGAAACCATCACCACCGGCATCGGCCGCAGGCGCATCAGCTTTTCGAGGAAATCGAGGCCGTCCATGCGCGGCATTTCGACGTCCAGCGTCAGCACCTGTGGGTTAAATTTTTTGATCAGATCCCGTGCGACCAGCGGGTCCGGGGCCACCGCCACCATCTCCATATCGGCGTGGCCATTGACGATCTCGGTCATCAACTGGCGCATCAGGGCCGAATCATCAACACATAACACTCTGATTTTACTCATCACTTCTCCTTGGTCAGCCCATATACGGTCTGTCCACGCAGGTAGAAATCCCGGCTGATCTGGCTGAAATTCTCGGAGTGACCGGCAAACAGCAGCCCCCCCGGTTTAAGCAAGGGGACAAAGCGGCGCAGGATGCGCTCCTGCGTCGGTTTATCGAAATAGATCATCACGTTGCGGCAAAAAATCGCGTCGAACGGCCCCGGCAGCGCCCACTCCGCCGCCAGCAGATTCAGCGGCTGGAAGTTGACCCGCGCCGCCAGCTCCTGACGCACGCGCACCAGCCCCTGATGCGGCCCGGTGCCGCGCAGAAAATAACGCTGCATCTGGATTGGCGTCAGAGTGCGCAGATCTTCATGGCGATAAATCCCCGCTTCCGCTTTCTCCAGCACCTGGGTGTCAATATCGCTGGCCCAGACCTGGCAACTGCCCGCACGTTCCCCGAGCGCATCACCGAGCGTAATGGCGATGGAATAAGGTTCTTCGCCGGTCGAGGCGGCGGTGCTCCACACGCTATAGTTCCCGGGACGCGAGCGCGCATGCTCCGCCAGAATCGGAAAGTGGTGCGCCTCGCGAAAAAAGGCCGTCAGGTTGGTGGTCAGCGCATTGATAAACGCCTGCCACTCGGCGCTGTGCGGGTCGCTTTCCAGCAGCGCCAGGTAGTCGCCGAAATCATGAATGCCCAGCAGACGCAAACGGCGCACCAGCCGGTTGTACACCATCTCGCGCTTATGCGCCGCCAGCACGATCCCGGCACGCTGATAGATAAGCTGGCTGATGCGGCGAAAATGCGCGTCGGAGAGCGGCAGACGCTGAGCCATCTGCGCCAGCGCCGATCCGCTTTCACGCGCCGCGGTTGATGTCGTCTGCTTCATGCCGACTCACCGGCAAAATACGAGCGGTTTATGCGGTTTGACAATCCAGGGTCTCCTTTACCGTGGATGAGGTTTCCGGCGCGACGAAGTTGTCGTCCGCCAGACGGAATACCGCCACTGCATCAGCGAGGGTAATCGCCTGCTCTTCCAGCGCAGCGGCGGCGGAAGCCGATTCCACCACCAGGGCGGCGTTCTGTTGCGTCACCTGATCCATCTGGGTAACCGCCTGCGTCACCTGCTCGATGCCGCGGCTCTGCTCATCGGAGGCGGAGGCGATTTCGCCCATGATGTCGGTCACCCGGGTGACCGAGCGCACGATGTCCTGCATGGTGGCGCCGGAATTTTCCACCAGCACCGAGCCGTGTTTGACGCGGCTAACGGATTCGTCGATCAGTAGCTTAATTTCTTTTGCCGCCTGGGCGCTGCGGCTGGCCAGGTTGCGTACTTCACCGGCCACCACCGCAAAGCCGCGCCCCTGCTCACCGGCGCGCGCCGCCTCCACCGCCGCGTTAAGCGCCAGAATATTGGTCTGGAAGGCGATGCCGTCGATGACGCTGGTAATCGCGCCGATTTTTTGCGAACTGTTGGCGATGTCGTGCATCGTGGTGACCACATCATCCGCCAGCTCGCCGCCTTTGGCGGCGGTGGAGGAGGCATCACGCGCCAGCTGCGATGCCTGGCGGGCGTTATCGGCATTCTGTTTTACCGTCGCCGTTAGCTGCTCCATACTGGCGGCGGTCTCTTCCAGCGAAGCCGCCTGTTGTTCGGTGCGCGAGGAGAGATCGTTGTTGCCTTCTGAAATCTCCTGCAGGCCGATAAGAATCGACTCCGCACCGTCGCGCACCGCGCCGACGGTACCAATCAGCGACTGTTGCATGCGCTGCAGGCTGGCAAATAGCTGGCTGATTTCGTTACGCCCATAGACCTCAATCGGTGCGGAAAGATCGCCGCTGGCGATACGCTCGAAATGGCCGCGAATAATATTCAGCGGCTGCACCAGCATGGTTCGCAGCCACCACATCGCGCTGAGGGTGACCACCAGCAGCATCAGCACCGCCCCGGCAACCAACCAGATTGACCAGCCGTAGGCCTGCTGGCTGGAGGCACTGGCTTCATCGGTCGTCGCCTTCGCCAGCTGCAGATATTGCACAAAGTCGGCCTCGAAGCGGTCCTGTATTTTCTGCGTCGGCTGGTCCATAAAGGCCTGCAGGTTGCGATTTTCGAGGAACACGATCAGTTCGCGCAGCGCGCCGCGTAGCTTCTCGTAGCTATCGCGCGTGGCATCGGCCAACTGCTGTTCCTGCTCATCCGCGCGAGGCGTGTCGAGGAACTGGTTAAAATAGAGATCGGCTTTTTGCAGCGAGCTGCGGGCGCCGCCCATCAGCGCATCCACCTGCTCCTGCGGCACCTTCAGCGCCGCGCGGGTACCGGCGCGGTTAAGGGTATTTCGCGCCTGTAGCAGCGATACCCAGCTTAGGCTAAGCGCATCGCGCTGCTGGCTACTGACGGTAATACGTTCAAGATTGTGGTTGTCGGCGCGTAGCGCGACGTAAGAGAGCCCGGTGCTGATCAGTTGCATGATGCAAAAGGAGATCAGCAGCAGGAAAAGACTGGTAGAGATACGGATTCGGTTAAACATAGCAATCTCCTTGGTAGCCGGTCTCGGCCGGCTTACAACGCAAGAGAGGCCGCCGCGTGTAGGGATGCGGCGGCCGGTACCCGTTAGAACGTCTCCCAGTTATCCTGGTAGTCGCTGGCGCTGGTTTTTTTATGCGTAGCGATGGCGGCAGGCGCGGTTTTATTGCTGGCCGGCGCTTTATACTCTTCCTGCCCTTCCGACTTCAGGCGGAAGACGGCAACCGACTGCGTCAGCAGGCTGGCCTGCTCTTCCAGCGCGGCGGCGGCCGAGGCCGACTCCTCCACCAGCGAGGCGTTCTGCTGGGTGACGCGATCCATTTCCGCTACCGCCTGGCCGACCTGGTCGATACCGCGGCTCTGTTCATCGGAAGCAGAGGCGATTTCGCCCATGATGTCGGTCACACGGGTGACCGCATTGACGATATCGCCCATGGTGTCGCCGGCGCTTTCCACCAGTACCGAGCCCATATCCACGCGGTTGACCGAGTCCTCGATCAGCGCTTTGATCTCTTTGGCCGCCTGGGCGCTGCGCTGCGCCAGGTTGCGGACTTCACCCGCCACAACCGCGAAGCCGCGACCTTGTTCACCCGCCCGCGCCGCTTCTACCGCGGCGTTAAGCGCCAGGATGTTAGTCTGGAAGGCGATACCATCGATAACGCCGGTGATATCGGCAATTTTCTGCGAGCTGCTGGCGATGTCGTGCATGGTTTCCACCACGTTAGCCACCACTTTGCCGCCCTTCTGCGCGGTTTCGGAGGCGCTCAGCGCCAGCTGGCTGGCCTGACGCGCGTTTTCGGCGTTCTGTTTCACCGTCGCTGTCAGCTGTTCCATACTGGCGGCGGTCTCTTCCAGCGATGCCGCCTGCTGTTCGGTGCGCGAAGAAAGATCGTTATTCCCGGCGGCGATTTCCGATGCGCCGCTATAGATGGCATCCGCCCCCTGACGCACGCCGCTTACCGTTTCGATAAGCTCGTTCTGCATGTGCTTGAGGCTGGCGGCCAGTACGCCGATTTCATTACGGCTGGTCACCGGAATAGGCTGGGTCAGGTCGCCGGACGCGATCCGTTTGATGTGTTCAATCATGCGGTTCAGCGGGCGCACCAGGATATGGTGGATACCCATCCACACGCCGACGATCGCCGCCAGCACCACGATGATGACCACAATTAAGGTCCAGATCGCCGAGCTATAAGAGCTGTTGCTAGCGTCAACGGCGATTTGATACAGCTTGCCGTTTTGTTGCAGATAGGCGTTATAGGTCTGCTCGAAATCGTCCTGGTATTTTTGCGTCGGCTGGTCGAAGAAGGCGTTGATTTTACCCTCGCCCAGCAGTTGGATCAGCTCCGACAGCGCGCCGTACAGGATGCCATACTGCTGCTTAAGCTTTTCCGTCGCCTGAGGATCCTGACGCGGGTCCTGCGGGATTTTTTCATAGGCGGTGTAGTTGCGCTCGGCGCGCGCCAGCTCTTCTTTCGCTTTCGCCAGCAGCTCGTCGATAGTCGCGCCGCTGCCGATTTTGTTGGTATCCATCATGTAGCGGATCCCTGCGCGGTTCAGGGAGTTACGCGCCTGCAGCAGATCGACCCGACTTTCACTCAGCAGCAACTGCTGCTGACGGATGGTTTGCAGGACGGTAAAGTTCTCTTTATCGCTTTTCAGCGACGAAAAAAACAGACCGCCTGAAATCAGCTGCAATGCGCCAAATAGCACCAGCACTAATAAGAGACTGGTGACGACCTTAATACGATTAAACATGTTTCCCCTTCCTGGAAGCCTGAACGGTCAGGCTTTACGTATGTGACTGAAAGGGTTATCGGCGTACGAGAGGGGAACTTTATGCCAGGCGGGGACTATTTTTACCGGGCGCGACCGGGCGCGCCCCTTTGCTTAGTGGCTTTTGGCGACGTTATCGACCAGCGCCATCTCTTCGCTGCTGAGCAGCTTTTCGATATCGACGAGAATCAACATACGCTCGCCGAGCGCGCCAAGACCGGTGAGATACTCGGTCGCCAGCGTTACCGCGAATTCCGGCGCCGGGCGGATCTGTTCGGCGGTGAGAGACAACACGTCGGAGACGCCGTCGACCACAATCCCCACCACCCGCTGGCCGAAGTTAAGCACGATAACCACCGTGTTTTCATCATAAGAGACGCCCTGCTGGGCGAATTTTACCCGCAGGTCGATAATCGGCACGATCACCCCGCGCAGATTGGTGACGCCTTTGATGAAATCCGGGGTGTTGGCGATACGCGTCACCTGGTCATAGCCGCGGATCTCCTGCACTTTCAGAATATCGATGCCGTATTCTTCGTTGCCGAGGGTAAAAATTAAAAACTCCTGACCTACCGTTTCGCCAGCCAATTTGCTGACGGTTGCTAATCCTGCCATGGTCTGCACCTGTTAATTTGATGAGATGAGTCGTTATGCGGCCGCTGCGCTCAGCAGCTTTTCCCGATTGAGCATTTGCAGCGCCGACACGTCGACGATCAGCGCCACGCTGCCGTCGCCGAGGATCGTCGCCGCGGAAATTCCCGGCACTTTGCGGTAATTGCTTTCCAGGTTTTTCACCACCACCTGGTGCTGGCCGATCAGCTGATCCACCAGCAGCGCATAGCGGCGGCCGGCGCTTTGCAGAATCACCACGATGCCCTGAGTGGCCTCGGTTTTCGCCCCGGCGACATCAAACACCCGGTAGAGCTCCACCAGCGGTAGATACTCGCCGCGGACCTGCAGCATCCGCTCGCCGCCGGCCATCGGATGCAGGTCTTCGGCCTGCGGTTGCAGCGATTCCATGACCGCGTTGAGCGGCAGAATAAAGACCTCTTCATTGACCTTGACCGACATGCCGTCGAGGATAGCGAGCGTCAGCGGCAGCAAAATACGAATCGAGGTCCCTTTGCCCGCGCGGGAATGGATTTCAACGTGCCCGCCCATCTCCTGGATGTTCCGTTTCACGACGTCCATGCCGACGCCGCGGCCAGAGACGTCGGTCACCTGTTCCGCGGTCGAAAAGCCCGGCGCAAAAATGAGCATTCCGACCTCTTCATCACTCATGCTGTCGCTGACCGCCAGCCCCTGCGCCGCCGCTTTGGCGAGAATTTTTTCGCGATTGAGCCCGGCGCCGTCATCGATCACTTCGATGCAGATATTGCCGCCCTGATGTTCAGCGGACAGAATGAGATTGCCCACCTCAGACTTACCTGCCGCCAGACGGGTTTGCGGATCTTCAATACCGTGGTCGAGGCTATTACGCACCAGGTGGGTCAACGGGTCGATAATGCGCTCGATCAGGCTCTTATCAAGTTCGGTGGAACTGCCCTGCAGCGTCAGTTCCACCTGCTTATTGAGCTTGCCGGCCAGGTCGCGCACTAGCCGCGGGTAGCGGCTGAATACATATTCCATCGGCATCATGCGAATCGACATCACCGATTCCTGCAGGTCGCGAGCGTTACGTTCCAGCTGGCTCATGCTGTTGAGCAGATCGCCATGCGTCACCGGATCCAGGTTACCTGAGCGCTGCGCCAGCATGGACTGGGTGATCACCAGTTCGCCGACGAGGTTAATCAACTGGTCAACTTTCTCTACCGCCACGCGAATACTGGTCGATTCGCTGGCCTTCGCTCTCGGCGCTTTCGGCGCCTCGACGACAGCAGGCTGCGGTTGGGCGACCGGCGGCGGCACAACTTCGGTCATTGGCAATGGTTTAGCGGCAGTGGTTGGCGGCGTGGTAAAGCTGATCTGTTCCGGCTCAAGAACGAAACAGAGCACCGCGCAAATATCTTCTTCGCTGGCGGTGGTCAGCAGGGTCACCTCAAGGCTATTGTCAGTTTGCTGCGGATCCTGAACCTCGCCGAGGTTGCCAAGCTCTTCCAGCATCAGCGGAATTTCATTGGCTTTAAGCCCGGTTAAGCTCACGCGCATACCGCCGGCGATGGCCGTCGGCGCAGGCTGGGCCACGACGGGCGCAGCGGCAGGCGCGTCCTGCTGCTGCGCTTCCAGCGCCAGCTGCCGCAGCGCCTGGCAGATATAGTCAAAGCTCTCAGCGTCAGGCTGCTGCGAGGTTTTATAGGCGTCCAGTTGCTCCTGCATAATATCTTTGGTTTCCAGAAACAGATTGATAATTTCGGTGCTCAAGCGCATCTCCTCGCGCCGGGCGCCGTCGAGCAGGTTCTCCAGCAGATGGGTGGTTTCCTGCAATACGGAAAAGCCAAACGTCGCCGCGCCGCCTTTGATCGAGTGCGCCGCGCGAAAAATAGCGTTTAGCGGTTCGATATCGGGGGCCTGCGGATCCAGCTCCAGCAGGTGTTGCTCCATGTCTGCCAGCAGCTCGTCTGCTTCATCAAAAAAAGTCTGATAAAAAGCGCTAATATCCATGCTCATGGGGTCACCTCTGGGTGTGAATCGCGGTTAACCGGCGCGGGCGCGACCAGCTTTGGCAGCGTATCCGGCTGGCTAATCTCCAGCGCATTGCTTTCGCCATTTTCATGTTCGATGCTCTGCTGGGTCTCTTTGTTAAGCACCAGTACGGTAATGCGGCGGTTGATGGCATCATCAGCGCCGTGCTGTTTCAGGCTCATGGTCGCCGCCATACCAACCACCCGCAGCACTTTCCCTTCCGCCAGCCCGCCAGCGATCAGTTCGCGGCGCGAGGCGTTGGCGCGATCCGCCGACAGTTCCCAGTTGCTGTAACCGCGTTCGCCGCTGGCGTAGGGGATGTCATCGGTATGCCCGGCGAGGCTTATCTTGTTCGGCAAATCATTGAGGATTGGCGCAATCGCTCGCAGGATATCGCGCATATAGCTTTCAACCTGAGCGCTACCGGTTTTAAACATCGGCCGATTCTGGCTATCGATAATCTGAATGCGCAGTCCTTCGTCCATCATGTTGATCAGCAGATGCGGACGTAGCGCCTTCAGGCGCGGGTCTGACTCAATCAACTGATCGAGCTTGTCACGCAGTTTGTTTAGCCGTAGCTCTTCGGCACGTTTATCCGCGGTATTGATCTGCTTGCTGACTAACCCGACTTCACGGGTTGGGTCTTCGCCGCCGCCGGGGATCGGGCTGCTTTCCGAGCTGCTTTTATCGCCGCTGGTGAGGGCGACTTTCAGCGGCGTACGGAAATATTCGGCTATTTGCGTCAGCTCCTGCGGGCTGGCGATCGCCAGCAGCCACATCACAAGGAAGAAGGCCATCATCGCCGTCATAAAATCGGCATAGGCAATCTTCCACGAACCGCCGTGATGGGCGGGCTGGTGCGATTTGCGCTTTCTGACCAGAACCACCGGGTGATTATGCTTCATGCTTCTTCACTTTCCGTCGCCTGCGCGGCGGGCGCTTTCACCTGGCGTACGTGCTCTTCAAGCTCGACAAACGACGGGCGCTCGGTGGTATACAGCGTTTTGCGGCCAAATTCGACGGCGATTTGCGGCGCGTAGCCGTTGAGGCTGGAGAGCAACGTCACCTTGATGCACTGCATCATCTTGACGGTCTCGGCGCTTTTTTGCCGCAGCAGCGTGGATAGTGGCGAGATAAATCCATAGGCCAGCAGAATGCCGAGGAAAGTCCCCACCATCGCGTTGGCGATGAGCGCCCCGAGTTCCGCCGCCGGGCGGTCCGCCGAGGCCAGCGCGTGCACAACGCCCATTACCGCCGCGACAATACCAAATGCCGGCAGAGAGTCGCCGACCATCGCCAGGCTGCCGGCGGGCACTTCGCTCTCCTGTTCGAAGGTTTCGATCTCTTCGTCCATCAGCGCTTCAATTTCAAAAGCATTCATGTTGCCGCTCACCATCAGGCGTAAATAATCGGTTATGAACTCCACCAGATGGTTATCGGCAAGGATGCGCGGATAATTAGCGAAAATTTCACTTTCCTGAGGATTGTCGATATCGAACTCAAGCGACAGCATCCCCTGTTGACGGGATTTTGCGAGCAGCAGGAACAGCAGCGCCATCAGATCCATATACAGCGCCTTACTGTATTTGGAGCGACGTACCATTTTGGGCAAGGCCCGCAGCGTGGATTTGATGGCCTTTCCGTTGTTGCCGACGATAAACGCGCCGATGCCGGCGCCGCCGATAATCAGGAATTCCGCCGGCTGGTACAGCGCACCAAGGTGGCCGCCCACCAGTAAATAGCCGCCAAATACCGCTCCCAGGACCACGAGATAACCCAATATCACTAGCACACGCATACCTCAAATTAACAATGTGGATGGCGGGCGAGGCAAACGCGCCTTGGCGTAAACCAGGCGGGGAATGGGGGGCGGCATACCGCCCCTGCGTATTACACGTCGAAATGGATTGCCGTAAGTCGTCGGAACGACGGCTTACATGACGCGTTTAGCCTGCTCGTCCAGCAGTTGAGAGGTTATATCGGCCAGTTGCGGAGAAAGTTTACGTCTTTTTACGGCGCGTGAAGGCGGTTGGCATAACGTGCAGACGAAATCGTGCTGCGGATGGTGCGCGTGGGTGATAAATGAGCCGCCGCAGTTGTTGCAGGCAGAGAGCTGCAGCATACCGCTATCAACAAAGCGCACCAGCGTCCAGGCTCGGGTCAACGCCAGTAGCGGCGCTTCGCCCGCTTCTTGCGGACACTGTTCGAGGTACAGGCGATAGGCTTTGATCACCGCTTCTACTCCACTGCATTTGCCGCTCTTCAGCAGGAACAAATAGGCGTTGTAGAACATCGACGAATGAATATTCTGCTCCCAGGTCATAAACCAATCGGTCGAGAACGGCAGCATCCCTTTCGGCGGCGGGCTGCCGCGCAGCTCTTTGTAAAGTTTAATTAAGCGCCCGCGGCTGAGCTGAGTTTCACTCTCCAGCATCTGCAGACGCGCGCCGAGGGAAATCAGCTCCATGGCGAGCTGAATATCCTTCGCTTCCTGAACAATACTTTTCTCAGCCATTATCAAACACTTTTCTTCGCTGCAGCGCCTTCTTTGGCGCGGAGCTCTTGCAGCAGGTGACTGGAAAGCAGGATACCGGTATGGATCTGCTGGAGGTCATCAACGCGCGACTCTTTGGTCAATTGCTCGATAGTCTGATGGTCGCTGAAGCGCAGATTGCACACCAGCTGATTAGTTTCAGCCAGTTTCACCATCTGCGGTAACGTCAGTTGCGCCAGGGTATCAACCATGGTTTCGTCAATTCCCAGACGAAACATTGCGGATACTTTTTCATCGTTGATCAGCCGCTGTGCTAAAAATAAATACGACAGGTTGAAGTCATAAATATGCTTAAGTAATTCGGAGGTACCCATAATCCCTATCCCGATAAGCCATGTTAGAAAACATACACGGGGCGTGATACTTAATCGCCCGTGACCTCAGTTATTTCCCCAAGACGGCAATTAAAACGCTCACTCGCGATAGCTAAAAATTCAGCTAATCGTCAAACTCACCCCACTGTTAATAGTTTGTTACAGGTGCAAACTGGAGTGGAGGATGTAAAGAATTTGCTTCGAGAGAGTTGAATTGCCATGAAACTATTTTTAGAAATTCTATAAGAATATTCTTAAGGCGGCGCAACTCTACTCCCGAATCATTAGCACACACAATTAAGTATGGGGAAATTTTGAATATAATGAGACATCGATCACAAAAACAAAAAATAATACCGGTAACAACGCCTCATTTCGATCACTTTATAACCAACATTCGATCATTTAACGATCACAAGTAAATGAATTACCTTAAAAAAAGTGTTATAAACCATTGCAATTAGTTTTATTTGGCACATTTAGAACAAAAAAATAACATTATAAAAATTGAAGAATAAAAATCTGAACGAGCGTTAAATTCAACGTAAATCATTAGTTTTTACGATAAAAAATAACCATGGTGTAATACAAGGATATTAGATCTAATACCCTGATAGCACCTACGGAAAACGTATAAAAATCGAACAGCAACAGTCTGAGGCTGCCTGTTTTTTCGGCTCAACGAATTGTACAAGATGCGCGCAACTTACCCTCAGTCGGGACGCCTGGCGCTATTTTTCCGCGCCTGTTTGTGGCTCAACTTCGCCAGATACGGATAAATTTTTTATAACATTTACCGCCTGGTGCATTACCCCAAATGGGTATTTTTTCCCGAGTTTCTTTTCTAACATTCCTTTAACGAAACGAGCTTATTACCACGTTAAAATAATAAAAAATGAGAAGTAATTAATGGTCTCACCCTCTCCCGTAAACCATCATGAATATATTTTTAAACCACCCAACAACGGCGAATGAATATTAATAAATAGGTATATGAGGATTTTTTCTCCGACAATAAGCCCCTATCGTCCTGGCGCCCCCCCCTCCCCCTATTATTGGTAGGGAAAAATGACACGTTCATTTGCAAAGCTGTAGTAAAGAAAAAATAGCTAGCACGAAAGGTGCAATATCTCGACTGGATCACATTTCATCGTTGCCGTTCGCATTTTCATCACTTCCTCGTTCCGTTGGATTTTCGGTTATGTTTAAATTAGCTAAACCGGTTTAATAAAGTTTAGCTAAAAGGAATATCAGTATGACCAGTAAAGTATGGGTACTCGGGGATGCGGTCGTCGATCTGCTGCCTGAGGGCGATGGTCGTTTATTACAGTGCCCGGGCGGCGCACCGGCTAACGTCGCGGTCGGCGTCGCGCGGCTTGGCGGCAATAGCGGGTTTATTGGTCGGGTCGGCGACGACCCTTTTGGCCATTTTATGCGTCAGACGCTGTGCCAGGAGAACGTGGATATCAGCCATCTTTCTTTAGATCCCGCACAACGTACCTCAACCGTCGTGGTAGCGCTGGATGAACACGGCGAACGCACCTTTACCTTTATGGTCCGTCCAAGCGCCGATCTTTTTTTACAACCAGACGATCTCCCGCCATTTGAGGCCGGCCAGTGGTTGCACGTCTGCTCTATCGCTCTCAGCGCCGAGCCCAGCCGGAGCAGCGCTTTCGCGGCGATGGAAAAGATTAAACATACCGGCGGCAGCGTCAGCTTCGACCCTAATATCCGCAGCGATCTGTGGCAGGATCCCCAGTTGTTACGGCGTTGTCTCGACCGGGCGCTGGCATTGGCTGACGTGGTGAAACTGTCGGAAGAGGAGTTGGCCTTTATCAGCGGTAGCGACGATATTGCCCGCGGTATTGCGCGGTTCCGCGAGCGCTTTCAGCCAAAACTGCTGTTAATCACGCAAGGAAAAGCCGGGGTGCAGGCGCTGTTCCAGCAACAGCATATTCACTTCCCGGCCCGTTCGGTGGTCAGCGTTGATACCACCGGAGCCGGCGATGCCTTTGTTGCCGGGCTACTCGCCAGTCTCGCCGCTCACGGCTTCCCTGAAGATGTCGCCGCGCTGGAGCCGATCGTCGCGCTGGCGCAAACCTGCGGCGCGCTGGCGACCACCGCCAAAGGCGCGATGACCGCCTTACCGTACCAGGCCGATGTGAACCGCCAGTATTAACGATGAAAGCAGGCAAAATAATTAAAACGTTTTAGCAAAATTAGCAAAGCGGCCATTAGGGGCATTCCAGGCCCCCAATAGCCCATGATGATGACAGACTTTGTAGAGGGTACTATGGATTTTCAACAGATTTCTCGCGCTCTGCTGCCGCTGCTCGGCGGCAAAGAAAATATCGCCAGCGCCGCGCACTGCGCCACCCGCTTGCGTCTGGTACTGGTCGATGACGCGCTCGCCGACCAGCAGGCCATCGGTAAAGTTGAGGGGGTAAAAGGCTGCTTTCGCAACGCCGGTCAGATGCAAATCATCTTCGGTACCGGCGTGGTCAATAAAGTGTATGCCGCTTTTATTCAGGCTGCCGGTATTAGCGAGTCGAGCAAATCCGAAGCCGCAGATTTGGCGGCGAAAAAACTGAATCCGTTCCAGCGTATCGCCCGCCTGCTGTCGAACATCTTTGTGCCCATTATCCCGGCTATCGTCGCCTCCGGCCTGCTGATGGGACTGCTGGGGATGGTGAAAACCTACGGCTGGGTCGATCCGGGCAACGCCATCTACCTGATCCTCGATATGTGTAGTTCGGCCGCTTTTATTATCCTGCCAATCCTGATCGGGTTTACCGCCGCGCGTGAATTCGGCGGTAACCCTTATCTTGGCGCAACCCTCGGCGGTATTCTTACCCACCCGGCGCTGACCAACGCCTGGGGAGTGGCTTCGGGATTCCATACCATGAATTTCTTCGGCCTCGAGGTGGCGATGATCGGTTATCAGGGGACGGTATTCCCGGTGCTACTGGCGGTGTGGTTTATGAGCCTGCTTGAGAAGCAACTGCGACGCCTGATTCCCGACGCGCTGGATCTGATCCTCACGCCGTTCCTGACGGTTATTATCTCCGGTTTTATCGCCCTGCTGATAATCGGCCCGGCCGGTCGTGCCCTCGGCGACGGCATCTCCTTTATTCTCAGCACGCTTATTGCTCATGCTGGTTGGCTGGCAGGGCTGCTATTCGGTGGACTGTATTCGGTGATCGTCATCACCGGTATCCACCACAGCTTCCATGCCATCGAAGCCGGGCTGCTCGGTAACCCGTCGATCGGCGTCAATTTCCTGCTGCCTATCTGGGCGATGGCTAATATTGCCCAGGGCGGCGCCTGTCTGGCGGTGTGGTTTAAAACCAAAGATGCGAAAGTGAAAGCCATTGCCCTCCCGTCCGCCTTTTCGGCGATGCTGGGCATCACCGAAGCGGCGATATTCGGCATCAACCTGCGCTACGTTAAGCCCTTTATCGCCGCGTTGATTGGCGGCGCGGCAGGCGGCGCCTGGGTCGTCTCCATGCACGTCTATATGACCGCCGTCGGCCTGACCGCCATCCCCGGAATGGCTATCGTGCAGGCCAGTTCCCTGCTTAACTACCTCATCGGGCTGGCTATCGCATTTGTGGTCGCCTTTATCGTTTCGCTGACGCTCAAATACAAAACGGATGCAGAATAATGTCGCAGCCTTCTTTGTTACCGTTGGTCCTGCAGGCCGTCATGAACCACCAGCCGCACGCGCTGCGGGATAAGCACTATCCGCAGTGGCATCTGGCGCCGGTATGCGGGCTACTGAACGATCCGAACGGTTTTATCCACTTCAATGGTCGTTATCATCTGTTTTATCAGTGGAATCCCCTCGCCTGCGATCACCGCTATAAGGGCTGGGGACACTGGAGTTCTCCGGATCTGCTGCACTGGCGGCACGAACCGATTGCCCTGCTGCCAGAGGAGGAGTACGACCGTAACGGTTGTTACTCCGGCAGCGCGGTAGATAACAACGGCATCCTGACGCTGTGCTACACCGGTAATGTGAAATTTAACGATGGCAGCCGTACCGCCTGGCAGTGTCTGGCGACGCAAAATCCCGACGGCACTTTTCGCAAACAGGGCCCGGTGCTGGCGCTGCCAGCAGGCTATAGCGGCCACGTGCGCGATCCCAAAGTCTGGCGCGATGGCGATCGCTGGTTGATGGTGCTGGGCGCGCGCGATCTGGCCGACCGCGGCAAGGTACTGCTATTCAGCTCCGCTGATTTGATGCAGTGGAGTAGCCATGGCGAAATTGCCGGTAGCGGACTTAACGGCTTGAAAGACGCCGGCTATATGTGGGAATGCCCGGATCTGTTCCCGCTCGGCGATCGGTATATTTTACTGAGCTGCCCGCAGGGATTGCCGCGTGAGGCACAGCGCTTCCTGAACACCTATCCGGCAGTCTGGATGCAGGGCCATTTCGATCAAACCGCCGCCACCTGGCGCCATGGCGCGGTCGAAGAGCTGGATAGCGGCTTCGAATTCTATGCGCCGCAAACCACCCTGGCGGAGGATGGTCGCCGTCTGCTGGTTGGCTGGATGGGGGTTCCCGACGGAGAAGAGATGCAGCAACCTACGCGGGCCCACGGCTGGATCCATCAGATGACCTGCCTGCGGGAACTCAGCTGGCGCCACGGCACGCTGTATCAAAATCCCGTGCGCGAACTGGCGGCGCTTCGCGGCGAGGCGCAAGGCTGGCAGACCAAACCGCTGGCGCTGCAGCCGATGGAACTCGCCTTCGAGGTTGCGCCAGACGATGCGCTGACGCTGGATTTCGCGGGCGCGCTGCAGCTTTCGCTGGACAGCCGCGGCGTACGCCTGGCCCGACGAAGCCTGGTGGCCGATACAGTCGATTACCGTTACTGGCGCGGCGCGGCGCGTAAACTGCAGATCCTCATCGACCGTTCCAGCGTCGAAATCTTTATTAACGATGGCGTGGGGGTGATGAGCAGCCGCTTCTTTGCGGATTATCCTGGAAAACTGGTATTCAGCGGTGCGACGCCGAGGGCATTCTGCTGCTGGCCGCTGCGGCCATGCATGGTAGAATAAGCGTTTTACTTTCAGGCGCCTGGCTCGTGATGAAACCTAAACGCATTACCATTAAAGATATCGCCGAACTGGCTGGCGTCTCTAAAGCCACCGCCAGCCTGGTCTTGAACGGTCGCGGTAAAGAGCTGCGCGTGGCGCAGGAGACGCGCGAACGGGTGCTGGCTATCGCCCGCGAACAGCACTACCAGCCGAGTATTCACGCCCGTTCACTGCGCGATAGCCGCAGCCATACCATTGGTCTGGTGGTACCCGAGATCACCAACTATGGTTTTGCCGTGTTTTCTCACGAGCTGGAAACCCTGTGCCGCGAAGCCGGCGTACAGCTGCTTATCTCTTGCACCGATGAGAATCCCGGTCAGGAGAGCATGGTGGTCAATAATATGATTGCCCGTCAGGTCGATGGTTTAATTGTCGCCTCTTGCATGCATAGCGACGCCGACTATCTGAAGCTCAGCGAGCAGCTGCCGGTGGTACTGTTCGACCGTAATCCAAACGACAGCGCGCTGCCGCTGGTGATGACCGATTCACTGGCGCCGACGGCGGAACTTATCGCCCGTATCGCCGGGCAACACGCGGATGAGTTCTGGTTTCTCGGCGGGCAGCCCCGGCTCTCGCCCTCGCGCGATCGGCTGGCCGGATTTAGTCAGGGATTAGCCCAGGCAGGGGTTGAGTTACGCCCGGAATGGATCATCAACGGCAACTATCACCCAAGCTCAGGCTATGAGATGTTTGCCGCGCTGTGCGCCCGTCTCGGGCGGCCGCCGAAGGCGCTGTTTACTGCCGCCTGCGGCTTGCTGGAAGGGGTGCTACGTTATATGAGCCAGCATAACCTGCTGGATTCCGGGATCCATTTAGCCAGCTTCGATGACCACTATCTGTATGATTCGCTATCGCTGCGCATCGACACCATCCAGCAGGATAACCGCCAGTTGGCCTGGCACTGCTACGATCTCATCAGTCAGCTGATCGACGGTAAAATGCCACAGCCGCTACAGCGCTATCTGCCCGCCACGCTGCAAATGCGTTATCAGCCAGCCAGATAATAACGGGCCTGGATCGTGGTTCAGGCCCGTACTGTTAACGGTTAATTGTCATCAGAAAGGTTTCGTTGGCAGATACTTTCCATCGAAAGTAATCACCGCACGATGTCCGCCTTCCGGATCGCTGACTTTTTTCACATCCAGCTTAAAATTAATCGCGCTGATGATCCCGTCGCCGAATTTTTCATGAATGAGCGCTTTCAGCGTAGTGTCGTAGACCTGCAGCATTTCATAGAAGCGATACATCGTCGGATCCGTCGGCACGCGGTCCTCAATGGAGCCTCTGACGGGGATCGTTTGCAGCAGTAAAATATCATCATCGTTAAGTTCCAGTTTCGCTCCTACCATTTTCGCGACTTCGGCAGGCAGCGGATGCTGACCCAATAGCGCGGCCGTCACGAAGGCTTCTGATAAACCGGTGCCTTCAACCAGTTGTGCAAAGGAGAGATCCTTTTTGGCTTTAATCAGCAAAATTTTATTCGCTAACTCCAGACGAACTTCGCGGCTAACTTGTGACTGAATCATGGTGTGACCTCGTTATATCGTAGTGAAATGAAATGACTGACCGTAAACCGGCACCGCTCGGGTATCCGGATGACCGGCCAGCGAAATAAAAGCTCTGGCATTGCCGTCATAAGCGGCAATATCCCCTGTTTCAATGTCATATACCCAGCCATGTAGCGACAGACGTCCTTCATCAAGCGCCAGGCGTACCGCAGGATGGGTTTGAATATTCGCCAGTTGGGCAATGACATTTTCATGCACCATCGCCGCGATTTTGGCCTGCGGATCGCGATGCTCGCGGGCATCGTTCACCACTTTTGCCGAATCCGCATATTGCAACCAGTGCTTGACGGCGGGGACATGATCCAGACAGCTACACTGCGCAATCGCCGTCATCGCCCCGCAATCGGAGTGACCGCAAATCACAATATCCGTGACCTTCAGGACAGCAACGGCATACTCCACCGAGGCCGACACGCCGCCGGGCTCCGGACCGTAAGAAGGGACAATATTGCCGGCATTACGGATGACAAACAGATCGCCGGGTTCACGCTGGGTAACCAGTTCAGGAACCATTCGGCTATCGGAACAGGAAATAAACAGCGTACTGGGGCTCTGCCGGGAGGCTAAACTTTTAAACAGTTCAGCGCGCTCAGGAAATGCATCACGTTGAAATTTAAGAAAACCGTCAATGATTTCTTTCATGATAATGTCTACCTCGCTGTGGAATGTCAGGGAGGTTACGCGCCGCGTGGCATAAAATAAAAGTCTTGTTTATAATCAAACTCATCCAAAAAACTTATGGATTGTAAGTGTGAATATTCGCTACGTTAGATATTTCCTCGCCGTTGCCGAACATCAGGGTTTTACCCGTGCGGCGGAAGCCCTGCATATTTCACAACCGGCGCTCTCACAGCAAATCAGGATGTTAGAAGAGAGCCTGGATGCGCAGCTTTTTGACCGTAGCGGCCGGCATATTCATCTAACGGACGCGGGAGAAGTGTTTTTGCAGTATGCCCGTCAGGCATTTCAGCTGCTGGATGAGGGTCAACGCGCCATTCATGATGTCGCAGACCTCAGCCGCGGTTCTCTACGTATTGCCGTGACGCCCACTTTTACTTCCTATTTCGTGGTGCCCTTAGTGGCGGAATTTCATGCGCGTTATCCGCATATCACGCTGGATATTCAGGAGATGCCGCAGGAGAAAATGGAGGGCCTGCTGCTGGAAAATGAGCTGGATATTGGCATTGCCTTTGCCGGGGGAATTGCGCTGGACATCGTTTCCACCCCATTGCTACAGGAGGTGCTGGCGTTGGTTGTCGCGGACCATCACCCGCTGGCCCGCGAAGAATCCCTAACCTTGAGCCAGCTCGCCGCGGAGGAGTTTATTCTGCTTAATCACCATTTCGCCACCCGGTTGCAAATTGACCACTGCTTACAGCAAGCCGGTTTTCACCCGCAGGTGACCATTGAAATGCATTCGATCAACGCCATCCTCGATATCATCCAGCGAACCCAATTAGTGACCATTCTGCCGCTGAATGTCGCCGCCCAGCGTACCGGCCTGACAACCCGATTGCTTAAAGAAGCCGCGCTTGAGAGAACCGCGGTGTTAATGCAGCGCAAAGGCACCCGGCCAAAAGCTGCGGCGCGGATTTTCGCCGAAATAGCCCGGGAGTTGGCTGCCCGAATAGAAAGTTAAGCTTACAACGGTGCGGCCAGAATCTGGCCCGCCGCCTTCCTTCTGCAACAATCTTACCGTAGCCAGTATGACCATTTGCGCAAAACAGATTTCCCGCGATTGGCATACTGAAATTGTTAACAATATGTATAATTTTATCTGCTAAGCGGTATTCATTATTCCGGCTTGAACGTCAGCATTATTTTCATCCTACCTTATTCCCCCTGACAAGGAATTGACAATGAGTGAACGCTCTCATGACCGAGGTAATAGCCTTGCGATGGTCATATATAATCTACTCAATCCGGTGCCTTACGGCTTTTTTATCGCCGGTCTCATCTTCGATATTATTTATCTCTACAGCACTAACGTGATGTGGGGAAAAAGCGCTAGTTGGCTTATTGCCCTTGGTCTTATTTTTGCCATCATTCCGCGGTTGATTAATCTGGCGCAGGTCTGGTTTTTTACTCCTCGACGCCCGGCGGCAAAAATTGATTTCTGGCTAAACCTTATCGCTATTATTGCCGCGTTGGTAAACTGTTTTGTTCATAGCCGCGACGCCTGGGCGATTGCGCCGCAGAACGTAATCTATTCATCGATTACCGTTATCTGTCTGCTTGTCGCCAATATTATCAGCTCCACTTGCCTGGCTAATAATAAGGGGATTCGCCATGAATAAAGTATTACTCCCCCTGCCCGTTATGCTCGCCACAGCGCTGGCGCTGTCAGGATGCGATGAGAAAGCGAAACTCAGCCCGGATCAGCAGGTAGGGCCCGATCCCGTAATGCCGAAGGCCCAGGATTTCCTGATGCCGCCGATGCAGGTTCCCCGCGGCGTGGGCTGGAAGAGAGATGGACAACCGGCGGTTGCCCAGGGGCTGAAAATAGAAAAAATAGCCGATGGATTCCTGCATCCCAGAATGGTCTATGTCCTGCCAAACGACGATATTCTGGTCGTTGAAAGCAACGGTCCTGGCGAGGAACCGTTAACTACGCCGAAACAGCTGATTGCCGGGATAGTGAAAAATCAGTCAGGCAAAGGTGGAAAAGGCGGGAATCGCATTACGCTATTGCGTAAAAACGCCAGCGGCTGGGAGAAACATATTTTCCTTGAACACCTGCACTCGCCTTTCGGCGTACAACTGATTGGCGATGATCTTTACGTCGCCAATACCGGCAACATCATGCGTTATCACTACCAGCCGGGGGCGACACATATCAGCGATGCGGGGAGCGAGCTGGCTGACCTGCCCAGCACCGTCAATCACCACTGGACCAAAGCGTTACTGGCAAGCCCGGATGGTAAGAAGCTGTATGTGGGCGTCGGCTCGAACAGTAATATTACTGAGAATGGACTGGATATTGAATATCGTCGCGCCACGGTTCTGGAGGTTGATACGGCAACCGGCGCAAGCCGTATCTTCGCCAGCGGTATCAGGAATCCTACCGGACTCGGTTGGGAACCGCAGACGGGCAAGCTTTGGGCCATTGCCAATGAGCGCGATGAGATCGGCGCCGACCTGGTGCCCGATTATTTAACTTCGGTGCAGGATGGCGGGTTTTATGGCTGGCCGTGGAGCTATTTCGGACAGCACGTTGACCGCCGCGTACAGCCGCCGCGCCCGGACATGGTCGCCAAAGCGATCAAACCGGATTATGCCCTGAGCTCCCACGTTGCGCCGCTGGGAATGCTGTTTTATACCGGAAACATGTTGCCGCAAACCTATCAGGGCGGCGTGTTTATCAGCGAGCATGGCAGTTGGGACCGTTCGCCGCTGAATGGTTATAAAGTCAGCTTCGTCGCTTTTAAAGACGGCAAACCGGTCGGTAAACCACAGAGCGTGATCACCGGCTTTGTCTCTCGCGATGAGAAAGAGCTGTACGGCGCGCCGGTCGGACTCGCGCAGGATAATGAAGGGGCGTTAATTATTGCCGACGATGTCGGTAATACCGTCTGGCGCGTCAGCGCAAAATAAAATATCACTATCAATTTTCCGGCTTCCCGCGCTCAGGGGAGCCTTTTTTATGCCCTGAAATTATTATCCATAGATATTGCCGGGAATAATGGAGAAAACAAAGTGATAAGCTGAGTTATCAGGACCGCTATCGTAGTTGACTACACCAGAACAGGTTGCTGAGAAACATTCATCATCAAAGAGACGTAGAGCAGATGAACCATTTATCCGCAATCAGAACATTCGTTAGCGCCGCTGACTATAAAAGTTTCAGCGCCGCCGCCAAAGCCTTAAATATTGAAGTATCCACAGTCTCTCGCCATATTTCCGAGCTGGAAGAGTATTTACAGGTGACGTTGTTTAACCGCTCAACCCGTGGATTAGCATTAACCGAAACCGGGGCATTTTTTTACTCGCACGCCCAACAACTGTTATTACAATGGGAGGAAACCCGTCAGTTAACTTCCGCACTGGATAAACAACCTTCCGGCCTGCTGCGGTTAAGCGTACCCAGTACCTTCGGCCGTCTGCACGTGATGCCTTTTGTTGATGAATTTCTTCGCCTGCACCCCAACATTTCGCTGGATATTAGTTTTAACGATGAAGTGCAGGATCTGATTGAAGCGCGCATCGACCTGAGTATTCGCATCGGCATTTTGCCTGACTCCTCGATTCATGCCCGTAAACTGGCATCTCAGACGCGTTCAGCCTGGGCCAGCCCGCAGTGGATTGCGGAAAACCGCCCTTCTGCCACGCCGGGCGTCGACCATCAGCAGATCAATATCGTGATGTTTTCTCGCCTGCATGGCGCCGGTTGGTATACCCGTAAGATGGGTTCAAAAGATGAATGGCAGCGCATCCCGATTCACTACCGACTGAGCGTTAGCGATAGCGCCGCCATGCTTTATGCCTGCGTCAATCACACCGGGATTGCGATTTTACCGAACTGGCTATCGCAGCAGGCTGAAGAACAAGGGCTCATTCAACGGGTATTCCCGGAGTGGGAATTTAGTATGTTCCCTGGCGAAACCGCCATCTGGATGCTGTACCCGCAAAACAGGAGAGTACCGCATAAAGTCCGAGCCTTTATCGACTTTATGGTTGAAAAGATTAGGATGCCGCCCTACTGGGAGGAGGAGACTCATTAATGACGAGGGAGGTTGAAGCAGGGATGTGCCGGAGGAGCCCAAAGCAAAAAGGGGTTACCTTTTGGTAACCCCTTTTCATATTTGGCGGAAGCGTAGAGATTCGAACTCTAGAACCCTTTCGGGTCGCCGGTTTTCAAGACCGGTGCCTTCAACCGCTCGGCCACGCTTCCGGTATGGGGCGCACTATAAACACCTCTGCCGATGCTGTAAAGCATCATTTTGTTCAACTGCCTTAAAAACAAACAAATCTGTGTTATTCGTCTGAATTTCAGGCAGTTTGCACAGAAATTCGGCGTCAAGAGCGCCCTTTGACTCAATGTTTTATGATGTACATATCTTTGGTGTAGTAGTAACCCAGCTTATCCGGCTCGAAGCCGCCGACCCACGGCTTCACTAAATGGGTACGCACATAGTGATAAACCGGAATCGCGGGCACATCCTCAGCCAACAGATCCTCCGCCTGCTGATAGAATTTGCCACGCGCGGCAGTATCCGCCGCCTTCGCCGCATCATGCAGCGCCTTATCATAGGCCGGGTTACTGTACTGGCTGGTGTTTTCGCTGTCGCCGGTGCGGAAGTTATTCAGGAATGACGCCGCATCGTCATAATCGGCGATCCAGGCATAACGTACGGCATCAAAATTATGCGTATGCATGGTATCCAGCATGGTCTTCCACTCCTGGTTCTGCAGCTTCGCCTCTACGCCGAGATTTTTCTTCCACATCGAACTGGCGGCGATAGCAATGCGCTGGTGCGTCTCCGAGGTGTTATACAGCAGATTAAAGACCAGCGGATGGCTTTCATTAAAGCCCGCCTCGTTAAGCAGTTTTTTTGCCTCGGCAATGCGTTTGTCGCGCGGCCAGCTGGCGTAATCCGGTTGTTTCAGCGTGACGCCGCCGATATCGGGCTGGCTAATCAGCCATGCCGGACGTTGTCCCTGCCCCATCACTTTATCGGCGATGATATCTTTATCCAGTCCCATGTTGAGCGCCCGGCGCACTCGGGGGTCATTAAAGGGTGGTTTAGTGGTATTGAGTTCGTAATAGTAGGTCGCCAGCTGTGGCGCAACGTTCAACTGTGAGCCCATCGTTTTCTTGAGTAACGCAAACTGGTTCACCGGCACCGTATAAACAATATCTATCTCACCGGCTTTATAACGATTCACATCCGCCGCTTCGGAAGTAATCGGCAGATAGGTCACTTTATTGATTACCGTATGTTCATTATCCCAGTACTTAGGATTGCGTTGCGCCACGATGCGCTCGTTGACGACCCACTTCGACAGCGTGTAAGGGCCGCTGGTGACAATATGTTCCGGTTTAGTCCATTTATCCCCAAAACGCTCCACCAGCACCTTATCAATAGGCACCAGCGACGGGTGAGCAAGCATTGCGAGGAAGGCGGCGTTAGGCTGGTTTAACGTGACCTGCAGCGTGGTATCGTCCAGCGCTTTTACGCCGAGAGTTTCCGGCGGCTGTTTCCCCTCCGAGATATCGCGTGCGTTAACGATATGCATATTGCCCGGATAGCTGGCGTACGGCGAAGCGGTGGTCGGTGTGACCAGCCGCTGCCAGCTCCAGACGATATCCTGCGCGGTAATCGCTGAACCATCGGACCAGGTAATCCCCGGACGCAGATGGAAAGTCCAGATGAGGTTATCTTTATTCTCCCACTTCAGCGCCAGCCGAGGCTGAATCTCGCCCTGCGGCGAAACGCTTACCAGTCCTTCGAACAGATCGCTAATGATATTAAACTCGACGTCGCTTTCGACCTTATGCGGGTCGAGCGAAGCGGGTTCATTACCGTTGTTCCTGACAAGCTCCTGTTTTGCTGCAAGTTCGGTACCCTGCGGGACCTGGGCGGCCATTGCCGTGGCCGCGCTGCCGAGTAAACCCAAAACCAGTAATGCGTGTGTGATGTGGTTATATTGTTGTCGTTTCATTTCCCTTGCCTTTATGCTTCGTTGATACCCCTTCCACACTTAGTCGCTGACTGGCAATAAGGCAATATTTTTCAGTGACCTATAAGATTCAGATCTGCTTTCCGCCGCTGAACGCATAAACATACTGCATTAATCTGTTTTACCAGAATAAAACGCTACCCCACCGACACCGGGATCTGAGTAAAGATGGGTAAAAGCATTATGGCTTTCGGCTCGCTTTTCTTATGCTTCATAACTAATTACATCTGTCATAAGAGAGTGACTCATGGATCGTATAATTACCTCATCGCGTGACCGTTCATCGCTGCTCAGCACGCACAAAGTTCTGCGTAACACCTATTTTCTGCTCAGCCTGACGCTGGCGTTTTCGGCGATCACCGCCACCGCCAGTACCGTGCTGATGCTGCCGTCTCCGGGCCTTATCCTCACCCTGGTGGGTATGTATGGTCTGATGTTCCTGACCTACAAACTGGCTAATAAGCCAAGCGGTATTCTGGCGGCCTTCGCCTTTACCGGCTTCCTCGGCTACATTCTGGGGCCAATGCTGAACGCTTACCTGTCCGCAGGCATGGGCGATTTGATCGGCCTGGCGTTGGGCGGCACCGCCCTGGTCTTCTTCTGCTGCTCGGCTTACGTGTTGACGACGCGCAAAGACATGTCCTTCCTCGGCGGCATGCTGATGGCGGGCGTGGTGGTCGTTCTGATTGGTATGGTGGCGAACATCTTCCTGCAGCTGCCGGCTCTACATCTGGCCATCAGCGCGGTGTTCATCCTTATCTCTTCCGGCGCGATTTTGTTTGAAACCAGCAACATCATCCGCGGCGGCGAGACCAACTACATTCGCGCCACCGTTAGCCTGTATGTTTCGCTGTACAACATCTTTGTCAGCCTGCTCAGCATCCTCGGCTTCGCCAGCAGAGACTAACCTTCTCTCCTGCAACACCAGGCCTCGCTTATGCGGGGCCTTATTTTTTGCTACACTGCGCGCAGTTTCCGCATTATGTGAAAAATCATGTTTATCTTTGAAGGCAGTGAAATAGAGACCGATAGCGAAGGCTATCTGAAAGAGACGACTCAGTGGAGTGAAGCGATGGCGGAGGTTATCGCCGCTCAGGAAGGGATCAGCCTGTCCGTCGAACACTGGGAAGTAGTGCGCTTCGTGCGCGATTTTTATCTGGAGTTCAACACTTCGCCAGCCATCCGTATGCTGGTCAAAGCCATGGCGAATAAATTCGGTGAAGAGAAAGGCAACAGCCGCTATCTGTACCGGTTATTCCCCAAAGGGCCGGCCAAGCAGGCGACGAAAATCGCCGGCCTGCCGAAGCCTGTAAAGTGCATTTAATAGAGAATAGCGAATTTTTGCCACTCTCTGGTGGGTTGATGGGGCTCGGTTAACACCCTGTCGACCCTTGCGCTACGCGGCCCGCCGGCCTTAAGCCAGGCAATCAGTTTTTCCACCTGCTCCGCTTCCCCGCAGGCCAGCACTTCTACGCTGCCATCATCCAGATTTCGCGCATAACCGGTCAGCCCCAGCTGCAGCGCTTCACGCTGCGTTGAATAGCGGAATCCCACGCCCTGGACGACTCCGTGAACCCACGCCATCGTGCATACCTTCGCCATTATTACCCCCTCAACTGCGCTATCCTGATGCAGAGAATAGCAAATTCCCACCAGCATACTCACTTTTGCCTGACGCTAAAACATCCGCCCGGCGGCGGCAGGAATGGTGCTTGCCCCTGCCAGTTATGCTAATCTACGCGCCATTTTTCGGTGCCGACACTCCGTCGCTTAAAGGTAGCTCCATGACAGATTCCATTATCCCCCGCTTAGTATTAGCCAAAGGACGCGAGAAATCCCTGCTGCGTCGCCATCCATGGATTTTCTCCGGCGCCGTCGCCCGGATGGAAGGTAAAGCTCGCTCCGGCGAGACGATCGATATCGTTGATTCGCAGGGGAAATGGCTTGCTCGCGGCGCCTATTCGCCCTCCTCGCAGATCCGCGCCCGCGTCTGGAGTTTCGATCGTCATGAAGCTATCGATAATGCTTTTTTCGAGCGTCGCCTGCAGCAGGCGCAAACCTGGCGTCAATGGCTGGCCGAACGCGATGGTCTTGACAGCTATCGTTTAATCGCCGGGGAATCCGACGGCCTGCCAGGCGTGACAATCGATCGCTTTGGCGATTTCTTCGTCCTGCAGCTGTTGAGCGCCGGCGCGGAATATCAGCGTGCGGCCATCGTCAGCGCTCTGCAGACCCTGTTCCCGCAATGCTCGATCTACGATCGCAGCGATGTGGCGGTACGTAAAAAAGAAGGATTGGACCTGGCGCAAGGCCCGGTGGTAGGCGAACTGCCGCCAGCGCTACTGCCCATTACCGAACACGGTATGCAGCTGCTGGTAGATATTCAGGGCGGCCATAAAACCGGCTACTATCTCGATCAGCGCGATAGCCGTCTGGCGACCCGCCGCTACGTCGCCGATAAGCGCGTCCTCAACTGCTTCTCTTATACCGGCGGATTCGCGGTTTCTGCGCTGATGGGCGGCTGCCGCCAGGTCACCAGCGTTGATACCTCACAAGAGGCGCTGGATGTCGCCAGACAGAACGTTGAGCTCAATAAGCTGGATCTGTCGAAAGCCGAATTCGTACGCGACGACGTGTTCAAACTGCTGCGTAAATATCGCGATCAGGGGGAAAAATTCGACGTCATCGTCATGGATCCGCCGAAATTCGTCGAAAACAAAAGCCAACTGATGGGCGCCTGCCGCGGTTATAAAGACATTAATATGCTGGCGATCCAGCTGTTGAACCCAGGCGGCGTACTGCTGACTTTCTCCTGTTCCGGCCTGATGACCACCGATTTATTTCAGAAAATCATCGCCGACGCCGCAATAGATGCCGGGCGTGATGTACAATTTATAGAGCAGTTCCGTCAGGCTGCCGATCACCCGGTGATTGCAACCTACCCGGAAGGACTGTATCTGAAAGGGTTTGCCTGTCGCGTCATGTAACTTGAAAAGCGGAACATCGCCCACACATTATTCTCATGACTCAAGAACATTTGAAGATGATGGATACAGTGGGCGCCAGCGTTTCCCGGGAGGTGACTATGATTGCCAGCAAATTCGGTATCGGCCAACAGGTTCGCCATACGCTACTCGGCTACCTTGGCGTAATCGTTGATATCGATCCAGAGTATTCGCTTGACGAGCCCGCCGCGGATGAAATCGGCGCCAACGATGAACTGCGCGCGGCCCCCTGGTATCATGTTGTGATGGAAGATGAGGACGGCCAGCCGGTCCACACCTACCTCGCGGAAGCGCAGCTCAGCAGTGAAGCCAGCGATGAACATCCCGAACAGCCGTCGATGGACGAACTGGCGCAGACTATCCGTAAGCAGTTGCAGGCGCCGCGTCTGCGTAACTGACTGGCCTTCACCGCGATGTTTCTGTTAAAAACCCCGCAAATGCGGGGTTTTATTTTACTTCGCTAGCCCTAGTCGGGGAATTTCAATAGCCGGACAACGGTCCATCACCACATTTAGTCCAGCTTCACGCGCCATGACGGCAGCCTGCTCGTTAATCACGCCGAGCTGCATCCACAACGTCTTCGCCCCGATGGCCACCGCTTCTTGCGCCACACCCCACGCCGCTTCAGAGTTGCGGAACACATCAACCATATCGACTTTTTCCGGAACTTCCGCCAGGGTTGCGTAGCCTTGTTGACCAAGTAGGGTTTTACCTGCGACCTTCGGTGAAACCGGAATGACGTGGTAGCCCTGTTCCAGCAGATATTTCATTACCCGATAGCTCGGGCGATCGGGTTTGTCGCTGGCGCCTACCAGCGCAATCGTCCGGGTGGTGGTCAGAATGCTAGCAATATCGTTCTCTTTCATCATAATCCTCCTGCGCTTTAGCCCTAGTGTAAGCTAATCCATGTAAACCAGCCATCAAGCCTAACTCACAGATACGGCAAAATTTTTCTTTCCGACGCTTGCAGCATCAGTCACTTCCAGTACTCTGTCTGCAGGTTAATATAAGTGGAACCCAATTATGGAACTGACAACACGCACCTTACCCGCACGCAAACATATCGCGCTGGTAGCACACGATCACTGCAAAGATCTGCTGATGAAATGGGTCGAACGTCACCAGGCGCTACTGGCTCAGCACCAGCTCTATGCAACCGGGACCACCGGCAACCTGGTCTCACGCGCCACCGGGCTGGAAGTGAAAGCGATGCTGAGCGGACCGATGGGCGGCGACCAGCAGGTGGGCGCGCTGATTTCGGAAGGGAAAATTGATGTACTGATCTTCTTCTGGGATCCTCTCAATGCGGTACCTCACGATCCTGACGTCAAAGCGCTCCTGCGTCTGGCGACGGTGTGGAATATCCCGGTAGCCACGAATGCCGCCACCGCTGACTTTATTATCCAGTCGCCGGACTTTAATCAACCGATTGAAATTTTAATCCCTGATTACCAACGCTACCTTGCCGAGCGCCTGAAGTAATCCCCACGGCGGCCTGATGGCCGCCGACGATCAGGGCTTTCGCGCTACCGGCACGCCCAGTTCCTGCAGTATCTCAACAAATGACGAAGGCCGTTCTTTATTGAACAGCAGCCAGACCCGCAGGCGAGCGCGGGTTATCGCCACATACAGTAGCCGACGCTCTTCAGCATCCGGGAAATCTTCCGGCTGTGGCAACAACGCTTGTTCCATTACCGACTCTCTTGCCGGCGCCGGGAAGGCGTCATCCCCCTCCTGCAGGCCCAACACAATAACAAAGTCAGCCTGCTGGCCTTTGCTGGCGTGAATTGTCATAAAATCTAGCTGTAGATGCGGCCAACGCGTTGCGGCCTTTTCCAGCGCGGCGGGCTTCAGATGGTGATAGCGCGCCAGCAGCAAAATCCGCTGCTCGGGTTTAACGTAGCCGCTCAACTTGTCGAGCAGATCGTCGAGTTTATCGTCGGGCAGCAGTGTCACCGCTTTCTTATCACCAGCGGTCAGGCTATTCAGCGGCTTAGCCAACTGATGCGGGTTTTGCTGAATAAAACCATTAGCAATCTCGCCGATACGACCGTTAAATCGATAGGTGGTATCCAGCGCGCAGCAATCTCCTTCGCCAAAGTAGTGGTTAAACGCCGTGGTTAAAGAGAGCTGCGCGCCGCTGAAGCGATAAATCGCCTGCCAATCGTCACCCACGGCAAATAACGAGGTCTGTTTATTTTGCCGGCGCAGCGCCGCCAGCAATTCAGCACGCTGTGGAGAGATATCCTGAAACTCATCAACCAGAATATGTTTCCAGGGGCTCACAAAACGGCCTTTATCCAGTATGTTGACCGCCTGGTGTATAAGCCCGGAGAAATCAACGGCATTTTCCTCTTTCAACGCTGCTTTCCAGGCTTTCAGCAGCGGGGCCATCAGTTTCACACGCTTATTAAAAAGATCGCTGACTTCTTCAGGGGCGCTGGCGATCATCTCCGCCTGCGAGCCGCCGTGCATGCGCATTAAACTAACCCAGCGGTCAAGGCGGCCGGCCAGGCGGCGCAGCAGCGCGCGATCCTGCCAGAAATCGCCTTCGTCAATCTGCCACTCCATCTCATCTACCAGCCACTGACGCCAGCCTTTGGCCTGCGCTTTTTTCTCCTGACACTGCTGCTGCCAGGCCTTCAACAATAGCTTTTGCCGGGCGGCTGTATCGTTTTCCAGCTTACTGATCGCCGGCACTTTCTTGCTGCCCTGCTGAATAATATGTAACGCCAGTGAATGGAACGTTCGCGCGGCAATCTCGTCAGTTCCCAACCGCTCCTGAATACGTTCATCCATTTCCTGAGCCGCCTGACGGCCAAAGGCCAGTAGGAGGATCTGATCCGCCGCTGCTTCGCCGCGATTTAATAACCACCCGGCACGAGCGACCAGTACCGACGTTTTGCCGCTACCGGCGCCGGCAAGAACCAGCAGCGAACGCTCGCCGTTAACTACCGCCCGCGCCTGCGCCGGGTTGAGCGGCGAAGACTCAATCTTATCGAAGAAACCGCGATACTGTTCCAGCATGGCTTCGGTATAGGCTTGATTATGCGCCAGGCGAGCCTCGTCGATATCGCTAAGCCAGCATTGACACTGGCGCCACAGTTCGCGGCAATTATCGAATTCATCCAGACGGCTTTCAGGGAAAGGCAACCCGGTTAAGGCCCGGCGGATTTTATCCTGCACGTCCGCGACCTGCTGACGCGTCAACCACTTACCTTCAGCGCTGGCTCGTTCAATTTCACTTAACTGCTGGCGCAGCAGGTCCGCGGCAATTTCACTCATCTCCGCGCTCCACTGCTGCCAGAGATTATTGAGATGATGAAAGAAATGCTGCGTCTCAGTCCATTCGGTACCATGCAAACGCACAACTTTGCTTTCCGGCAGCACGAATTCCAGTTCACCCCACACCAGGCCACGCTTACATTGAACTGACAATAACTGATTGAAAGGTATAAGATACTCATGACGATCGCCTGAGACTTTTACCCCGGCATTAAGCAACTGCACCCGATCATAAGGATGCTGTGCCATGCGTTTGCCCAATGTTGTCGCTTTAAGTTCCATATATCGCCAAATTTCAATCAGTTTGAATGTTTTTAAGTTTAACCGCCCGCGAGCAGGTGCTCCAGCGCAAAAAAACGTTACAATTGCCGGGTCTTATTATCCACAGGGTTAACCAGAGGGTTTATGCGTACCATTCTGAATATTTTGAACTTTGTTCTTGGCGGTTTCGCCACCACGCTCGGTTGGCTACTGGCGACGCTGGTCAGTATTATTTTGATCTTCACGTTACCGCTGACGCGTTCATGTTGGGAAATCACCAGACTATCGCTGTTCCCCTACGGTAATGAAGCAATTCATGTTGATGAACTGGAACCTGAAGCAAAAAACAGTTTACTGAACGCGGGCGGCACTATTTTGAATATTTTGTGGTTCATGTTCTTCGGTTGGTGGCTGTGCCTGATGCATATTTTCAGCGGTATTGCGCAGTGCCTGACCATCATTGGTATCCCCGTGGGGATCGCCAATTTTAAAATTGCCGCCATTGCACTTTGGCCGGTAGGACGCCGCGTGGTCTCCGTTGAAACGGCTCGCGCCGCGCGCGAAGCCAACGCCCGCCGTCGCTTTCAGTAATTGTACGGAACACTGTTATGTTAAGCCCCCTGCTCCGCCGTTATACATGGAATAGCGCCTGGCTATATAACGCCAGGATATTTATTGCGCTTTGTGGCACCACGGTTGCGCCGTGGTGGATTGGCGAAGTCAAACTCACCATCCCGTTAACGCTTGGGGTGGTTGCCGCGGCGTTGACCGACCTCGACGATCGCCTTACCGGGCGGTTACGTAATCTCGCTATTACGCTGGTCTGCTTCTTTATTGCCTCCGCGTCGGTGGAGTTACTGTTTCCATGGCCGTGGCTGTTTGCTATTGGGTTAACCCTGTCCACGACGGGTTTTATCCTGCTCGGCGGGCTGGGTCAACGCTATGCCACCATTGCTTTCGGCGCCTTACTGATCGCTATCTACACCATGTTAGGGGTCACTCTGTATAACAGTTGGTACCTGCAGCCGCTCTTTTTGCTGGCTGGCGCCATCTGGTACAACGTATTGACGCTCGCAGGGCATCTTATTTTTCCCATCCGCCCACTGCAGGATAACCTTGCGCGCAGCTATGAACAGCTGGCCCAATACCTTGAACTTAAATCCCGACTGTTCGATCCGGATATCGAAGATGAAAGTCAGGCCCCGTTGTACGATCTGGCGCTCGCTAACGGCAAGCTGGTTGCGATGCTTAACCAGACGAAAGCGTCTTTACTGACACGCCTGCGCGGCGACCGCGGGCAACGCGGCACTCGTCGCACCCTTCAGTATTATTTCGTCGCCCAGGACATTCATGAGCGTGCCAGCTCATCACATATTCAGTATCAGACGCTTCGCGACCATTTCCGCTACAGCGATGTGATGTTCCGTTTCCAACGGATGTTGTCAATGCAGGCGCAGGCCTGTCAAAAACTTTCCCGCGCCATTCTCTTACGCATCCCGTATCAGCATGATGCGCACTTTGAACGCGCCTTTATGCATCTGGACGCGGCGCTGGATCGCGTCCGCGCCAGCGGCGCGCCGCAAGATCAGGTCAAAGCGCTGGGTTTTCTGCTCAATAACCTACGCGCTATTGATGCGCAATTGGCAACTATCGAATCGGTGCAGACCAGCGTGCTGGCCAGCAACCATCCCGAAAATCTGCTTGCCGACGATCGCCCTAGCGGGTTTAGCGATATCTGGTTACGACTGCGCAGCAATATGACGCCGGAATCGGCGCTTTTCCGCCACGCGGTGCGAATGTCACTGGTGCTGTGCGCGGGCTATGCGTTCATTCAGTTTACCGGCCTCAACCACGGTTACTGGATTCTGCTTACCAGCCTGTTTGTTTGTCAGCCGAACTATAACGCGACCCGGCATCGTCTGGCGTTAAGGATCATCGGTACATTGATTGGCGTCGCGATCGGCCTACCGGTGCTGCTGCTGGTTCCCTCGGTTGAAGGCCAGCTGCTGCTCATTGTACTAACCGGCGTGCTGTTTTTCGCTTTTCGCAACGTGCAGTATGCGCACGCCACTATGTTTATCACGCTGCTGGTACTGCTGTGCTTTAACCTGTTAGGTGAAGGATTCGAAGTCGCTTTACCGCGTATCCTTGATACGCTGATCGGCTGCGCCATCGCCTGGGCGGCAGTGACCTTTATCTGGCCTGACTGGAACTTCCGTAACTTACCTCGCGTACTGGATCAGGCCATCAACGCTAACTGCCGTTATCTTGACGCTATTCTCGAGCAGTATCATCAGGGGCGCGATAACCGTCTTGAGTATCGCGTTGCCCGGCGTAACGCACATAACCGGGATAGCGAACTGGCATCAGTGGTATCAAATTTATCCACAGAGCCTAAAGCCGACACCACGATGCGTGAAACGGCATTCCGCCTGTTGTGTCTTAACCATACCTTTACCAGCTATATTTCCGCGTTGGGGGCGCACAGGGAAAAACTGACGACTCCGGAAATACTGGCGTTACTCGATGATGCCGTCTGCTACGTCGATGATGCGCTGCATCATTCTCCCGCAGACGAACAGCGTGTTCAGCAGGCGCTCAGCAACCTGCAATCGCGAATTCAACATCTGGAGCCGCGAGCCGACAGTAAAGAACCATTGGTCCTGCAGCAGATTGGGCTACTGCTCGCACTGCTGCCGGAAATATGTCGTCTGCAGCGCCGGATTGCTGGTCAACCGGAATAATCCTCCACGCTGTATCCTTGTGTATTAGCCCACTCCCGTAGCTCCTGGCGCCGCTGCGCCGGGAGCGCGGCGGAATGAATGCCGGCAATCGCGCCCGCCAGGGACTCAAGGACATTGATTGATATTCCTTTATTATGCTCTCTCAATTTTAACCAGCTCTTTTCCGCCCCGAGTGTACGCAGCATTTTCACATCGGTTATTCCGGCATGGATCAACATCAACTCCATATGGAAGCTGATATTAGGCAAATTCTTTAGTCTGCCGGCATCACGCTGATGCTGCTTTTCGCTTCGCGCCGAATGCAATGACAGCTGCGATAGGTGAAACAGCATTTTACTGTCCTGCCATAGTGCTTCATCTATCCGGTAATACTTTAAGGCCACTGGCCGGCCATTCTTGCGCATCATCAGCATCGGGCTGTGATGTTCAACCCGATAAGAGGCGCTTTGTTCGCAAACCCTAAGATAGATTTCGCCCTCAGCCACCATGGCGAATACGGTATTTTCAATCGCCAGACTATACCCGCCGAATAAAGGCCGGCTACTGATTTTACCTAAGGGGGAAAGGCACTCCTGAAACTGGAGGAACCGTAATTTTGAAATTTTCTTCATGATCATTCCTTTGGTAATCATGCACATAAAAGTAATTTTATTAACGGATCCGTTATTGAAGAAAATAAGTGAGTTCGTTTTGTGCAGCAAGATGAATTTTGGCTTCATCTCAATCAGCTCGCTGTTTTGCGAGGCGCTTTCAGGAAAAAGTTATTCTGCAAATTGTGTTACAGAGACTCGCTGAATACTTAAGCAATGTTAATTGATGAACAGCATATCGGCCCCATCGAGGACACGCCCGGCAGCCGTGAAGTAAAGATTAACGGAGGAAAATGTCGCCTGCGGGTTCAGCATAGAGACAGTGAATTCATATAAATAAGTCGCCGCAGCGATAATTCATAGCCGGGTAGAGTGCATAAAATATATGCAAAAATGGGAAAATGAGGTTGACGACGCCCCCTGGCAGATATACTGTATATGCATACAGTAACCCACAGGCGAGATAGACTATGTTTACTTCAGCTCACGCAAATCGTTCACCACTGACTTCGGCTTCAGTACGTCGCCCTTCGCACAGCGTCGTCGAACATTCAGCCACTGGGCTGATTAGTGAAATCGTCTATCGCGAAGATCAACCCATGATGACGCAGCTTTTACTGCTACCTTTATTACAGCAGCTTGGCCAGCAGTCGCGCTGGCAACTGTGGCTCACCCCGCAGCAAAAGCTGAGTAAAGAATGGGTACAGTCGTCCGGCCTTCCGCTTTCAAAAGTGATGCAGATTAACCAGATGTCGCCCTGCAATACTCTGGAATCGATGATTCGCGCTTTACGTACCGGGAATTATAGCGTGGTTATTGGCTGGCTGACGGATGAACTTACTGAACAAGAACACGAACGTCTGGCGCTCGCCGCAGAAGAAGGTCATGCGATGGGCTTTATCATGCGCCCGGTGAGAAATACAAGCCAGCCTGGGAGACAATTAAGTGGGCTAAAAATTCACTCAAATTTATATCATTGAGTGAAATTAGGATTAATCCTGGAATTTTTTTTGCCTCGTCAAAAACCATTCTCGCAAAGTGGTTAATTTCACAGAGATCCCGGTGTGGTGCGGTTTTGCGACTTTTCACCGCGTTCACAAATTAACCATATTTGTTAAATATTGTGTATACAACCCTTTTTTTTCATATGCCTGACCGAGTTCACACTTGTAAGTTTCTAACTAAGTTGTAGACTTTACATCGCCAGGGGTGATCGGCTTACGCTGCATGTATCAGCATAGTTAACAACGAGTCACGCCCCCGGTGAAGGATTTAACCGTGAGGTCTTATGTACCTTCATGGCGAATTTTGGATGATAATGAGGCGCAAAAAATGAAAAAGACAGCTATCGCGATTGCAGTGGCACTGGCTGGCTTCGCTACCGTAGCGCAGGCCGCTCCGAAAGATAACACCTGGTATGCAGGTGGTAAACTGGGTTGGTCCCAGTTCCATGACACCGGCTGGTACAACAGCAACCTGAACAACAATGGCCCGACCCACGAAAGCCAACTGGGCGCTGGTGCGTTCGGTGGTTATCAGGTTAACCCGTACCTCGGTTTCGAAATGGGTTACGACTGGCTGGGCCGTATGCCTTACAAAGGCGACAACGTTAACGGCGCATTCAAAGCTCAGGGCGTTCAGCTGACCGCTAAACTGGGTTACCCGATCACTGACGATCTGGACATCTACACCCGTCTGGGCGGCATGGTATGGCGCGCTGACTCCAGCAACAGCATCGCTGGCGACAACCACGACACCGGCGTTTCCCCAGTATTCGCTGGCGGCGTTGAGTGGGCAATGACCCGTGACATCGCTACCCGTCTGGAATACCAGTGGGTTAACAACATCGGCGACGCTGGCACTGTAGGCGTTCGTCCGGACAACGGCATGCTGAGCGTTGGTGTTTCCTACCGTTTCGGTCAGGAAGACAATGCACCGGTTGTAGCTCCGGCTCCAGCTCCGGCTCCGGAAGTCACCACCAAGACCTTCACCCTGAAGTCTGACGTACTGTTCAACTTCAACAAAGCAACTCTGAAACCAGAAGGTCAGCAGGCTCTGGATCAGCTGTACACCCAGCTGAGCAACATGGACCCGAAAGACGGTTCTGCAGTTGTTCTGGGTTACACCGACCGTATCGGTTCCGAGCAGTACAACCAGAAACTGTCTGAGAAACGTGCTCAGTCCGTTGTTGACTACCTCGTAGCTAAAGGCATCCCGGCTAACAAGATCTCTGCTCGCGGTATGGGCGAATCTGATCCGGTTACCGGCAACACCTGTGACAACGTGAAAGCTCGCGCTGCACTGATCGACTGCCTGGCTCCGGATCGTCGTGTTGCGATCGAAGTTAAAGGTTACAAAGACGTAGTAACTCAGCCGCAGGCTTAAGTTTCCTACGATAAAAAAACCCCGCTGATGCGGGGTTTTTTTTGGCCTGATTTTGAGTTCAGAGGAAAATCTCAAGCAACGTTGGCCGCTACTTACTCTTTTCCTAAGAGCACCTGCAGATCGTGCTTCAGGCTCGACATCTTGCTGGCATATTTTTCTTTATGCTCGGCGTCTTCAATTAGCTGTACGATGGTTTCTGATAATGTCTTGCCTCGCCGTTGCGCAAGCCCGGCCAGGCGTTGCCAGACAACGAACTCCAGATCGATGGACTTTTTCCGCGTATGCTGATGCTCGGCGTTAAAATGACGCTTGCGTCGTGCGCGAATAGTCTGCTTCATCCGGTTAGCGAGCTCCGGATTCATATGCTGATCGATCCAGGTATTCACCAGAACAGGTTCATTTTCGAGCGTCAGCAAGACATCGACCGCGGCTTGCGCAGCGCTGGCTTCAATGTAGCGGGTAATCAACTCACCTTCCCGGTGCTTCTTTACCAGATATTTCCATTTCCAGCCGCTTTCAAGGTTTTCCAGTTGTTGATATTTCATTGCGATCTCAATGTGACCGTGTAACTCATTTCAGGATATCAGTTTTTTCTGGATGTGCTGAGAATAAATCATCTTTCGTGAAGTGGACGATTCCATTATCAGCGTGATAAACGCAATCCTCCGTGTGCGCAGACGCGGTATCGGGTATAATCGCTCGTTTTACATCTGACTAAAAAACAGCGACTTTGACCATTACGAAACTTACCCGAAACGACCTCGCTCCTGATACGGAAAGTTATCAGGCGCTGTTTACCCAGGTCAATCTCGCCGAGACAGAGGCATCCCTCGCCGGCGATCTACAACCCCGTTTATTTTATGCGCTGGAACAACTTCTGATCACGCCAGCCATTTCATCATTTATGCTGGTAAAGGCGCCGGAAGAACCTGAATATCTGCATTGGGTAGCCGAAGCCGCCCGCAGCCTGCAGCAGTCCACGACAGCGCTATGCGGTGTACGCTATCAGGTCAACGGCGGCAACGTAACCATGTCGCCGGCACAAAGCGCGGAAGACAATTTTGCCAGCAACTGTCCGGTTGAATCCGCCGACTGGATTGAAGCGGAACAGCTCTTTGGTTGCGTACGCCAGTTTAACGGAGAAATTTCGCTGCAGCCGGGTCTGGTGCACCGCGCGAACGGCGGCGTCCTGTTGCTCTCCCTGCGTGCGCTACTGGCCCAGCCGCTGCTGTGGATGCGCCTGAAGAACATGGTGACCCGTCAGCGCTTTGACTGGTTGTCCATTGATGAATCCCGCCCTCTTCCCGTTAGCATTCCTTCCATGCCGCTGAACCTGAGGATCATTCTGATCGGCGAGCGTGATGCGCTGGCTGATTTTCAGGAGATGGAACCGGAACTCGCGTCGCAGGCCATTTATAGCGAGTATGAAGATAACCTGCAGATAGCCGATGCCGACACCCTGAAACTCTGGTGCCAGTGGGTCTGGCAACATGCTCGTCAGCTTTCGCTGCCGGGGCCGGCGGCTGACGCATGGCCGCTGCTGATTGCAGAAGGCGTGCGCGACACCGGCGATCAGGAGACGCTTCCGCTTTCCCCTCTCTGGATTGGCCGTCAGCTGCGTGAAGCGGCAGCCTTCTGCGAAGGCGAATTGATTAGCGGCGCGGAGATGCAAACTATGCTTGAGCGCCGTGAATGGCGTGAAGGCTATCTTGCCGAGCGGATGCGCGATGAAATTCTTCTCGATCAGATCATGATTGATACCGAAGGCGAATGCATCGGCCAAATCAATGCCCTGTCGGTAATCGAGTTTCCAGGACACCCGCGCGCCTTTGGCGAACCTTCGCGCATCAGCTGCGTGGTACATATCGGCGACGGCGAATTTATTGACGTTGAGCGTAAAGCTGAACTGGGCGGTAATATTCATGCCAAAGGCATGATGATCATGCAGGCGTTTATTATGTCCGAGCTCGAACTTGAACAGCAGCTGCCATTTAGCGCTTCACTAACCTTCGAGCAGTCCTACAGTGAAGTGGATGGCGATAGCGCCTCAATGGCTGAGCTGTGCGCGCTTATCAGCGCGCTGGCCAATGTGCCGATCAACCAGAGTATTGCGATTACCGGCTCGGTCGATCAGTTCGGTCGCGTCCAGCCGGTCGGCGGACTGAATGAAAAGATTGAAGGTTTCTTCACCATCTGCCAGCAGCGCGGATTAACAGGCAAGCAAGGCGTTATTATTCCGTCTGCCAACGTCCGCCATCTGAGCCTGGCACAGGAGCTTCGCCAGGCGGTGGCTGACGAACAGTTCTTTATCTGGGCCATTGACGACGTTACCGAAGCCCTGCCGCTTCTCACCCAGCTGCAATGGGATGGTGAAGGACAAACGCTACGACAAACTATTCAGGAACGGATTGCGCAGGCGATGCAACAAGAGACTCGCCATCGTTTTCCATGGCCGCTACGCTGGTTAGGCGGATCAAATTCGAACTGATCGGACTTGTTCAGCTTACACGTGTTAGCTATCCTGCGTCCCGAACTCAAAATAAGGCTTACTGAAAACATGGTAGATAAACGCGAATCCTATACAAAAGAAGATCTTCTTGCCTCTGGTCGTGGTGAACTGTTTGGCGCGAAAGGCCCGCAACTGCCGGCGCCGAGCATGCTGATGATGGACCGCGTCGTCAAGATGACCGAAACCGGCGGCAACTACGACAAAGGTTACGTTGAAGCTGAGCTCGACATCAACCCAGACCTGTGGTTCTTCGGTTGTCACTTCATTGGCGACCCGGTAATGCCTGGCTGTCTGGGTCTGGACGCAATGTGGCAACTGGTTGGCTTCTATCTGGGCTGGCTGGGCGGCGAAGGGAAAGGCCGTGCGCTGGGCGTAGGCGAAGTGAAATTTACCGGTCAGATTCTGCCGACGGCGAAAAAAGTCACCTATCGTATCCACTTCAAACGCATCGTAAACCGTCGCCTGATCATGGGCCTGGCGGATGGCGAAGTGCTGGTAGATGGTCGTCTGATCTACTCTGCAACTGACCTGAAAGTCGGTCTGTTCCAGGATACTTCCGCGTTCTGATTTACCTTCCGTACTTATCCTCAAGTACAAAAGGCGAAGCCTTCGCAATGCGAAGGCTTCTTTTTTAAAGAGACAGTCAGGCAGTTTGCACCCTGTCCTCCATGGCTTCTCGCCAACCTCCTAGCCAATGGGACCTCTGATTCAAGGTCTGGTAGGGACACATTTCTTTCGATCTACCGGTAATGCCGGCCTGATATCCACGCTGATGTGCCCGTTCCAGGCGATCTCGTTTTTGTCTCTTCATGCCTCGTTTCCCTCATTATTTGATCTGGTGGAAAAGAAAACAGTGGTCACTAAATATGCAACCACGTATAACCTTTACCGCGAAACGCAGGCAGCGTCAATGCGCAAAATTCACGCCAGTGTCATATTTGTGAGCTATATGAAAGTTCATTTGTACAAAAATCGTGAGCCAGCACAACTATCAACCTGATGCGGCAAATAAAAAAGCCGCGGCGATTTTTCAGGTCGCGGCGGCTTTAATTTTATTAATTTTACTTATGGCAGGCGGTTCAACTCACTCGCAATCGCGGTGGCTTCCTGGCTCCAGGCCTGCGCCAGAGTCTTAACCATCGCGTCATAGCCATCCTGCTGTTGCTTAAGTTCAATATTGAACGGACGCTTGATTAACTGCCCCTGATGCTTAAGCAGCCATTCACCGCTAACAATGACCCGGCCGTCGTAGCGGCCGTGGAAGCCGCTAACGGAGACATTAAGCGTATCCTGCTCGCTGCCTAACGGCTGCGATGCCACCACCCAACCCGGCAGTTGATTGCTCAGATTCGCCACCAGCGTGGTACGTAACTGCTGGTCCAGCGGGCTCGCCCACAGATTGTTATTAGCAATCACATACTGCACATCGGTAGTCTGATAAACCACGCCATTGCCGGCCAGATAATCAGGGATACTGACCTGCTCAACCCACAGCAAATTCTTGCTCTGGTTGATGGCGCTTTGCGCGCCGCTCTTTGCTACCGGTAATTGATAGTAAGTTTTACTCTCACCACCGCTGCTGCAGGCCGTCAGTACGCATACCGCTGCCGCTACTAACCACTTTTTCATTATTTCGCTCCCTTCGGCTGCGGATCTTTTTTATCCTTGGCCTCAAATACCAGCGCATTGCTCTTGTCGTTGAGGGTTTTCAGTACCGGCTGCAGTTCACGAAGCACCTGATCCAGTCGCTGCATATCCGCAACCATCTTATTGTAGGCCGCCGAGCCTGGCTGGAAGCCCTGCATACTGCGGTTCAACTCGCGCAACGTACTCTGCATATCAGCTGGAAGCTGCTGCATCGACTGGCTTGAAGTGATCTTATTCAAGTTGTCGAGCGTAGTCTGGACACGCTGCATGGTTTTCTGGCTCTGCGCCAGGGTACTGGTCGCCTGCTCCAGCAGCGGGTTAATCGGCAGATTGTTAATCTTATCGAGCGCATCCATCAGACGCTGCTGGATCTGCGCCAGACCGCCGCTGACGGTTGGAATGATCGGATAGCCGCCGAACTCCTGAATCTTGCCGCGCGGAGGCGCTTTCGGATAGAAGTCGAGATCGATATACAGCGCGCCGGTGACCAGGTTGCCGGTTTTCAGCGAAGCACGAAGCCCGCGGTTGATCAGATCGTCAATATGCGCGCGAATGTTCGGATCGCCGCCCAGTTGATTGATCAGACGTTCCGGCTCGATACGTATTTCAACCGGGATACGATAATCATCGTTCAGGCTCTGTTTCAAACCGGGGATAAAGAACGGCACTTTGCCGACGGTACCAAGACGAATACCGCGGAATTCAACCGGCGCCCCTGGCTGCAGACCACGCACTGAATCTTTAAAGAACAGGACGTAATCAATATGCTGGGTGAACACCGAATCCTGAATACTCTTCTGATCGTCAAACAGGTGGTATTCCGTTTTATTCGCCACCGGCTCGCCGAGATCAAGTCCTTCCGGAATGTCAAAACTCACACCGCCGCCAAACAGCGTCGACAGCGAGCCCATCTCGACGCGCATTCCCGCGGACGTGAGGTCAACCGCGATACCGCTATCTTTCCAGAAGCGAACGTTGGTCGTCACCAGACGGTCGTTCGGCGCATTGATAAACAGCTGATAGGTGATGCGGCGCTTCTGCGTATCAAAGGTACTGGTTTCAACCGAACCAACGCGATAGCCGCGGAACAGCACCGGATCGCCAGGCGAGAGTTGCCCGGCTTTGCTACTTTCCAGCAGAACACGGATGCCTTTGGCATCCGGTGAAGCCAATGGCGGCGAATCCAACAGCGGATACTGCGGCGCCACAGAACCTTCTTTACCTGGCTGCAATTCGATATAGGCGCCGGAAAGCAAGGTGCCGAGGCCGCTAATCCCCTCGCGCCCCACCTGCGGTTTCACCACCCAGAACACCGAGTCTTTATGGAGTAGCTTCTGCATCCCCGAGTTCAGACGCGCTTTAATTTCTACATGTTTCAGGTCATCAGTCAGGATAGCGCTTTCCACCACCCCGACATCAACGCTGCGGCTCTTGATACGCGTTTTACCCCCTTCAATGCCTTCGGCGTTGGTGGTGATAAGCGTCACCTCCGGCCCCTGGTGGCTGTAGTGGTAAAACAGTATCCATGCGCCGATGAGCACAGTCACAATCGGAAAGATCCAGACCGGTGACCAGTTCTTCACCTTCTGCACTTTCGCTTCTCCGCTCTTATTTTCCATGCTGTTGCATTTCCTCATGGCTTGGATCTGGTTCACGGTCCCACAATAGACGTGGGTCAAACATCATGGCCGAGAACATGGTCATAACAACGACCAGCGCGAACATCACCGCGCCTATCGCCGGATAGATATTCATCAAGCCTCCCATACGCACCAGCGCCGAGAGTACCGCGATGACAAAAACGTCGATCATTGACCAACGGCCAACAAATTCAACCACTTCATAAATCAGGTGCATACGCTCTGAATCACGCGCGCCGTTTCCGTTCGCACTCCAGCATAGCCAGCCGATAGCGATCATTTTTAACGTCGGCACCATGATACTGGCGATAAAGATAACCAGCGCGACCGGGTAAGAGCCCTCACTCCACAGCAGAACGACGCCCGCCATGATTGTCGACGGCATTTTATCGCCCAGCAGATCGGTAATCATAATCGGCAGAATATTGGCGGGTAAATAGAGCACAAACGACGTCATCAGCAGCGCCAGCGTCCACTGCAGGCTGTTTTTACGCCGCGGGGTACCTTTGGTATGACAGCGTGGACACTCTTTCTCATCCGCTGGCAGCACCGCCGTGCAGCACGAGCAGGAGCGTAACCCCTGGCGAAGCCCCGGCACGCCAGGGCGCAGCGGCTGCTTAATGACCGGCATTGGCGCAATGTCGTCCCACAGCCAGCGGCGATCGACGCACTGAAACGCCCGCAATTGCAGCAGGCAGAACAGACACCAGGGAACAAAGCTCAGCCCAACGCCGATATCACCATAGGCCATGAGTTTAACGAAGCTGACCAGCACCCCGGCGAGGAAAATCTCCGCCATCCCCCAGCTTTTGAGGTGAAACAAAATCCGCGCCAGAAACGCCTTCAAGCGTGAAGGCATATGAACGCGATTGACCAACAATAAGATGGTCACCAGACAAAACGCCGGGACCAGTTGGACAAAGAGTAAAAAGAACGTACCGAGGCTGGCGTAATCCTCGGTGAACAACACATTAGGTATTTCCAGCAGCTCAATTTCGCTGCTGATCCCGCCGACTTTCATATAAACAAAAGGAAACAGGTTCGCCAGCAGCAGCATGAACAGCGCCACCAGCGCATAGGCCGTGGGGCGCTGCCGCGGCGCGTCCCACGATGTGGTGAGCGTGGTGCCGCAGCGTGGGCATGCGGCTTTCTGGCGATGCTCCAGCGGCGGCAAAGCCACCAGCAGATCACATTGTGGGCACAATATGTGCCGCGCAGCATGATGATGATCGCACATGAACACTCCTCAGCTTAAGCGCCGTTTTTGAGTCCTTCGAGATATTCCCAGCGTTCAAAGGCCGCTTCCAGGGCCTGTTCCGCTTCCGCTAACTGCGCCAGCACCTGCTGGGTCTGGTCATGCGGCTGGCCGAAGAATGAAGGATCGGCAACTTTTTCCTGCAGCGTCTGCAGTTGAGTTTCCAGATCTTCCAGCTTCTGCGGCAGCTGTTCCAGTTCGCGCTGCAGGTTATAGCTTAGTTTGCTGGCGGAGCGTTTGACACTTTCTGCTTTCGGTTGAGCGACTTCCGCCGGTTTTTTTACAATCGGCTGTTTATTCGCCAGCGACTGCGCTTGCTGTCCGCGCGCGTCGTGATAACCGCCGATATATTGGCCGATACGCCCGCCGCCCTCGAAGATCCAGCACTCGGTCACGGTGTTGTCAACAAATTGACGGTCGTGGCTCACCAGCATCACGGTGCCCTGGTAGCCATCGATCAGCTCTTCCAGCAGTTCCAGCGTTTCGACATCAAGGTCGTTAGTCGGTTCATCAAGAATCAATAAGTTACTGGGTTTCAGGAACAAGCGCGCGAGCAGCAGACGGTTACGCTCCCCGCCGGACAACGCGCGTACCGGGGTCATCGCCCGTTTTGGATGGAACAGGAAGTCCTGCAGATAGCCCAGCACGTGACGCGGCTTACCGTTAACCATCACCTCTTGTTTACCTTCCGCAAGGTTATCCATCACCGTGCGGTCCGGATCCAACTCCGCGCGGTGCTGGTCGAAGTATGCGACTTCCAGCTTGGTACCGACGTGGATACGCCCGCTATCGGCCTGCAACTGGCCGAGCATCAGCTTCAGCAGCGTGGTTTTACCGCAGCCGTTCGGGCCAATCAGCGCAATCTTGTCGCCACGCTGGATTTGCGCGGAGAAATCTTTAACCAGCACTTTGCCGTCAACCTGATAGTTGACGTTTTCCATCTCAAAGACGATTTTGCCGGAGCGAGAAGCCTCCTCGACCTGCATCTTCGCGCTGCCCATCACTTCACGGCGTTCGCCGCGCTCGCGACGCATCGCCTTCAGCGCGCGGACGCGGCCTTCGTTGCGGGTACGACGCGCTTTAATCCCCTGACGGATCCACACCTCTTCCTGCGCCAGCTTGCGGTCGAATTCAGCATTCTGTAACTCTTCGACGCGCAGCGCTTCTTCTTTATCCAGCAGATATTGATCGTAATTGCCCGGATAGGTCACCAGCTTGCCGCGATCGAGATCGACGATGCGCGTTGCCATATTGCGGATAAAAGAACGGTCGTGCGAAATGAAGATGATGGTGCCTTTAAAGGATTTGAGGAACCCTTCCAGCCAGTCGATAGTTTCGATATCGAGGTGGTTAGTCGGTTCATCCAGCAACAGTACGCGCGGCCCGCTAACCAGCGCGCGGCCCAGCGCCGCTTTACGCAGCCAGCCGCCGGACAGCGACGCCAGCTGCGCGTCGGCGTTAAGGCCAAGCTGCTCGATCACTTCGTTGATACGGCTATCTAACTGCCACAGCCCCAGGTTATCCAGCTGTTCCTGCAGGCGAGCCAGTTCATTTAAATTTTTATCGCTCGGATCGGTCATCACCTGATGCGAAACATCATGATAGGCCTTCAGATACGCCGCCTGTTCGGCGATCCCTTCCGCGACAAAATCGTACACCGTACCTGCGACATTACGCGGAGGATCCTGCTGCAGACGCGCAACGATCAGATCCTGTTCATAAATAATACGCCCATCGTCCAGACCCTGCTCGCGGTTGAGGATTTTCATCAGGGTCGATTTACCGGCGCCGTTACGCCCTACCAGGCAGACGCGTTCGTTATCTTCGATATGCAGTTCAGCATTATCCAGCAGCGGCGCATCGCTGAACGAAAGCCAGGCGCCGTGCATACTAATCAGTGACATTCTTTATTCCTTTCAGGCCGCGGTAATCAGCCAGCAGTTGTGGATCTGACGGTTGCGGGCAAAATCCTGCGACAGCGTTTTTTGCGAAATTTCTTGCGCCTTCAGGCCAAGCGCCGCCAGCCCGTCATGATCCATACGGAAACCGCGTTTGTTATTCGAGAACATAATCGTGCCGCCTTTACGCAGCAGACGTTTTAGATCGGTCATCAGACGGATATGATCGCGCTGCACATCAAAGGCATCTTCCATTCGTTTGGAGTTGGAGAAGGTCGGCGGATCGATAAAGATCAGATCGAACTGCTCGGTGCTTTCCCGCAGCCAACCCAGCACGTCCGCCTGCATCAGGCGATGCGCACGACCGGTTAAACCATTGAGACGCAGGTTGCGTTCCGCCCATTCCAGATAGGTGCGTGACATATCGACAGTCGTAGTTGAGCGCGCGCCGCCCAGACCGGCGTGAACGCTGGCGCTGCCGGTATAGGAGAACAGGTTAAGGAAATCCTTACCCTTGCTCATCTGGCCGAGCATACGACGGGCGATACGGTGGTCAAGGAACAGACCGGTGTCGAGATAGTCGGTAAGGTTAACCCACAGACGCGCGTTATACTCCTGTACCTCGATAAAGTCGCCCTTCTCCGCCATCTTCTGGTACTGATTTTTACCCTTCTGCCGCTCGCGGGTCTTCAGCACCAGTTTATTCGGCGCAATCCCTAACACCGCGATAGTCGCGGCGATAATATCGAACAGACGCTGGCGCGCTTTGTGCGCATCGACGGTTTTCGGCGGCGCGTACTCCTGCACCACTACCCACTCGCCGTAGCGGTCGATAGCTACGTTATATTCCGGCAAATCGGCATCGTACAGGCGATAGCATTCAATGCCTTCCTGACGCGCCCACTTTTCAAACTTCTTCAGGTTTTTACGTAAGCGGTTGGCAAAATCTTCCGCCAGCATCGCCGGCTTGCCGCCTTCGCTTTCCGCCAGATGATAGTTCTTCTGTACGCAGTCCAGCGGGCCGTTTTTGGCTTTAAACTGTTTATCGGCGCGCAGCTGCAGGCAGCTCAGCAATTCCGGCGAGGCGCTGAAGACCGACAGGTTCCAGCCGCCAAACTGGTTTTTCATAATCCGCCCCAGCAGGCTGTGCAGGGCAATCAGCGCCGGTTCGCTTTCCAGACGCTCGCCGTACGGCGGGTTGCTGATAACGGTGCCGTACGGGCCTTTCGGCAGCGGATTATTGAGCTGCGCGACGTCTTTCACTTCAAAATTGATGAGCTCGCCAATTCCGGCGCGGCGGGCATTGCGGCGCGCGCGTTCAATCACGCGCTCGTCGACGTCAGAGCCGTAGAAGCGTGATTCATAAGCCGCCAGCCCCTGACGAGCGCGCGTTTGCGCCTCGGCTTTTACCTCTTTCCAGATAGCATCATCGTGTTGCGCCCATCCGCCGAAGCCCCAGTGGCCGCGGTGCAGGCCCGGCGCACGATCGGTCGCCAGCATCGCCGCTTCAATCAGCAACGTGCCGGAACCGCACATCGGATCGAGCAGCGGCGTTCCCGCTACCCAGCCGGAGCGCATGACGATTGCCGCCGCGAGGTTTTCTTTGATCGGCGCCATGCCGGTGCCATCACGGTAGCCGCGCAGATGCAGGCCTTCGCCGCTTAGATCCAGTGAAATATGCGCCGTCTCTTTGTTCAGCCAGACGTTGATACGCAGATCGGGATTCTCACGATCGACATTCGGACGCGGCAGATTTTTACGCGTGAAGCTATCGACGATAGCGTCTTTGACTTTTAATGCGCCATACTGACTGTTGCGGATTTCCTCATTGAGGCCGCTAAAATGCACCGCGAAGGTGGCGTCAGTGGTAAAGATCTCCGTCCACGGAATCGATTGAACCCCCAGGTAGAGATCCAGATCGCTATACACGCTGCACTCACCCAGCGGCAGCATGATGCGCGAGGCCAGCCGGCTCCACATCAGGCTTTGATACAGCAGGCGCGTATCTCCCTGAAAATGAACCCCGCCCTGGACGACCTGGCACGCCGTGGCACCAAGTCCTTCCAGTTCAGTTTTTAACAGCTCTTCAAGACCACGAGCCGTGCTGGCAAACAGAGATTTCATATCGTCACTTTTACTTAAAGAAAATTGGTGCGCATTATAGCCAATATGTGCCCTATGTCATAAAGTTAAAGGCTTATTTTTGAACCCAGGGGCAGCGTATGGTAACGCTATCGAAACTTTTTATTCATCCTGTCAAATCCATGCGCGGAATTGGCGTCACCCATGCCTTTGCCGATATTAGCGGCATGGCCTTCGACCGCATCTTTATGCTGACTGAAACCGACGGTACGTTTATTACCGCGCGCCAGTTTCCGCAGATGGTGAAATTCCTGCCTTCGCCGCTTCATGACGGCCTGCACTTGACCGCGCCGGATGGCAGCAGCGCGTTGGTGCGCTTTGATGATTTCGCTCCCCAGGGCGAGCCGACGGAGGTGTGGGGCAACCATTTCACCGCCTTGATCGCGCCAGCCGCCATCAACCAGTGGCTCAGCGGCTTCTTCAACCGCGACGTCCAACTGCGCTGGCTCGGGCCGCAGCTAACCCGGCGAGTAAAACGCCACGACGCGGTGCCGCTCTCCTTCGCCGATGGTTATCCCTACCTGCTCGCCAATGAAGCCTCGCTTCGCGATCTGCAGCAACGTTGCCCTGCCAGCGTAAGCATAGAACAGTTTCGCCCTAATCTGGTGGTCACCGGCGCCGCGGCGTGGGATGAAGATAGCTGGAAAGTTATTCGCATCGGCGAAGTGGTATTTGACGTCGCCAAACCCTGCAGCCGCTGCATTTTCACCACCGTCAGCCCGGAGCGTGGGCAAAAGCATCCGTCCGGCGAGCCGCTGGAGACGTTAAAGCGTTTTCGTACCGCGCAGGATAATGGCGATGTCGATTTTGGCCAGAACCTGATCGCCCGCAACAGCGGCGTTATCCGCGTGGGTGATGAGGTGGAAGTGCTGACGCGCGGCCCGGCGAAAGTCTATGGCGCTGGCGATAGCGACGATACGCTGGCGGCCGATGCGCAGCCAAAAGCGACGGTTGAGATTGAGTGGCAGGGGCAACAGTTTACCGGCAATAACCAGCAGGTGCTGCTGGAGCAACTGGAACAACAGGGCATTCGTATCCCTTATTCCTGCCGCGCCGGGATCTGCGGCAGTTGTCGTATCCGCCTGGAAGAGGGTGAAGTGAGTCCGTTAAAGAAAAATGCGGTCGCCGCGGATGGCACCATTTTATGCTGCAGCTGCGTACCGAAAACCGCGCTGCGCCTGGCGCCTTAAACCGCCTGCCCCAGGCTGTAGCTGGCCGCGCTCTGCGCCGGCTGCAGTCTGTCGTTCATAATTTTAATCACATCGCCTAACTGCATCACCCGCCCTGCCAGAGTCAATCCCGGTTGCGCCAGCAGGCAGAGCGTGGCGTTTTCACCCGGTTCGACCACCAGCAAATTGACCTGCTCGCCGGTATCGCTGATCCACACGCTGGCGGCGTCGCCGCTGGTCGGCTGCCAGTGCTGCTGGTGAGTAGTGAAATGCCAGCTCTTCGGCATCTGCGGTTTCAGAAAACGGATCGCGGTTAAGGCATTTAATACTAATTCGGCACGCTGCTCTTTGTTTAATTCAATATCACGGCATTTTTCTTCAAAAGAAAAATAGAGCGCCGCGTCATCGACGCAAAATCCCGACGGCGCGAAAGCGTCAGGCGTTAACATGCGCCGGGCGAAACGTGAGCGAAATAACATACCATTGGCCAGATCGAGCATCATGCGGTCATGCTCTTCGTCGTAATACCAACGCCAGTTATCGTCAGGTTTAATCCGCATTTCTACCCCCGTCCTCTTCCACTTCCTTCTGCAAAGCAATGGCATCCTGCTACAGAATAATTTCTAAAATTAAGAAAAGACTAAAATGTCTAAATAAGCAACAATGAAGGAATATAAAACAACCAGGGCCGGAAATAAAGCCCTGGGGAAGATTCAGAAGGGGAAAAGATTAGATGTGTGTAACAATTTCTTTAATCAGCGGTGGCCCTTTAAAAATAAACCCGGAATAAATCTGCACCAGCGTGGCGCCAGCAGCCAGCTTTTCACGAGCGGCAATCACCGAGTCAATACCGCCAACTCCGATAATGGGCAAACGACCATTTAATTCCGTGGCCAGCATACGAATAATCTCGGTGCTTTTTAATTGTAATGGACGACCACTCAACCCACCGGTTTCATCACAATGCTTCATCCCCTGGACCAGTGAACGATCGAGGGTGGTATTGGTAGCAATGACGCCATCAATATTATGGCGGACTAAGCTGTCGGCTACCTGGATCAATTCTTCGACAGAAAGATCCGGGGCGATCTTCACCGCCACAGGAACATATTTTTGATGTTTCTGTTGAAGTTCGAGCTGCTTATTTTTAATACCGCTGAGTAAATCATCCAGCGCTTCACCATATTGCAAAGTACGCAGCCCTGGGGTATTCGGCGAGGAGATATTAATGGCGATATATCCAGCGTATGGATAGACTTTTTCCATACAAATCAGATAATCATCTTTACCCTGCTCAACCGGGGTATCTTTATTTTTACCGATATTAATCCCCAGCACGCCGTCAAAATGCGCTTTTTTCACATTCTCGACCAGGTTATCAACGCCGTGGTTATTAAAGCCCATGCGGTTGATCAAACCTTCGGCATCGACGAGACGGAAGATCCTCGGCTTATCATTGCCCGGCTGCGGACGCGGAGTCACGGTACCAATTTCGATTGAGCCGAAGCCCATCGCACCGAGCGCATCAATGCACTCGCCGTTTTTATCAAGCCCGGCCGCCAGCCCCAGCGGATTCTTGAAAGTGAGCCCCATGCAGGTAACGGGTTTCGACGGTACTTTTTGTCGAACCAGCATTTCCAGCGGCGTGCCGGTGACGCGGCGTAATTGTTGGAAGGTTACTTCATGAGCGCGCTCAGGATCGAGCTGAAAAAGAGCTTTACGAACGAAGGGATAGTACATGAACTCTCCTGGATTCCCGGTGTGCAAACCGGGGGCGTATTATGTTCGATCCGCGTCCGAAAGGGAATTGACCTGCGACAAAAAATCACGCGTCCAACGCAAACGTTTACCTCTTTGCCGCCTGTTATGCGCATTTTGGCAATTTAACCCCGGAAAAATCATTTAGGGAAATAAACGCCCTCTGTCACACTGCCATAAAATGTTATCAATTATAGATAAATGCAAACATTTGGTTATAAGGAGAGAGTATGCGCGTTATTACACTCGCGGGCAGCCCCCGCTACCCTTCTCGCTCAAGCGCATTGCTTGAGTACACCAGAGAGAAACTTGCCGCGGCCGACATCGAAGTCTATCACTGGCATTTACAGAATTTTGATCCCGAAGATCTGCTTTACGCCCGCTTCGATAACCCCGCTCTGCATACCTTAAATGAACAACTGGCCGGCGCCGATGGCCTGATTATCGCCACTCCCGTCTATAAAGCCTCTTTTTCCGGCGCGCTGAAGACGCTACTGGATTTGCTCCCCGAACGCGCTCTGGAAGGCAAAATTGTCCTGCCGCTGGCGACAGGCGGCACCATCGCCCATATGCTGGCGGTCGATTACGCCCTGAAGCCGGTGCTTAATGCTCTCAAAGCGCAGGAGATCCTCCATGGCGTATTCGCCGATGACAGCCAGGTCACCGATTATCAACATAAACCGCAGTTCACACCGAATCTGCAAAACCGTCTCGACCAGGCGCTGGAGACCTTCTGGCAGGCGCTGAATCGCCGCAACAGCCGCATCCCGGGGCTAAAGACCTTACAGGGGGTTGAGCATGCTTAATCCTCTGCGTGCCCTGACCCTCGGCGGACTACTCGCGCTTTCCTTTATTACGCATGCGGCCCCGCAGGCGCCGGAAGCCCTACGCATCGGCTACCAGAAAGGCAGCGTCAGTATGGTGCTGGCGAAGAGCCATCAGCTGCTGGAGCAGCGCTATCCGCAAACTAAGATTTCGTGGGTCGAATTTCCTGCCGGGCCGCAAATGCTGGAAGCGCTGAACGTCGGCAGTATTGATATCGGCAGTACCGGCGATATTCCACCGATTTTCGCTCAGGCTGCCGGCGCCGATCTGGTCTATATCGGCGCGGAACCCGCGAAACCGAAAGCGGAAGTGATTCTGGTCGCCGATAACAGCCCAATCAAAAGCGTGGCTGAACTGAAAGGCCGTAAGGTGGCGTTCCAGAAGGGCTCCAGTTCGCACAATCTGCTGCTGCGCGCTCTACAGCAGGCAGGTCTGAAATTCAGCGATATCCAGCCGGTGTATCTTGCCCCCGCCGATGCCCGCGCCGCTTTTCAGCAGGGTAATGTCGATGCCTGGGCTATCTGGGATCCCTATTACTCTGCGGCGCTGCTGCAAGGCGGGGTACGGGTACTGAAAGATGGTAGCGACCTGAAGCAGACCGGTTCGTTCTATCTTGCCGCTCGTCCTTATGCCGAAAAGAACGGCGCCTTTATCGAAGGCGTGCTGGCGACCTTTAGCCAGGCGGATGCCCTGACCATTAGCCATCGCCAGCAAAGTATTGCCCTGCTGGCCAAAACGATGGGTCTACCCGAAGCGGTGATTGCCAGCTATCTCGACCATCGTCCGCCCACTGCGATATCGCCGGTAAGCGCTGAAACGGCCGCTCGCCAACAGCAAACCGCCGATCTGTTCTATGAGAACAAGCTGGTACCGAAAAAAATCACTATTCAAAACCGTATCTGGCAGCCTGCCCCCGCACAAGGAGCGAAATCATGAGTCTGAATATGTTCTGGTTCTTACCCACCCACGGTGACGGTCGCTATCTGGGCACCGATGAAGGCGCGCGCCCGGTAGATTACAGTTATCTGCAGCAAATCGCCCAGGCCGCCGACCGGCTCGGCTTCACCGGCGTACTCATTCCTACCGGACGCTCGTGCGAAGATGCCTGGCTGGTTGCCGCTTCAATGATCCCCGTCACCCAACGGCTGAAGTTTCTTGTCGCGCTGCGCCCAAGCGTGGTATCCCCCACCGTCGCCGCGCGCCAGGCTGCCACGCTTGACCGGCTCTCTAATGGTCGGGCCTTGTTCAATCTGGTCACCGGCAGCGATCCAAATGAATTAGCCGGCGATGGCGTATTCCTCGACCACACCGAACGCTACGAAGCCTCCGCCGAGTTCACCCACATCTGGCGCAAACTGATGGAAGGTGAAACCGTGACTTTCCACGGCAAGCACCAGCACGTGCGCGGGGCGAAACTGCTCTTCCCGCCGCAGCAACAGCCGCGACCGCCGCTCTACTTTGGCGGCTCCTCGGACGTTGCACAGGATCTGGCCGCCGAACAGGTCGACCTCTACCTGACCTGGGGCGAACCGCCGGCGCAGGTGGCGGAAAAAATCGCCCAGGTGCGTGAGAAAGCCGCGCGCCTCGGCCGCAGCGTCCGCTTTGGTATTCGTTTACACGTCATCGTCCGCGAAACCAATGAAGAGGCATGGCAAGCGGCGGAGAGCTTAATTTCCCATCTGGATGACGAGACCATCGCCCGCGCGCAGGCCGCCTTCGCGCAAACCGATTCTGTTGGCCAACATCGCATGGCGGCGCTGCACAACGGCCGTCGCGACAAGCTGGAAATCAGCCCAAACCTGTGGGCCGGGGTCGGGCTGGCGCGCGGCGGCGCGGGCACCGCGCTGGTGGGCGATGCGGCTACCGTCGCCGAACGTATTAATGAATACGCTGAACTTGGCATCGACAGTTTTATCTTCTCCGGCTACCCGCACCTTGAGGAAGCCTGGAGAGTCGGCGAACTGCTGTTCCCGCTGCTCGATGTCAACGTCCCGACGATCCCTCAGCCGCAAAACTTGCGCCTGCAGGGCGAAGCGGTGGCGAACGAATTTATCCCGCGTAAAGCGGCGCAAAGTTAGGGAGCGAACTATGGCAGCCTCTTCGCAAAAACTTCTATTACGCCTCGCTCCTTGGTTTTTACCGGTGGGCACCGTGCTTATCTGGCAATTGGCGTCATCGGTAGGCTGGCTCTCAACCCGTATTCTCCCCTCTCCGGAGGGGGTACTGAAAGCCTTCTGGACGCTCTCCGCCAGCGGCGAGCTGTGGCAACACCTGGCCATCAGTTCCTGGCGCGCCTTACTCGGCTTCGCCATTGGCGGCTCCATCGGCCTGACACTCGGACTCATCAGCGGCCTCTCGCGCTGGGGCGAACGCCTGCTGGATACCTCCATCCAGATGCTGCGCAATGTGCCGCATCTGGCGCTAATTCCATTGGTGATTTTGTGGTTTGGTATTGACGAAAGCGCCAAAATATTTCTTGTCGCGCTGGGGACGATGTTTCCGATTTACATCAATACCTGGCACGGTATCCGCAATATCGATCGCGGTCTGGTGGAAATGGCGCGTAGCTATGGCTTATCAGGATTCGCCCTCTTCCGCCACGTGATCCTTCCCGGCGCCTTGCCCTCGATTATGGTCGGCATTCGCTTCGCCCTCGGATTGATGTGGCTGACGCTTATCGTCGCTGAGACCATCTCCGCGAATGCCGGAATCGGCTACCTGGCTATGAACGCCCGCGAGTTTCTGCAAACTGACGTGGTGGTGGTCGCCATTATTCTTTACGCCATTCTCGGCAAGCTCGCCGATTTTAGCGCGCAACTGCTGGAACGCGTGTGGCTACGCTGGAACCCGGCGTACCGTCTTCAGGAGGCTAACGCATGAATACTGCTCGTCTTAATCCCGGGATCCCGCTGTTACTCAATGGGGTCAGCAAACGCTACGGCGACAATGTCATTCTCAATGAGCTGGATTTACATATTCCTACCGGGCAATTTGTCGCGGTGGTCGGTCGCAGCGGCGGCGGTAAAAGCACCCTGCTGCGCCTGCTGGCCGGGCTGGAAAAACCCAACGGCGGCGAACTACTGGCAGGCGCGACTCCGCTTGCGCAGATTCAGGATGATACGCGTATGATGTTCCAGGACGCGCGGTTGCTGCCGTGGAAGACGGTTATCGACAACGTTGGACTTGGGCTGAAGGGCCAGTGGCGCGATGCCGCCCGCCAGGCGCTGGCCAGCGTCGGGCTGGAAGAGAGAGCCGATGAGTGGCCGGCGGCCCTCTCCGGCGGGCAAAAACAGCGTGTTGCGCTGGCCCGCGCGCTGATCCATCGCCCGCGTCTGCTGCTGCTGGATGAACCGCTGGGAGCGCTTGACGCCCTCACCCGTCTGGAAATGCAGGAATTGATTGTTTCGCTCTGGCAAGAACACGGCTTTACCGTGTTGCTGGTAACTCATGATGTGAGTGAAGCGGTGGCGATGGCCGACCGGGTGCTGTTAATAGAAGAAAAGAAAATTGGCCTCGATTTGAGCGTGGATATTCCACGTCCGCGGCGGTTCGGCTCGGCGAAGCTGGCGGAACTGGAAGCGCAGGTACTCGATCGGGTGATGAAGCGCGGCGACAGCGAGCGTGCGCCGCGTTTGTTTAGTCATGGCTAACTGACGTTCCCGGCCTGCGCTTCGCTCGGCCGGGCTACCAAATCGCACAGCGCTGTAGCCCCGGTCAGCGAGAGCGCCACCGGGGATTTTGCGGCCGTTACGCCAGCGCTTTGCCGATCTTCTCGAACAGATCGCCGGAGAGATTCTCCAGCCCTTTCAGCTGTTCCAGCGCCGCACGCATCTTGGCCTGACGTTTCTCATCGTAGCGTTTTAGACGAATCAGCGGCTCAATCAGACGCGACGCCACCTGCGGGTTGCGGCTATTGAGCTCGGTCAGCATTTCCACCAGGAACTGGTAACCGCTGCCGTCTTCAGCGTGGAACGCCGCCGGGTTGCTACTCGCGAAGGCGCCGATCAGCGAACGTACGCGGTTCGGGTTACTCATCGTGAATGAACGGTGCTTGAGCAAGCCGCGTACCGTCTCAACCACATTGGCCGCCGGGCTGGTGGACTGCAGGATGAACCACTTGTCCATCACCAGGCCGTCCTGGTGCCACTTATCGTCATACTCCTGCATCAATGCATCACGGCACGGCAACTCCGCCGCCACCGCCGACGACAGCGCAGCCAACGCGTCGGTCATGTTGTCAGCATGATGATACTGGGCTTGCACCAGCTTATCTGCCAGTTCAACATCGCCAAAAGCCAGATAGCGCAGGCAGGTATTGCGCAGGGAACGTTTACCGATATCGGCATGGTCTACGCGATAGCTGTCGAGCTTGTTGGCGTTGTAAACCACCAGCAGCTCATCGGCCAGCTCTTTCGCCAGCGTACGGGTCAGCGCTTCGCGCACCGCCGCGATGGCAATCGGATCGATGATGGTGAACAGTTCGGCGATTTCGTTGGCCGACGGCAGCGTTAAAATTTCCGCCGCCAGCGCCGGATCGATCTTCTCGTCGAGCAGGATCGCGCGGAAAGCGTCAGCGACGTGGATCGGCAGCGACAGCGGCTGCCCCTGCTGATGACGGTTAACGTTGAGCTTGATGTAGGTCGCCAGCAGGCTCTGCGCGGCATCCCAACGCGAGAAGTCGTTACGCGCGTGGCGCATCAGGAACGTCAGCTGCTGGTCGCTCCACTTATATTCAAGTTTGACCGGCGCGGAGAATTCACACAGCAGCGCCGGTACCGGCTGGAAGTAAACATTATCAAAGACGAACGTCTGTTCCGCCTGGGTGACATTCAACACGTGGTGCACCGGATGGCCGCCCTTCTGCAGCGGGATCGCTTTGCCTTCGTTATCGTACAGCTCAATACTGAACGGGATGTGCAGTGGCTGCTTGTCGGCCTGTTCCGCGGTCGGCGGCGTACGCTGGCTGATAGTCAGGGTGTACTGCTCGGTTTCCGGGTTATAGTCGTCATGCACGGTAACGACCGGCGTGCCGGACTGGCTGTACCAGCGACGGAAATGCGACAGATCGACGTTCGAAGCATCTTCCATCGCCTGCACGAAATCATCGCAGGTGGCGGCGCTGCCGTCGTGGCGCTCAAAGTACAATTGCATCCCTTTCTGGAAATTGGCTTCGCCGAGCAGGGTGTGCAGCATACGGATCACTTCCGCGCCCTTTTCGTATACCGTCAGGGTGTAGAAGTTGTTCATCTCAATAACCATATCCGGACGGATCGGGTGCGCCATCGGGCTGGCGTCTTCAGCAAATTGCAGCCCACGCATGGTACGCACGTTGTTGATGCGGTTCACCGCGCGCGAGCCGAGGTCGGAACTGAATTCCTGATCGCGGAATACGGTCAGCCCTTCTTTCAGGCTGAGCTGGAACCAGTCGCGACAGGTCACGCGGTTGCCGGTCCAGTTATGGAAATATTCGTGACCAATGACGCGCTCAATATCGAGGTAATCTTTATCGGTCGCGGTATCGGTACGGGCCAGCACGTATTTAGAGTTAAAGACGTTGAGGCCTTTGTTCTCCATCGCCCCCATATTGAAGAAGTCGACGGCGACGATCATATAGATGTCGAGGTCATATTCGAGACCGAAACGGGTTTCGTCCCACTTCATTGAATTTTTCAGCGAGGTCATCGCCCATGGCGCGCGGTCGAGGTTGCCGCGGTCAACGTACAGCTCAAGCGCGACTTCACGCCCGGAGCGGGTGGTGAAGGTGTCACGCAGCACGTCGAAATCGCCGGCCACCAGCGCGAACAGGTAACAGGGTTTTGGGAACGGATCCTGCCACTGGATCCAGTGACGGCCATTGTCCAGCTCGCCCTGCGCGACGCGGTTGCCGTTGGAGAGCAGGAACGGATATTTCGCTTTATCGGCAATGATTTTGGTGGTGAAGCGCGCCAGCACATCCGGGCGGTCGAGGTACCAGGTAATGTGACGGAAACCTTCTGCTTCACACTGGGTACATAGCGCTTCGCCTGACTGATACAGGCCTTCCAGCGCGGTGTTCGCCGCCGGGCTAATTTCGTTGACGATAGTCAGGGTGAAACTGTCCGGCAAACCGCCAATCACCAGCTGATTATTTTCTTCTTTATAGTCACTCCACGGCTGACCATTCACCTGCAGTGAAATCAGGGTCAGGTCTTCGCCATCCAGACGCAATGGCACATCAGACGCAGCCGCGTGACGGGAAACCTTACTCTCTGCCGTGACAACGGTTTTCGCGGCATCCAGGTCAAAGGTCAAATCAATATCGCTAATCAGATAATCCGGCGCACGGTAGTCGTGGCGGTATTTGGCTTGGGGCTGTTGTGTCATAAAAAACCTTTAGCGTGTCTGTAAAGTATCGGCTCCAGTCTATTCCTGTTGCGCAGATCGCGCTATGCAGAATCTTCATCTTTTCAACGTTCAACACGAAAATCGCTACATATTGATAACACATGAGGCACGAAATGCGCTCGACCCGGCGCAAAGCTTGTGGTGTGATCCGTGTTCAATATATTAAACTAGGCCTCGCAAATGACCGTCAGCGTTACCGTCGAGCCATCGCAGCAGGACAGCACCGGGTATTAAAGGTATACTCCGCCTCCTTTTTTCTGCTTTGGTTTGAATGGAACGCCCCAGTGAGAGGATGCTACTGCGCACCATGACACAATTCACTTCTCCTGTACTGCACTCGCTGCTTGATACGGATGCCTACAAGCTGCATATGCAGCAGGCCGTCTTCCACCGCTACTATGATGTGGAGGTGGCGGCAGAGTTCCGCTGCCGCGGAGACGACCTGCTCGGCATCTATGCCGACGCGATTCGCGAGCAGGTTGAAACCATGCGCGACCTGAAGCTGCAGGACGATGAGTATCGCTGGCTGTCCACCCTGCCGTTCTTCTCGCAGGACTATCTCGCCTGGCTGCGCGACTTCCGTTACGACCCAAGCCAGGTCACCGTCATCAACGATCATGGTAAGCTGAATATTCGCCTCACCGGGCCGTGGCGCGAAGTGATCATGTGGGAAGTGCCGCTGCTGGCGGTCATCAGCGAACTGGTGCACCACTACCGTTCGCCGGAAATCAGCGTCGGCCTGGCGCTGGAGACGCTCGAACATAAGCTTGCCGACTTCGCCGACATGACCGCCGACATCGATATGTCGGCATTCCGCCTGATGGATTTCGGCACCCGCCGCCGCTTCTCCCGCGAAGTACAGCAGGCTATCGTGCAGCGCTTGCAGCAGGAGCCGTGGTTTGTCGGCACCAGCAACTACGATCTGGCCCGCCGATTGAATTTAACCCCGATGGGTACCCAGGCGCACGAATGGTTCCAGGCCCACCAGCAGATCAGTCCAAACCTGGCCAGCAGCCAACGCGCGGCGCTTGCCGCCTGGCTGGCGGAATATCCGGATCAGCTGGGTATTGCCCTGACCGACTGCATCACCATGGACGCTTTCCTGCGTGATTTCGGTCCTGAATTCGCCACCCGCTATCAGGGGCTACGCCATGACTCCGGGGATCCGCTGGAGTGGGGCGAGAAAGCAATCGCCCATTATCAGAAATTGGGTATCGACCCGATGAGTAAAGTGCTGGTGTTCTCCGATAACCTCGACCTCGCCAAAGCGGTCGATCTGTATCGCCACTTCTCCTCGCGGGTGAAGCTCAGCTTCGGTATCGGCACCCGGTTAACCTGCGACATCCCACAGGTGAAACCGCTAAATATCGTGATAAAACTAGTAGAATGTAACGGCAAGCCGGTGGCGAAACTCTCCGACAGCCCGGGTAAAACCATCTGCCACGATAAGGCGTTCGTCCGCGCCCTGCGCGAGGCGTTTGACCTGCCGCCGATTAAAAAGGCGAGTTAATTTCAACAAGGAGCCTGGCAGGCTCCTTTTTCTTTATTAATTATTATCAAATTATCCCTTTATGATGCGAATTCTGCTTGTCTGATGGAAGATGACAGGTAACATAGATATCCCCCCGTTGCAGGGGAAGAGACTTTTTTATTGGACTATATAGAGAGAATATTATGAGCGTTGTGCCTGTAGCCGACGTACTCCAGGGCCGCGTTGCCGTTGACAGCGAAGTCACCGTGCGCGGATGGGTGCGTACCCGCCGAGATTCTAAAGCTGGCTTTTCTTTCCTCGCCGTCTATGACGGTTCCTGCTTTGATCCTGTACAGGCCGTTATTAATAATTCTCTGCCCAATTACAATCAGGAAGTGTTGCGCCTGACCACCGGCTGCTCGGTTATCGTCACCGGTAAAGTCGTGGCCTCCCAGGGTCAGGGACAGAGCTTTGAAATCCAGGCCTCCAATGTGGAAGTCACCGGCTGGGTTGAGGATCCGGACACCTACCCGATGGCGGCGAAGCGCCACAGCATCGAGTATCTGCGTGAAGTGGCGCACCTGCGTCCGCGCACCAACCTGATTGGCGCGGTAGCGCGCGTACGTCATACCCTGGCGCAGGCGCTGCACCGTTTCTTCGACGAACAGGGTTTCTTCTGGGTATCCACCCCGCTGATCACCGCTTCCGATACCGAAGGCGCCGGTGAAATGTTCCGCGTATCAACGCTGGATCTGGAAAACCTGCCGCGTAACGACCAGGGTAAAGTCGACTTCGATAAAGACTTCTTCGGTAAAGAGTCGTTCCTGACCGTTTCCGGTCAGTTGAACGGTGAGACCTATGCCTGCGCATTGTCCAAAATCTATACCTTCGGCCCAACCTTCCGCGCCGAAAACTCCAACACCAGCCGCCACCTGGCGGAGTTCTGGATGCTGGAGCCAGAGGTAGCCTTCGCCAGCCTCAACGATGTTGCCGGTCTGGCGGAAGCCATGCTGAAGTACGTCTTCAAAGCGGTACTGGAAGAGCGTGCGGATGACATGAAGTTCTTCGCCGAGCGCGTAGATAAAGACGCCATCGACCGTCTGCAGCGTTTTGTCTCTGCTGATTTCGCCCAGGTTGATTACACCGACGCCGTCACTATCCTGGAAAACTGCGGCAAGCAGTTTGAGAACCCGGTGTATTGGGGTGTGGATCTCTCCTCCGAGCATGAGCGTTATCTGGCCGAAGAGCACTTCAAAGCGCCGGTGGTCGTGAAAAACTATCCGAAAGACATTAAGGCGTTCTACATGCGCCTTAACGAAGACGGTAAGACCGTCGCCGCAATGGACGTTCTGGCGCCGGGCATCGGCGAAATCATCGGCGGGTCCCAGCGTGAAGAGCGTCTCGACGTGCTGGACGCGCGTATGGCCGAAATGGGTCTGAATAAAGAAGATTACTGGTGGTATCGCGACCTGCGTCGTTACGGCACCGTACCGCATTCTGGCTTCGGTCTGGGCTTCGAGCGTCTTATCGCCTACGTAACCGGCGTACAGAACGTTCGCGACGTGATTCCTTTCCCACGTACGCCACGTAACGCCACATTCTAATCGCGTTTCGCTAAAACACGGACAAGGTCGGCGCAAGCCGGCCTTTTTTTTATGTCAATTTTCGTGAACGAATTTCAACAAACTTAAACATCAACCTTCACAATTCGTAATTATGTTACTCACTATTTCCTTACCCTTCGTACGTAGATTTCGCACCTTATGTTAAGACACAAGTGAATACACTGATTGATTTGATTATTTTTTAATCATTCTGCGCACGTTATGCAAAAATAGCGCCTGAGCAAAAAAGGGACCGAATTGAGCTAAAAAATAATCAAATCTGTCTTTAGCGAAAATATTCATAACTAATTCATATAGATATATATGAGAAGGTGACAATCTTCGCAAAGTGGAACGGAATTTTGATTGAGTTCACAAAGTTCCAAAAAATACATATTTAGTTACATGTTTTTTCTTTTAGTAACCAATTTACGATATTGGTAGCATTTTCCGGCTAGCGAAACGGCACTACCGATGGAAAGATGCCTTCAGACACCAAACTATCTTCAATAGTTCTGTAAATTTTCATTGACGGAAATTATTGCTGGCGGTGGCAAGTGTCATATAAAAAATATTAATGAGGGTAATAAATAATGATGAAGCGCAATATTCTGGCAGTGGTGATCCCTGCCCTGCTGGTAGCCGGTGCGGCCAACGCTGCGGAAATCTATAACAAAAATGGTAACAAACTGGATTTCTACGGAAAAATGGTTGGCGAACATGTCTGGACCACCAATGGTGACACCAGCAGTGACGACACCACCTATGCCCGTATCGGCCTGAAAGGCGAAACCCAGATCAACGACCAGTTGATCGGTTACGGCCAGTGGGAATACAACATGGATGCGTCCAACGTTGAAGGTTCCCAGACCACCAAAACCCGTCTGGCTTTCGCCGGTCTGAAAGCGGGTGAATACGGTTCATTCGATTACGGCCGTAACTACGGCGCCATCTACGACGTTGAATCCGCAACCGATATGCTGGTTGAGTGGGGCGGCGACGGCTGGAACTACACCGATAACTTCATGACCGGCCGTACCAACGGCGTGGCCACCTACCGTAACTCAGACTTCTTCGGTCTGGTGGACGGCCTGAGCTTTGCGCTGCAGTATCAGGGTAAAAACGATCACGACCGCTCAATTCGCAAACAGAATGGCGACGGTTTCAGCACCGCGGCAACCTACGCGTTTGATAACGGTATCGCGCTGTCTGCAGGTTACGCTAACTCCAACCGTAGCGTTGACCAGAAACGTGACGGCAACGGTGACAAAGCTGAAGCATGGGCAACCTCTGCCAAGTACGATGCTAACAACATCTATGCCGCAGTTATGTACTCCCAGACTTACAACATGACGCCGGAAGAAGATGACCACTTCGCGGGCAAAACTCAGAACTTCGAAGCCGTAGTTCAATACCAGTTCGATTTCGGTCTGCGTCCGTCCCTGGGCTACGTGCAGACTAAAGGTAAAAACCTGCAGGCTCGCGGTGGCTTCGGCGGCGGCGATGCGGACCTGGTTAAATACGTAGAACTGGGTACCTGGTACTACTTCAACAAAAACATGAACGTGTACGCGGCGTACAAGTTCAACCAACTGGATGATAATGCCTACACTCGCGCAGCTGGCGTAGCCACCGACGACCAGGCTGCGGTTGGTATCGTTTACCAGTTCTAATCTGTAGTACACCCCTTCGTGATATGCCTAAAAAGCAGGACTTCGGTCCTGCTTTTCTGCGTTACTAAGACGAAGATCGTAACTTGCAAAAACCTTCTCGCTTTTTGTCGCAAACGGTTGGCAATTTGTAAATCTACCGTTACCCTGATAGCGGATTTCCCTCAGTAATCACAATGGAACCTCGTCATGTTTGAGAACATTACAGCCGCCCCTGCCGACCCTATTCTGGGCCTGGCCGATCTGTTTCGTGCCGATGACCGCCCAGGCAAAATTAACCTCGGAATTGGTGTTTACAAAGATGAGACAGGTAAAACGCCTGTTCTGACCAGCGTAAAAAAAGCCGAGCAATATCTGCTGGAAAATGAAACCACCAAAAACTACCTCGGTATTGATGGTATTCCGGAGTTTGGTCGCTGCACTCAGGAGCTGCTGTTCGGTAAAGGAAGCGCAATTATCAACGATAAGCGCGCCCGCACCGCCCAGACCCCAGGCGGTACCGGCGGCCTGCGCGTTGCGGCTGATTTCCTTGCCAAAAACACCGACGTTAAACGGGTATGGGTAAGCAATCCAAGCTGGCCAAACCATAAAAGCGTTTTCGGCGCCGCCGGGCTGGAAGTGCGCGAATATGCTTATTATGATGCCGCCAACCACCAGCTTGATTTCGACGGCTTGCTGGCCAGCCTGAACGAGGCGCAAGCGGGTGATGTCGTACTGTTCCACGGCTGCTGCCACAACCCAACCGGCATCGATCCGACGCTGGAACAGTGGCAACAGCTGGCGCAAATGTCTGCTGAAAAAGGCTGGCTGCCGCTGTTTGACTTCGCCTACCAGGGCTTCGCCCGCGGTCTGGAAGAAGACGCTGAAGGCCTGCGCGCGTTTGCCGCTCTGCATAAAGAGTTGCTGGTCGCCAGTTCTTACTCGAAAAACTTCGGCCTGTATAACGAGCGCGTTGGCGCCTGTACGCTGGTTGCCGCCGATCAAGACACCGTCGATCGCGCGTTTAGCCAGATGAAAGCGGTGATCCGCGCCAACTACTCTAACCCGCCGGCGCACGGCGCCTCCGTGGTGGCGACGATTCTCAGCAACGACGCGCTGCGCGCCATCTGGGAACAAGAGCTCACCGATATGCGCCAGCGTATTCAGCGCATGCGCTTACTGTTTGTGAATACCCTGCAGGAAAAAGGCGCCAGCCGCGACTTTACCTTCATCACCAAACAGAATGGGATGTTCTCATTTAGCGGCCTGACCAAAGAGCAAGTACTTCGTCTGCGTGAAGAGTTCGCTATTTATGCGGTCGCATCCGGGCGTATCAACGTTGCCGGCATGACGCCTGATAACATGTCGCCGCTGTGCGAAGCCATTGTCGCGGTGCTGTAATTTTCAGCCGTGACGCATAAGAAAAAGGCCGCAGACGCGGCCTTTTTTATTTCTTTGAGGTCAGGCATTACCAGACCGGCATTTCATCCTGCAGGAACGGATTGTGAAGGCGCTCATATCCCAGCGTCGATAACGGGCCATGACCGGGGATAAACGTCACGTCGTCGCCCAATGGCAACAGCTTACGTTTAATCGCATCAATCAGCTGGCCATGGTCGCCGCGCGGGAAGTCGCTGCGCCCTACTCCGCCTTTGAAAATCACATCGCCGGAAATCAGCAGACGAGAGGCATCGTCAAAGAAAACCACGTGCCCCGGCGTATGACCTGGACAGTGCAATACCTGCAAAGCGATATTGCCGACGGTCACCACATCGCCTTCATTTAGCCAGCGGTCCGGCTGCAACGGCTGACACTCATCCAGCCCGAACATACGGCTTTGCGCCGGCAATCCTTCCAGCCAGAACTCATCTTCTTTTTCCGGTCCAATAATTGGCACACCGTAATGTTGCGCCAGCTCGGCTGCGGCGCCGACGTGATCCAGGTGACCATGCGTCAACAGGATCTGCATCAGGCTGACGCCTGCCGCCGCCACTTCTTCCTTGATGCGCTCGGCATCGCCGCCAGGATCGACCAGCGCGGCAAGCCGGGTTTGTTCACACCAGATTAAAGAACAGTTCTGGGCGAACGCCGTGACCGGAATAATACGATAGTTCATGATGCTCCTTTCGTTACCAGTGCCGTACCGGACCGGTATCAATATGCACAAAGTTGCTACGTGGGTAGTATCCTACACCACCTGAGCGCATAGATAACGCCGCTTTGCGAATATTGCTTAAGGCAACGCCTTCAATGTGGAAATCCATCGCCTGGCCTTTGGTGTGATAGCTGTGTTTCGCTACACCACGGCTTCGTGCGCGAAGTTCATCGTTGGTATCGACGGAGCGATAACCGGAGATGAGCTGGACAGGCTTGTTGGTGCCGAGTAGTCCCTGCAGGCGGTAAAGCTGATCGAACAATCCTGGGTCAATAGACTTAATTTTGTTCGCGCGGAAATCACGGAAAAAGTGGTTAAGTCTTGCTAATTCATCCTGAATATAGCCTCTACCATCGAAAAACTCCGCCTTGAGTGATTCACCGGTGTGCAGGTTATTCAGCGTCAAAATACGCGGTCGGGGGGTCGAGAGGGTGGCAAATGCCGGCGCAGGGAGAATGGCGGCAGCACCGAGGGCAGCGCCACCCAACGCCAGCAATCTGCGGCGATTAGCGTCAAATTTGTCCATGATAATCAGGTCTACAGGTAAATGAATCGTAATATACTTTTCCGCTAAAATGTCCTTGGCTGGGTCGTATTGACCGCCGCAACACATTTTTGCGGATTATATGTATATGCACTTCTGGCGCACGAAAGGCACCTTACCGGGCATTATTGCCAACGTCAAGGCAGCCTCACCCCAGGAAATACGGGCCTTGTAGACGACCAGGGCCCGATTTCGTTCAGTGCTAGGACAACATTTTTCGCAGAACTACTTCATTTACCTGATTAATTGTTCCGCTTTTGGCAGAATTTGTGCGCTGGATCGCGCGGTGAGATCGTAATTGTAAATATCTGTTCGATATTGTGTACGTCCATCAGCGCCAACAAAGGCAGTTAAATAATATAAATTAACCGGAATATTTTGCCGAATATTGACGTAGCGCGTATCCCCCTGCTTCAGCGCGTCGGAAATGCGTGAATCATTCCAGCCCGCATCCTGCAATAGCATATTCGCCAGCTCAGAGGCTTTATTGACGCGAACGCAGCCCGAGCTCAACGCGCGAACATCTTTCTGGAACAGATTGTGGTTCGGCGTATCGTGGAGATAAATAGCATCCGAGCTTGGCATATTGAACTTATACCGCCCCAGCGAGTTGCGTGCGCCCGGCGCCTGCTGGAAACGGAACGGTAGATTCTTCTCGGTGATGGTAGACCAATCGACACCATACGGATCGATAGCTTCTTTGCTGTTCCAGCCGCGCATCAACGTATAGCCATGCTGCTCCAGATAGCCCGGATTGTTACGCACCTTCGGCAGAATATCTTTGCGCGCCAGCGTCGGCGGCACGTTCCACGGCGGGTTGACCACCACGTTGTTCAACGCGCTGCTCATCATCGGCGTTTTACGATCCGGACGACCGACAATGACCCTCGATGCCAGCACCTGACTGCCGTCCTGATAGTAGACCAGCGAGAACGCCGGAATATTGACCATGATGCCGGTGGACAATTTGCTCGGTAGCAAACGCAGACGCTGGATATTCAGCGCCAGCACCCCGGCACGCTGCGCCGAAGAGACGTTCAGCCAGTCGCGGGTGGACTGGCCGATGACGCCATCAGCGCCCAGCCCTTGCCAGGCCTGAAAGCGCTTAACGCCTTCTACCAGTTGGCGATCGTAAACGCCACGCGCGGCGGGTTTTGCTTTCGACTTCGGTTTCGCCGATGGGCTAACCACATCGCCCGGTAAGGCGATTTTCGCCGAATCATCCAGCATGCCGGTACGCTGCAGGATTTCACGCAGCGCGCCGATATCGTTACTCCACTCTCCCGGACGAAGCGAGGCGTTGCTGGTCAGTTGTGGCCACGGACGGTTATCCGCCACCAGCGTCAGCAGCGCCTGATGCATTGCTTCATATTGTGAATGTTGTGGCGCCAGTCCGGCAATAAACTGCGGTAGCGAACCGTTATCCAGCGCCAGCTGCCACTGGTTAATCACCGACAGCGGCGGCGTCGCCATTTTGTACGGCGTTGAGCCATACAGCCAACGGTTCCCCTGCATCGGAATACCGCTAATAAAATGCAGATATCCCATCATGGCGTCGGAAAGCACGACATCGCGAGCCATGCCGCTGACGGACGGATCCGTCAGCAGGCTCACCCAGGTGGTGAACTGCGGCTGGAAACCGGCGATAGCGACCTCTGCCAGCTGCTGCTGGAAGGCCTGTACTGCTTCGCGGTTCTCCCACATGGGTTTCATGTCGCGGGCAGCGTATAGCGCCACCAGCGGGTTGATATAAACCGGATGATAACCCGACGGCAGCATGGCCTCGATTTCAGCACGGCTTTTCGCCACCGCATCCGCCGCCAGCGGCTGCTCGCCGGCCATTTGCGCGACCGCAGCGGACTGACCATCGTTTTGTACCAATGCCGACGAAAGATCGCCCACCGTCGCGGAACTATCAGTGGGTATGACTTCAGGCTCTGCGGCCTGAACATTAAACAGCGGAGCAAATGCAAAAGCCAGGCTCAAGCTGAGCACCGACAATTGTCGACCATACCGTTTCTTTAGCAACATCCCTTGCCCCCTGTTAACACATTGCTGCCCGCCTGATGGGGCTTATTCTCAGTATATAAAGGCGAAAACGCTTTTGCCTTACCAAATGTAAAGAAGTTTAAAGACTATACCTTGTTAGCGTACTGTACAGAAAAACAAAAAGGGCGACAAATTGTCACCCTTTTTCCTATTAATCGACGCCCTTTCAGGAGGCGTCAGCGGTTCCAGGCAGCGCTTCCGGCACCGGCGCGGCAAAACCGCGCAGCCCGACAACGTGTACATGTTCGTGATTATTGAACACTTTACGCACCAGTTTATAGGTGGTGCCTTTTTCCGGGCTGATATTTTCCGGCGCCGCGATAATTAGCTGCATCTCGAGACGTTCACACAGTTCGAACAGCGTGGCGATAGAGCGAGCATCCAGACGTGCTGCTTCATCGAGGAACAGCAGACGGCAAGGCGAGATATCCTTGCCGCGCAGGCGACGGGATTCATCTTCCCAGCTCTGCACCACCATCACCAGAATCGACATCCCGGTACCGATCGCTTCACCGGTCGACAGCGCGCCGGACTCCGCGCGCAGCCAGCCGTCGGAACCACGGTTAACTTCCACTTCCATCTCCAGATAGTTGCGGTAGTCGAGCAGTTCCTCACCGATGGTTTGCGGCGTACGTTGCCCCATGTCAATCTGCGGATTCAGGCGCTGATACAGTTTGGCCAGCGCTTCCGAGAAGGTCAGGCGATTGCTGTTAAACAGATCCTGATGTTGTTCATGCTGTTCAGACAGGACATCCAGCAGCGTCGAGTGGGTCTCGCGCACGTTGACGTTCAGACGCACGCTGTTGACCTGGCCGAACGATACGCTCTGCAGCCCCTGGTTGAGCATGCGAATACGGTTCTGTTCACGCTGGATGGTCTTGCGAATGATATTCGCCACGCTGCGGGAGCTAATTGCCAGCTTCTGTTCGCGGTTGGTCAGCTCTTCGGTCAGACGGCTGAGCTCGATTTCCATCTGCTCGATCGCTTCTACCGGATCGTCAGTGCGAATAATATCCTGGCGGATTCGCTCGCGCAGATGCTGATAAACCGCAACGAAGAACTGAATTTTGCGCTCCGGACGTTTAGGATCTTCCGAAATACGCAGGACGTCGCGCAGGTGTTCGTTATCGGCGACCGCCAGACGCAGCGCGCCCAGCGCCTTATCCGACATCGAACGCAGTTCGTCGGCGGAGAGATAGGCCAGCTCGCGGCGGTGCAGACGACGTTCCACGCCGTTGTCTTTCACCAGACGCATCACCGCGCACCATCCCGCTTTAGCGCTCACCACCTGCTCGCGCATTTCGCAGTAATCGCGCTCCAGCTTGCGCAGTTTGCGGGTCAGGTTGTCCATCTCCGCTTCGCAGAAGGTCAACGCTTTCTCCAGCTGATTACGACGGGAGCGGTTGTTGCTCAGCTGCATATGCAGTTCATCACGACGCGCACGCGCACGCTCTTCCGCGCCGGTATCGGCGCGTACGCCGATATCCTGCAGCTCTTTATACAGATCGTTGAGCAGCTCTTTCTTGGTGTCATACGAGCTTTTCAGCGACGCCAGCACCTGGTTGTACTGGTTCAGCTGCGCAACGTGGCTACGCATCGCTTCGCGAGCGCGGCTACGCTCGGATTCTGCTTGTTGCAGACGCTGGCGCAGCTTTTCGTTGAGATCGCTGTTGCCGCTGAGCATCTCCGCCGAGTCAGAGTAGCTGAAGTGGGCGCGGCGCTGCACGACTTCCGCCAACGCGAAAGCCTGCTGACGCGCATCGCGCTGGATTTGCTGCGAATAGGCATAGTCTTCTTTCAGCTGTTCAAACTGTTCCGGGTCGCTTTGCAGTACCGAGACGATCGGTTCCAGTTTCGCCAGCTGATTGCCATGCTGCTGGATAAAGCGCGCCGCTTCCTGCGCTTCGTCCAGACGCTCCTGGATTTCATCTACGCGATCGGCCAGCGTCTCATCGGCCAGCAGATTCAGACGCGGCAGCAGGCGGTTAAGCGCCGACACGCCCTCTTTCGCCTGCTCATACTGAACGCGGTTCTGCTGGTTATCACTTTCATGCGCATTCAGCGCACGCTCGAGTTCGCCGCGGCGGCTATTGAGTTTGCGGATCTCTTCTTCCGGGTCGTCATCAAAGGCAACCGCCAGATGGCTACCGATGAAGCGGCTGAAGGCCTGATGCAGGCGCTGCGTTTTCTGCACGTCAAACGACAGCGTAGCAAAACGCTCGGAGAGACTTTCACGCTCGGCGTGCAGCGTTTCGATGCGGTTTTCACGGGCGGCGCGGCCAAACAGCGGCAGCGTCGGGAAACGCGAATAGCGCCACTGGCGGTCGGCAATCTTCACCACCACCGCTTTTTCCAGCTCATCGACGCTGAATACGCTGTCATCGAAGGACTGCGGATCGCCTTCGATCAGATACAGGTCTTCCGGGCAATCTTCCAGCCCTTCGAGCTGCTCCGCCACCTGTGACAGATCCGGAACCACGATCGCATGGCGCGATGGGCCATACAGCGCGGAGAAGTACGGCGCATCGTCGAGGCTAACGTCGTCATAGATTTCCGACAACAACACGCCGCCAAAGCGCTCTGCCAGCGCGTTCAGACGAGGGTCTTCAGAACCGCCCGGCTGGCTGAGACGCTCGATTTCTTCGTCGATGGCGCGCTTGCGGGCGCCGACTTCATCACGCTCAACAATTGCTTCGCGCTCGCGCTCCAGCAGCTGCTGCAGGTATTCGGTGACGTCCTGGCTTGATTCAAACTGCTCGCCGCTCTGCTCGCACAGTTGGTTGAGGCTGTTTTGCGCCGCCAGCCAAATCGGCGCCCGGCGCATCAGCGTCTGGGTACGCGACTGCAGCTGCTCAAGCTCCTGACGCAGAGCCATGCGCTGTTCCTGAGCGTTAGAGACGCTGTCGGCCAATGAGGCAATGCGCGCTTCCAGCTCCTGATGCCGCGTTTCCAAATCGTCAATATCGTAGCGTTTGCCCTGGCGCTTACAGAATTCGGCCAGCTGGCGCTCGGCGTCTTGTTGTTCACGCAGACGCTGTTCCAGCTCGTTGAGACGGCTACGCAGCCCATGCGCCTGCTCCGCCAGATGACGCTGGTTGACGCCGTCGCGTAGTAATTCACGCGCCACATCCCAGGCTTCATTACGCGCCAGCGGCCCGTTGATCGCCGCAACCAGCTGATACGCTTGTTCAAACTGGCTGTGCGCGGTTTGTGCCACGCTCATTTTCTGTTCCAGCGACAGCATTTTTTCCGTCGCTTCCAGCTCTTTCGCCTGGAACGTTTCCAGCCATTCGTCGGCGCTGTCGGCGGTTAGATCCGGCAGGTGACACAGCGCGCGCGCGCGTTCCAGCGCCTGTAGCGCCTGATTGTACTGAATGGCGCGAGTCTGCTGCACGTCGAGCGCCTGCTGGTAATCGGCGAGCTGGCTCTTCAGCTCATCCACTTCCAGTTCGGCGGCCTCGGCGCGGGCTTCGTTCTCTTCCTGCTGGTCGGCGGCTTCCGCCACCACTTCATTTTGCTCTTCCAGACGGATCTGCAGTTCGTCGAGATCCGCCTCGTAGCGCTCGATTTTTTCCTGCTGACGCAGCGCGGTTTGTACCAGGTTCAGGTGATCGCTGGCGGCCTGGTAGTCGGCTTCCAGATCGCCTTCTGCGCCGTTGTGTTCCTGCAGCTCGCGTGCCATATCGACATGTTTGTACTGCTCTGCCGCCAGCTGCGAACGCGAGGTAAAGAGCTCGCGACGGTACTCCAGCGCTTTATCCAGATGGATGCGCCGCTCGTTGGCGTGACGCATGTAGTCCGCCGCCACGTAGTTGGTGGCTTCACTGATAAGGTGCTTAAACAGATCGCGATCGGACTGGGTAACGCGAATCGCTTCCAGCGTCATACGGTTTTCACGCAGCGCCGCTTCCATATCCTGGAATGCCTTACGTACGCCGCTGTTTTCCGGCAGCAGGTAATCGCGCAGGGAGCGGGTAATGGTGCTGGAGATCCCGCCGTACAGCGAGGCCTCGATCAGGCGGTAGTATTTGCTACGATCGGATGCTGAACGCAGACGACGCGCCACCACGCCCAAATCAAACATCAGCGAGTGATATTCGGTAATCGAGTTAAACTGTTTGAACTGCACCCCTTCCATCGCGTCGAGCTTCTCTTTCAGCTCGTTGAGGCTCACGACGCGCGCCTGGCGCTCGTTAAGGGTTTCGGTCAACAGTTGGGTCGGCTGGATCGAGGTTGGCAATCCCTGGATGGCAAATGGCTTAATATCGACTTTACGGTCGCGCCCGGCAACCTGCTGCAGACGCACGCCAACCACCACACGCTGGTGGCGCGAGTTGATCACATCAAGCACCGAGTAACAGACGCCGGCGCGCAGTTTACCGTGCAGGCCTTTATCACGCGAACCGCTTGTGGCGCCCGCTTCGGTGGTGTTACGGAAGTGCAGCAGGGTTAAATCCGGGATCAGCGCCGTGACGAAAGCCGCCATGGTCGTGGATTTACCGGCACCGTTACCCCCGGAAAGGGTGGTTACCAGCTCATCAAGATCGAAGGTCCGGGCAAAAAAACCGTTCCAGTTAACCAGCGTCAGCGAGCGAAACTTACCGCGTTCAATCATTATTCTTCCTCCCCGCTATCCGGCTGATTCTCTTCATTCTCATCATTGAGCTGCAGGTGATTCTCCAGCGCCATCGCTTCGCCGTCGCGGATCATGCGCAGCTGCGCTTCGCGCGGATCGTCGCCAACGCGCACGTCAGCGCCAAAGCGGAACACCGATTCGGTGATGCGGAATTTACTGCTGTCGTGGCCCATAAACCACACCATGCCGAGGCGGCGCAGGCGGTTGAGGGACGCGCGCATTTTTTCCTGCAGCTTCTGGCGGTCGAGGTCGGAACCGGTGGAACGGTTGTTGACCAGCTTCAGCAATTTGCTTTCATCCGCCAGCGTCAGCAGCTCATCGTAGAGCTCTTGCTGAGTGAAGATGCCTTCATTAGCCAGACGTTCGGGGCTGAGGTAGAGGTAGCACAGAATTTTGCCGACCATCATATCCAGCTCTGATAATACCGAGCGCGGGATCAACGTCGTGGAGCGCGGACGCAGGTAGAAGAACCCCTCCGGCGCGCGAATCAGCTCAACGTTGTAGCGCGCGTAAAACTCTTCCAGGTAATCCTGAAAATCCATCAAAAATGCGTGATTATCCAGCTCATCCAGGCCAATGTGGCGGCCCGCACGCAGGGCGCTGTCCAGCGCCGGAAATAACGGATTGGCCAACGCCTGCGCCAGCTTAGCTGGCATCACTTGTTCAATATTTGTCAATGACATGCGCCTGTACCTTGGCTCCGTAATCATTAATCGGCTGCCATTTTGCCGGCAGTCCGGTGAAATCTGCCTGGGCGACGCCCAGCTGTACCGCCTGGTCAACAACGATTCGCGCGACGTCAAAGTGACGCGCGCGCGGATACTGCGCCAGAAACTCTCGCGCCACCAGGCCGAGATCCAGCGGCATACCCTTCTCTTTGTAGACCGCCAGCTGCGCTTCAATCAGCGCGGCCAGCTGCTCGCGAATTTCGTTGAACTCTTCGAATTCAAGGTCTGCCGGCAGCTCGCCGGTGACTTCTTCATCGCGCAGCGCCATCTCTTCATCGCGCATATCCAGCAAACGGTCGGCGCTGGCATAGGTCAGCGCCCACGGTGCGTCGAAGTAGGTCTGTACCGACTGACACAAACGCTGGGCGAAAACGCGGTTTTTATCCATATCGATGGCGGTACGGATAAATTTATGTACGTGACGATCGTAACCGATCCACAGGTCGATAGCCTGTTGACCCCAGCTGACAATACGATCGAGCTTGCTTTGCAGGTCGAACACCAGACGGTCGACAAAATGCAGATCGTCGCGCGCGATGGTGGCGTCCTGGATACGCAGCAGGTTGGCCTGTAGCTTATCGCCCGCCGCATCCAGAGTATCTTGCAATTCGCGCAGAGTGCCGGAGGTTTCGGACAGCAACAGTTCGCAGCTGGAAATCGCCGCGCGCCAGTCTTTGTTCAGCAACTGGGCGATATCGTCTTTCACCTGCTGTTGCTGCTCATCCATGATGCGTTGAGTCAGATCGATACTATCGAAGATTTCCGCCACCGAATATTTCAGCGGCGCAAAGACGTTGCGATGCCAGTGGAATTCATCGCCGCCCTCATCCGCGGAATCTGCAGCCCGCTTCAGTTCGCCGGCCACAATCGACAGCTGCATCGACAAACGCAGGGTGGAGAATTCACGCTGGCGAATATAGTAGTCGGTAATGCCAATACCTAACGGCGTCAGGCGGTAGATCGCATTCCCTTCCGTTATTTCGCTGGTAAAGCGGTTCAGCAGACGCTGGCGCACCATATCGTTGATGGCGTTATTGGCGCGCTGGCTGATGGTTTCGCTGGTCTGCTCAAACGCATCACTGACGTGGCGGAACGCGTCCACCAGTTCTCCCTCGGTCATTTCCCCTTCCAGCCGCTCGCCGTTCAGCGTGGCGACAGCCAGCAGAAAAGAGAGTCTGTCGACCGGCAGCGAGATGGAAAAATCATTTTTCCTGGCCCAGGCAACCAGTTCGGGGACTGTCTGGGAAAATTCACTCATAGTTTATCCTTGCATCTGCGGCTGTGCGCCTGGATCTTTCTTAAGCGCAGTGACATGAATATAGCGGCCCAGGCTGATATACGGCTCCTGGCGACAGTAGCGCGTTTCCAGCTCCAGCAGCGCAGTAAAGCTGTCATGCTGTTTACGTTTCTCACGCAGATAATCATGAAACACCCGCACGCCGGTTTTACCGGTTATCTGCCAACCGAGAGCTTCCAGCCAGCCGTATACCTGCTGCGGATCGCGCGGATAATCCGGCGACAGCGTGCGTTTTTTCTTTTTCGGCATGCCGATTTGCACGTAGTCGAAGTTTCCGGCGACCATATTGTGCATCAGCAGGCCGTTAGCATTGTAGAACATTAACGACAGCGCGCCGCCAGGGCGCAACACCGACCACAGCGTGCGCAACATTTCCTGCGGTTCCGCGACCCACTCAAGCACCGCATGAAACAGTATCAGATCGACGGGGCTTTCCAAATGCTGAGCAATATCCTGCGCCGCGCATTGTACAAAATGCATGTTGTCGATCACACCTTTATCGCGGGCGGCCTGCTGAGCACGAGCCACCATTTCGGCGGAAAGATCGCATAGCGTCACGTGATGGCCTAATTCCGCGACGCGGATCGCCGTTTGCCCTTCGCCGCCGCCGGCATCAAGTACCCGCAACGGCCCTGGCCCCATCTGCGCGAGCAGCGGTTCCAGATCCTGCCAAAGGATCGCCTGGCGCAGTTGGCCCTTGGTGGTGCCATAAATATTGCGCGAAAACTTTTCAGCGATGTCATCAAAATTGCGATCCTGCACGGACGACTCCACAAGCCAACACAAAACCGCTATTTTGTCATACCCACGGCGATAATGAAGCGATCTGTTATAAGATCCGTATATAACTTTGGTTATATGGTTAAAAAAGGAACCATTCGGGATGCTTTTCACTCTGAAAAAGGTATTGGGCGGCATGATGCTGCCGCTTCCTCTGCTGTTATTGCTGATGGCGATCGGCATCATTCTGCTCTGGCGCAGCCGTTTTCAAAAAACCGGCAAAGCGCTGGTCACCCTGAGCTGGCTGTTGCTGACGCTGTTAAGCCTGCAGCCGGTAGCCGATGGGTTGTTAAAACCTATCGAAAAAAGCTACCCGACCTGGCGTGGCGGTCAATCCGTTGAGTATGTCGTGGTGCTGGGCGGCGGCTATACCTGGAATCCGCAGTGGGCGCCGAGCTCCAACCTGATCAACAACAGCCTGCCGCGGCTGGCAGAGGGGATCCGCCTGTGGCGGGAAAACCCAGGCGCGAAAATGATCTTTACCGGCGCGGCGGCCAAAACCAACCCGGTTAGTACCGCCGAGGCGGGGGCGCGCGTCGCCGAAAGCCTCGGCGTACCACGCAGCGCGATTATCGTCCTTGACCGACCAAAAGATACCGAACAGGAGGCGGCTGAAGTAAAAAAAGCCATCGGCGGCGCGCCATTCCTGCTGGTGACATCCGCCTCGCATCTGCCGCGAGCGATGATATTTTTCCGCCATGCCGGACTGAATCCATTACCGGCGCCAGCCAACCAGTTGGCGGTGGAATCGACGCTTAACCCCTGGGAACGCGCGCTGCCGTCACCGTATTGGCTGATGCACAGCGAACGCGCGATTTACGAGACCCTGGGACGAAGCTGGCAGTGGCTGAAGGGAGCGTCAGGCGATCCAGGGCAGGATTGATTTCGCGGCAAGCGAGAAACGGGCGCGATCGAAGCGCCCGGTATTCACCAGATTTTCGACTTCATCCCATAACTGATACAGCCAACGCCGCCAGACGAAGGACTCCGCTACCGGCGCCCGCTGCAGGTAGCGCCATAGTAACTGCTCCCCTAATCCGCCGTCGGCGAGGCGGAACAGTTCGTACTCGCGCGGCGCCCACAGCATCATCCCCGGACCGACCATCGCCAACAGCTGATCGCTGCGCGCGTCTTTGAGCATACTACGTAGCGTAAAGCAGCCATGGACCAGTACGCAGTTATCGTTGAAATCGCTAAACAACTGCGGCAGGCTCTCACGACTGCGGAATAAAATACGCTTATCCTGCATCGTTAGCCCGGTGTCATGATAGAGGTTGAGCGTGCTCCACAGCATTTCTACCCGCTGGCGATACCAGTGCGGCCAGAGGTTTTCCTGAGTGCTATCAACCATCCCCACACAGCCGCCGCTATCATGCCGATGCCACGCCAGTAACCCCTCGACAATCTGATCCTGCAGTTGCTCCCAACGCTCAGGCGTGCGCGCTGGCGCTTCCACTGAAACGCCGCGTAACCGTTCAATGAGCAATACGTCAGGTCCCGGATGTTCTTCATGCGTCATGACGCCGTATACCACCGGCATACGAACGGTGCCGCTACGGGCAAGCAGCGAAATTTTCCACGCCAGCTGGCGCGCCACGCCGGGCGTGGTAAAGCTTTTCGCCAACAGCGGCATCGGGTTTCCCTGCGCATCATACAGCGACCATAGCGCTGACGAGGGTTTCTCGCTAACGCACTCCACGCGGCTTAGCTTCTCGCCAAGCAGGTGGCTCAGTTCGGCTCGCAACTGTTCCATCATAGATACCCTCATGAAGACTACTGTTTTCATAATGAGCGTCTGGGGGCGACTTGTCAGCGGATAAGATCAAAAATGGGCTAATTAGCGGCAGAAATATGTCCCCTTCAGGCGAAGGGGACGGCAAGGATTAACGCAGCTCGGCGCGGACGCGCTCCAGATCTTCCGGCGTATCAACGCCGGTGCCAGGAACCACTTCCGCCACCGCGACGTGGATTTTTTCGCCGTACCATAGTACGCGCAGCTGTTCGAGCATCTCAATTTGCTCAAGTGGGCTTGGCGCCCAGCTGACGTAGCGGCGAATAAAACCGGCGCGATAAGCGTAAATACCAATATGGCGCAGCAGGGAATCGCCAATTTCTTCGCGCGATTTTGCAAAACGATCGCGATCCCAGGGAATAGTCGCTCGAGAAAAATAGAGCGCATAGCCGTCGGCATCCATGACCACTTTGACCGCATTCGGGTTAAATGCTTCTTCGGCATCGTGGATAGGCACCGCCAGCGTTGCCATCCCGCTGGTGCTGGCCGCAAGGTTTTCCGCCACCTGGCGCACGATCGCCGACGGGATCATCGGTTCATCACCCTGAACATTGACGATGATAGTGTCATCGCTGAAAGCACATTTTTCAACGACTTCCGCCAGACGTTCGGTGCCGGATTGATGGTCGGCGCGGGTCATACAAACCTCGCCGCCCGCGGCTTCAACCGCACGCGCGACATCTTCATGGTCGGTGGCGACGATAATGCGATCCGCGCCGGATTCGCGGGCGCGTTCCAGCACGTGGACGATCATCGGCTTACCGTTGATATCCTGCAGCGGTTTCCCCGGCAGGCGCGTGGAGGCAAATCGCGCGGGAATAATGACGACAAAACTCATGGCTGGCTCTCTTCAACCGCGAGCGAGCGCGCTTCGTTTTCAAGCAGTACCGGGATCCCGTCGCGCAGCGGGAAGGCCAGGCTGTCGGCTTTACAGATAAGCTCTTGCTTATCCTGGCTGTAGTACAGCTTACCGTTGCAAACCGGGCAGGCGATAATTTCGAGTAAACGGTGATCCATGATTCCTCCTGATGGACCGAATAGATTTGGCAGCAGCATATCACAGGATGGTAGCCCGCGTATCACGCGGCATCAACGCCCCAACCTTGCCGCTGGTTAGCAAATAGCGTCGCGGGTAACTGGCGCAGCACAATCTCTTCTGCCCCTTGCCAGCGCGCAAAATCATTAATTGCTCGCTGGAGTCCGCTCTCCAGTCCGGCAGTCACTTTAACCCCCTCTTCCAGCCACAGCGAAAAGATCTCCAGCACACCGCCCTTACGGTGCAACTTGCTGTCCATCCTGCCAACCAGTTTGCCCTGATGCAGCAACGGTAGTACAAAGTAGCCGTATTGCCGTTTCGGCGCTGGGGTATAACATTCCAGCCGATAGCTGAAGTTGAATAACTGCTCGGCGCGTTTACGGTCCCAGACTACCGGATCAAACGGCGAGAGCACGGCGCTGTGGCTGGCGGTTAACTTACCGCCGGATGCCGATTCCAGCACAGCTTGCAGATCGCGGTGCAGCCACATCTCACCCAACTCCTCAACCATCACCGGCACCACCAGCCCCTCATCCTGCCAGCCCTTCAGCAGCGCCGGTAATGCAGGCTGGCGTAGACGATAATAATCGGCCAGCCACTGTGGACGAAAAACGCCCAAGCTGCGCGCGCTGTTACGTAGCATAATGGACTCGGCCTCCTGACGGGAGAGCGCATCGCGCCCATCATCCCAGTGCGGCATCGCACGATGGGTTAAATCATAGACGCGATGAAAATTACGCCGCTCAACGACCATCAGTTTGCCGGCGGTGAACAACCCTTCCAGATGACGTTTATGTGGTTTCCACTCCCACCAGCCGCTGGCGCCTTTACGTGGATGGGAAAAATCCGCCGAGCGAACCGGGCCATTTTGCGCGATATGCTCCAGCAACTCTTCTATGCTCGCGGCATGCTCGAGCATCCACTCTTTATGATATTTCCAGCCCATCTTGTCGGGATTCAACATCCGGTGGCGCACGAGGGCGAAATCGCTGCGTGGCAAAAAACAGGCTTCATGCGCCCAGTATTCCATCAGTTCGCCGCTACGCAAGGAATCATCCAGCCAGTGCTGCGGATAGCTACCAAGGCGGCTAAACAGCACCAGATAAGGGCTACGGGCGACCACGTTGATCGTATCGATTTGCAGCAGCGACATCTGCTGGATGGTGGAAAGGATGTCAGTCTGGCGAGCGCGACGTCGGGGCTTTTTCAGTAACCCTTGCGCCGCAAGATGAAGATGGCGAGCCTCTTTTAGCGACAGTTGCAATACCGACATGCAGGTTCTCCGTAGGGGATTCAAGCACAGCGGCGAGCAAAGCCAGCACGCAGGTTAACGTTGCGCCAGCGTCACTAAGTCCGCGAGCAACCGCTGTGCGCGATCATCGGTCATTATGGCGTCAACCGGCAGATACCACCAGTTCGCGGCGGCGAATTCACGGCATTTTACCGCGTCTTTCTCGGTCATCAACAACGTCTGCGACGGGGTTACCAATGCGGCGACAGCGCTTTGACTCAGCGCCTGATGATCCGCCAGCGCCACGGTTTTCACCGGCCGCACGCCGCAGTTTTCTAGCGTCGCGAAAAAGCGCGGCGGATGGCCAATGCCGGCCATCGCTACTACGTTATCGAGGGTCGCAACATCGCGACGCTCGCCGGTAAGCAGGTTCACCGCCATGCCGGGACGCAACTGCATCGGAATTTCACCCGGGCGGGCGACCCCGCCGTTGACGATAACGGCATCGACGCTTTGCAAACGGGATGCGCGCTCGCGCATCGGCCCGGCCGGCAGCCACCAGCCGTTGCCAAAGCGGCGTACACCGTCAATCACGACAATTTCTACATCCCGCGCCAGCTTATAGTGCTGCAGACCGTCATCGGTGACGATAATTTGTAAATCGTGAGCGGCTAATAACGCTTTTACCGCGTCGCTGCGTAGCGGAGAAACCGCTACCGGCGCGCCGGTTCGCTGATGAATCAACACCGGTTCATCGCCCGCCTGCGCCGTACTGGTCGCGTCATCCAGAACCAACGGATAGCTGTCGGCTTTGCCGCCGTAACCGCGAGACACCACGCCGACGCGAATGCCTCGCTGCTGTAGTTGCTCCACCAACCACACCACCACCGGCGTTTTACCATTGCCGCCGGCGGTCAAATTACCGACCACGACAACCGGCACCGGCGCGCGCCAGGCTTTTTTCCACCCCAGCTTATAGCTGAGGCGAATGAAAGCGCTCACCAGGCCATACAACCAGGAGAGCGGCAGCAATAGCCGCCATAGCGGCGATTCGCCGGACCAGATGCGCGCTATCATTGACCGAATTGCATCTTATGTAGCTGCGCGTAAACGCCTTTATGCTCCAGCAGCTCCAGATGGCCACCGCGCTCAACGATACGCCCATCTTCCACAACCACGATTTCGTCAGCCTGCTCGATTGTCGACAGACGGTGGGCGATAACCAGTGATGTACGGTTTTTCTGCAGTTCATCCAGCGCCGCCTGAATCGCACGTTCCGACTCGGTATCCAGCGCCGAGGTGGCTTCATCGAGGATCAGGATAGGGCTGTTGCGCAGCAGCGCGCGCGCAATAGCGATACGCTGACGTTGACCGCCGGAGAGCATGACGCCATTCTCGCCGATAATCGTGTCCAGGCCATTATCCATCTTGTTGATAAAGTCCATTGCATAGGCCATACGCGCCGCTTCTTCAATTTGCTCGCGGGTGTACTCTTCGGTACGCGCATAGGCGATGTTATTGGCGACGGTGTCATTGAACAGGTGCACGTTCTGCGAAACCAATGCCACCTGGTCACGCAACGAGCTCAGTTTGTACTCGCGCAGATCGTGGCCATCCAGCAGAATTTGCCCCTCGTCAACATCGTAAAAACGGGTAATCAGGCTGGCGATGGTGGATTTACCTGAGCCGGAACGCCCTACCAGCGCTACGGTTTTTCCCTCCGGAATGCTCAGATTAATGTTACGCAGCGCGGCAACTTCGCGACCAGGATAGCTAAAGGTGACGTTGTGGAATTCCAGGTTACCTTTGGCGCGCTCAATCACGCGCGTGCCTTCATCTTTCTCCTGCTCGGAATCCAGAATGGAGAACAGCGTCTGACATGCCGCCATCCCACGCTGGAACTGCGCGTTGACGTTAGTCAGGGATTTAAGCGGACGCATTAGCGCAATCATCGAAGAAAAGACCACGGTGATGGTACCGGCGGTCAGGGTTTCCATGACGCTTGGGAAGCTCGCCGCATAAAGCACAAAGGCCAGAGCCAGAGAGGCAATCAGTTGAATGACCGGGTCGGAGATAGAGGACGCGGAGACCATTTTCATCCCCTGCAGGCGCATCTTATTACTGACCTTGTCAAAACGCTTGGTTTCAACGGCCTGGCCGCCGAACATCAGCACTTCTTTATGCCCTTTGAGCATCTGTTCAGCACTGGTGGTCACCTGCCCCATGGTGTTCTGCATATTCTTACTGATATTACGAAAACGCTTCGAAACCACCCGAATCGCCACTGAGACGATAGGCGCCAGCACGATAAGAATCAGCGACAATTGCCAGCTGTAATAGAACATCATGGCGAACAGACCGATAATTGAGGCCCCCTCTCGCACCACGGTGATCAACGCGCTGGAGGAAGATGACGCGACCTGCTCAGAATCATAGGTGATACGCGACAGCAATGTCCCGGTGGATTGTTTGTCGAAGAAGGCGACGGGCATGCCCATCATATGACCGAACAGGCGGCGACGCATCGTCATCACCACTTTGCCGGAAACCCAGGAGATGCAGTAGCTTGAGATATAACTGGTGATGCCGCGCAGCACCATTAAACCAATCACTACCAGCGGCATCCATAACAGTACTGAGCGATCCGTTTTACCAAAACCATCATCCAATAACGGTTTAAGAAGCGATAACATGAAGGTATCACTTGCCGCGTTAAGCACCAACGCCACGGCCGCTACGATTAGCCCGGCTTTAAACGGCGCTATCATCGGCCAAAGTCGGCGGAAGGTCTGCCACGTGGAGAGATCTTTATCGTTCTGCATTCAATAAACCAGCTTATGTTGAAATAGCCGCATATTCTACCCGTTCTACGCCTCTGCGCCAAACCACTGATGATACCAACGAGGTAAAAGTTGATCCCGTAAGCTCTGGATTTGCCAACCATCTGGAGAAAAAATAATCGTTATTTGCCCCGAGTGCGGCGTATCAAACCACAGATATCCCTGCTTACGATAACGCTCTTCGACTTTTTTGGAAGGCATCTTCCATGCATTGTAACGCGCTGCCGAGGCGATAGCCGCCTCTCCTCCTACCCGCTGCAGCAATGTCACGCCGGATGACGTATTACTGCCATGGTGCGGAACCTGAATAAGTGTAGACGTAAGATGTTGCCAGTAATGGCTTATCATTTGCTGTTCGGCAGGGATTTCGATATCACCGGTAAGCAAAACGCTACGCCTGCCGTCATCGACCCTAACCACGCAGGAACCATTGTTTCCCTTATGCTCGCCTGCAGGCAACGGCCAAAGCGCCTGAAATCGAAGCCCTCGCCAGCGCCAGGCTTCCCCTCTGCGGCAAGGGAGATGTCCACGCAGATTAAGCGAGCTACGAATAACGAGATTTGGCCACGCCTGAACAATCGCATTCAGGCCACCGCGATGATCAAGATGTTCGTGGCTCAAGATGACTCCTTCAGGATGGAGACCACGCCAGCGCAACCAGGGCACGATGAGTCGCTGGCCGCTATCGCCCCCCGGCCAGGCGGGGCCGGTATCGTACAGAATAGCTGCTCCCTGACGCTCGATAACCACCGCTAACCCTTGTCCGACATCCAACATCGTCACTCTCCACTCGCCTGGCGTCGCGGTGCGCCAGAAGGGCCAACTGAGTAGCGCCACGCCGCTCATACAGAGTAACGGCATCTGACGCCAGGCCTGAAAACGCCATGCCAGGAGCGCCAGCCACGGTAGTACACTGATCGCCAACCACCGTTCGTCAAGCGATAACCATCCGGCAGGCAAATGGCGTAAGAACCAGAATAATATTGCCAGCAGACGATCGGCGAGTTGCCATAACGCCATTTCAAGCAACACCGGGCCGCTTAGATGCAGTAGCATCGCCGCTAAAATCAGCGGGACTATCAGAAATGTCACCAGCGGAACGGCAACCAGGTTTGCTATCAATGAAGTCAGGCTAATCCCATGAAAAAGCCCTATCTGCAGCGGCGCCAGCAGTAACATCAGGCCGCATTGCAGGTGGCCCAGCGCCAACAGTTGCCGCCACGGTGAACGACAGCGGAGCCGGCGAAGCGGCGCAAGCTGATACCAGAAAATCAACGCAGCAACCGCAAACACCGATAACCACAGGCTTTCTGAAATCATCGCCAGCGGATCAGCCAACAGTATTGCCGCAATACAACAGCAAAAGATTTGCCACGGCGACCAACGCCTGGCCTGTAGCCTTAACAGACATCCTGCGCTTAAGGCCGCACAGGTACGCAGCGCCGGGGGTTGCATGCCGGTAAGCCAGGCGTAAAACAGCGCGCAGCCTAACCCGACAAATAGCGGTATCCGCCAGCCTATCCAGCGGCACGGAAGAAAGAACTGTATTCCACGAACCAACAACCAGCCAAGCGACGCCCCCAGCGCAATATGCAGGCCGGAGATAGCCATTAAATGGGAGGTTCCCGTCTCCTGCATTAATCTTTTTATCTCATCCGCAACTGCCAGGCGCTCCCCCATTCCCAGCCCCAGCATCACCGTTTTCCATGGATACTCAGCGAGTGTGCGGTTTAACGAGGCCAGATAGCGAGCCCGGAAGCTGCAACGTGAATCAAGCGATGAGGCATTTAGAAAACGTCCGCTAAGCGGGCGATGCTGCGCAAGAGCGTAGCGCTGGCTATCGAAGCCGCCCTCATTTAACTGCCCATGTACCGGACGAGCGCGGATGGTCATCAGCCAGCGCTGCCCAACGCAGCCTGCTTCAGGTAGTTCGCTGCCGTAGAGGGTAATCCCAACCGCAGGATATAAACGCCGACCCTCAAGACGAATTATCTTACCTTGCCAGCTCGTCAGGCCATCACCGCCTACCAGCTCAATAATGGCCTGTCGGTTGCGACCGGGAATATGCTCAGTGGGCCACAGCGCTTGCCGGGCATGTAATATTCCCCATACGAAAAATAGCAACGTCAATGCGGCATACGTTGTGCAAGGTTTGCTCAGCGTTGCAATGATTAGCGCAGCGCCAATCAAGCACCAGACGCTTAGCATATTCGGTAGCGCCGGTAGCCAAAGCAGCGGCGAAATTCCGATTATGGCGCAGCCTGCCAGATGTGGTAATCGCATAACACCTCCCTGTTATCGGGGAGTGTCAGACAATTCGCCGCCGTGATCATGCATAAAAGAATGGAGTTGCGTCGCGCTATCCGGGAAATGTTGGCGCTTGCTATCAGGTAACAAAAGTTTTGCGAGCGGACGCGAAAAACAGACATAAAAAAAGCACCCTCAGGTGCTTTTTTATTAAGTAAGTCTTTGCCTGATGCGGAAAAACTTACTCTTCGTAAATATTGGCGCGGTCGCGTAGTTCTTTCCCGGGCTTAAAGTGAGGAACGTATTTACCTTCCAGTTCCACTTTATCGCCAGTCTTCGGGTTACGCCCGGTGCGAGGTGCTCGATAGTGCAGAGAGAAGCTGCCGAAACCGCGGATTTCAATGCGCTCACCTTGAGCAAGCGTTGAGGCCATATGCTCCAGCATTTCTTTAACAGCATCTTCCACCGCTTTCGCCGGGATATGAGATTGCTGGCTGGCAAGTCTTTCTATCAATTCTGACTTGGTCATTTTTCCTCCGGTTTCCTTCAAGGCAAAGTTAGCTTACAGCTTAAACAAGGGCGGCCGTAGCCGCCCTTTGTGCTTGATTACAGGACGAATCCTGCAATCTGTCAAGTAAACTCGTCATTATTCAGGCCGTTGTGGCCTGAATAACTAAGATTACTCGCCTTTAGCTGCTTTGAAAGCTTCAGCCATTGCGTTGTTAGAGAAGTTTGCATCTTCCTGTTTGTTAACAGTTGCGATTGCATCTTTCTCGTCAGCTTCGTCTTTCGCACGAACAGACAGGCTGATTGCGCGGTTTTTACGATCAACGCCGGTGAATTTAGCTTCAACTTCGTCGCCAACGCTCAGAACCAGAGTTGCATCTTCAACGCGGTCACGGGATGCTTCAGAAGCACGCAGGTAACCTTCAACGCCGTCAGCCAGTTCTACGGTTGCGCCTTTAGCGTCAACTGCAGTTACTTTACCGGTTACGATAGCGCCTTTCTTGTTCAGAGCAACGTAGTTGTTGAACGGATCTTCCGCCAGCTGTTTAACGCCCAGGGAGATACGCTCACGTTCTGCGTCAACCTGCAGTACAACTGCAGCGATTTCGTCGCCTTTTTTGTATTCACGAACTGCTTCTTCGCCTGCAACGTTCCAGGAGATGTCAGACAGGTGAACCAGGCCGTCGATGCCGCCGTCCAGGCCGATGAAGATACCGAAGTCAGTGATAGACTTGATTTTACCTTCAACACGGTCGCCCTTGTTGTGGGTTTCCGCGAACTGCTGCCATGGGTTAGATTTGCACTGCTTCAGACCCAGGGAGATACGACGACGTTCTTCGTCGATATCCAGAACCATAACTTCCACTACATCGCCAACGTTAACAACTTTGGACGGGTGGATGTTTTTGTTGGTCCAATCCATTTCGGAAACGTGAACCAGGCCTTCAACGCCTTCTTCGATTTCAACGAAGCAGCCGTAGTCGGTCAGGTTGGTCACGCGACCAGTCAGTTTGGTACCTTCCGGATAACGCTTAGCGATAGCTACCCACGGATCTTCGCCCAGCTGTTTCAGGCCCAGGGATACACGGGTACGCTCGCGGTCGAACTTCAGCACTTTAACAGTGATTTCGTCGCCAACGTTTACGATTTCGCTCGGATGCTTAACGCGTTTCCAGGCCATATCGGTGATGTGCAGCAGGCCGTCAACGCCGCCCAGATCAACGAATGCACCGTAGTCAGTGAGGTTCTTAACGATACCTTTGACTTCCATGCCTTCCTGCAGGTTTTCCAGCAGCTGATCGCGCTCTGCGCTGTTTTCGGATTCGATAACGGCACGACGAGAAACAACGACGTTGTTACGTTTCTGGTCCAGCTTGATGACTTTGAATTCAAGCTCTTTGCCTTCCAGGTGCAGCGTGTCGCGCACCGGACGAACGTCTACCAGGGAACCCGGCAGGAACGCACGAATACCATTCAGCTCAACAGTGAAGCCACCTTTAACTTTGCCGTTGATAACACCGACTACAGTTTCAGCGTCTTCGTAAGCTTTTTCCAGCGTGATCCAAGCTTCGTGACGTTTAGCTTTCTCACGGGACAGCAGGGTTTCACCGAAGCCGTCTTCTACTGCATCCAGAGCAACGTCAACTTCGTCACCAACCTGGATTTCCAGCTCGCCCTGGGCGTTTTTGAACTGCTCAGCCGGGATGGCGGACTCAGATTTCAGACCAGCGTCAACCAGTACGATATCTTTGTCGATAGCAACAACAACACCACGAACGATGGAACCCGGGCGGGTTTCGATTTCTTTTAAGGATTCTTCAAATAGTTGAGCAAAAGATTCAGTCATGTTTAATCTTCAGGTTTCATATTTAACGTCCACCTGGCTCCGTGCCGGATGGGGTTGTTTAACATACCCGCTAACACTCCGTTGCTGCGGGGGTACTGCTATAATTCGGAGGCTTGCGACGCTTTGCCGGTTAACGGTTAAGCGATAGCCAGTTTTTCGCGCGCATATTGTAGCGCTTTTTCAATTACTTGCTCAATGCTTAGTTCAGTGGAATCGAGAACTAATGCATCAGCGGCCGGGACAAGCGGCGCCACAGCACGATTACGATCGCGATCGTCACGCTCTTTTATCTCGGACAAAAGACGTTCAAAGTTAACACTAAAACCCTTCTCCTGCAACTGTAGCAGGCGGCGCTGGGCCCGTTCTTCCGCCGACGCATCGAGGAAAATTTTAACCGGCGCATCCGGGAACACGACGGTGCCCATATCGCGGCCGTCGGCAATCAGGCCAGGCAGTTCGCGGAAGGCGCGTTGACGGCGCAGCAGCGCTTCACGTACACGTGGGAAAGCCGCGACCTTAGAGGCGGTATTGGCCACTTCCTGGGTACGGATCTCTGCGCTGACATCCTCGCCTTCCAGCACCACTTCCAGGTTGCCGTCAGTAGAAATAAAACGCACATCGAGATGAGCTGCCAGCGGAACCAGCGCCTCTTCTGACTCGACGTCTACGTGATGATGTAAGGCTGCCAGCGCAAGAACGCGGTAGATAGCCCCGGAATCCAGCAGATGCCAGCCAAGCGCTTCCGCCATTGCCTTGCACAACGTGCCCTTACCCGCACCGCCAGGTCCATCAATGGTGATTACCGGAACATTTGCCGTCATCTTTTTCTCCTTCAGCAAGGCGCATGAATATAAACGCCGCGCATTATACGCATCAATGCGCCAGAAAGTGAGCATTGCGTGCAAATTACGGAATAGAAGAAATTAAATGTAGAAGAATTGCGCAATTATAGCGGGCTGGCAGAATACCAGCCCGCAAGATGACAAAGCTTTACCTTAAAGGACAGAACAGACTTTACGCGAGGGTACTAATTCGCGCCAACTGCTCGAAATAATCCGGGAACGTTTTCGCCGTGCATTTTGGATCAAGGATAGTGACCGGCGTCGCCGATAAGGCCACCAGCGAGAAGCACATCGCCATGCGGTGATCGTTGTAGGTACCGATTTCAGCAAATTTCAGCGTCTCAGGCGGCGTAATACGAATATAATCTTCGCCCTCTTCTACTTCGGCGCCCACTTTACGCAGTTCAGTGGCCATCGCGAACAGGCGGTCGGTCTCTTTCACCCGCCAGTTGTAAATATTGCGCAGCACCGTGGTGCCTTTCGCAAATAGCGCCGCAGTGGCGATGGTCATTGCCGCATCCGGGATATGGTTCATATCCATATCGACAGCATTCAGCTCACCGCGGGTACAGGCGATGAAATCGTCGCCCCAGGTAATTGTCGCGCCCATTTTTTCCAGCACATCGGCAAAGCGAATGTCGCCCTGAACGCTATTGCGGCCAATCCCGGTCACTTTTACCGTACCGCCTTTAATCGCGCCGGCAGCAAGGAAATACGAGGCTGAAGAGGCATCACCTTCCACCAGATAGTCGCCCGGCGACTGATACTGTTGCTTGCCGCGTACGACAAAGCGCTGGTAGTTGTGGTTTTCAACGTCAACGCCAAAGGTTTTCATCAGGTGCAGCGTGATGTCGATGTAAGGTTTGGACACCAGGTCGCCTTTAATCGCGATCGTCGTGTCCTGCGGCGCCAGCGGCGCAGTCATCAGTAAAGCGGTAAGGAACTGGCTGGAGACGCTGCCATCAACTTCCACCTGGCCGCCGTTGAAACCGCCGCGCAGGCGCAGAGGCGGATAGTTTTCCTGCTCCAGATACTCAATTTGCGCGCCCCCCTGGCGTAACGCATCGACCAGGTGGCCTATCGGTCGCTCTTTCATTCGCGGTTCGCCGGTCAGCACAATATCGTTGTCGCCGAGGCACAACGCCGCCGCCAGTGGGCGCATCGCCGTACCAGCATTACCGAGAAACAACTCCAGCGCGCCGCTGGCCTGAAGCGGACCGCCGTTGCCGGTGACTTCACAGCGAGTACGATCGGCGGACAGGGTATAGTGAACTCCCAGGGCGTTAAGCGCATTAAGCATGTGGCGAACATCATCGCTGTCCAGCAAATTGGTCAGCACGGTGGTGCCGTGGGCTAATGCCGCCAGCAGCAAAGCGCGGTTAGAGACACTTTTTGACCCGGGTAGGTTTACGGTGCCATCAACGCGCGCAATGGGTTGTAACGTCAGGGATTCCATGAAACTCGACTCTCAAAAAAACAGAATAAAAACCCCGCAGACCGGCCGCGGGGATGAAAATAAGCGCTCAGCAATTAGCCGCGACGACGTTCAAAGTCCTGCATGAAGTCGGTAAGCGCCTTGACGCCGGCCAGCGGCATCGCATTGTATATAGAAGCACGCATACCGCCCACCACGCGGTGGCCCTTCAGCGCATGCAGACCAGCCGCAAAAGATTCTTCAAGGAACAGTTTGTCCAGCGCGCTATCCGCCAGTTGGAACGGCACGTTCATCCGCGAGCGGTTGGCCGCGGCAACATCGTTACGATAGAAATCGCTATTATCAATCACGCCATACAGCAATTCAGCCTTCTGCTGGTTGATTTTATCCATCGCAGCGACGCCGCCCTGCTCTTTCAGCCATTTAAATACCAGCCCCGCCAGATACCAGGCGAAGGTCGGCGGCGTGTTGAACATTGAATCATTGGCGTTCAGCACGGTGTAATCAAGGATCGATGGGCAGGCGACGCTGGCTTTACCCAGCAGATCTTCACGCACGATAACCAGCGTTAACCCTGCCGGGCCGATATTCTTCTGCGCGCCAGCGTAAATCACGCCATAGCGGCTGACGTCAAGCTCATGCGATAGAATACTGGAGGAGTAATCCGCGGTGACGACCACATCATCGCCAAAGTTTGGTGTTTCGTGGATAGCGATACCGTCGATGGTTTCATTGGGGCAGTAGTGCAGGTAAGCCGCGCCCGGCGTCAACTGCCATTCGTTCATCGGCTTAACGGCTCGCAGGCCGTCAACGGTGGTTTTCGCGTCGATAACGTTCGGCGTGCAGTATTTTTGCGCTTCTTTTACCGCGCTCGCCGCCCAGTAGCCAGCATCCACATAATCTGCTGTTGTTTTGTCACCCAGCAGATTTAACGGGATCCCGGCAAACTGTCCGCGACCGCCGCCATGACAGAACAGCACTTTATAGTTGGAAGGGATATTAAGCAGATCGCGGAAATCCTGTTCTGCCGTTTCAGCCACCTGGATAAACTCTTTACCACGGTGGCTGATTTCCATTACCGACGTCCCCAGACCGTGCCAGTCGCACAGTTCCTGTTGCGCCAGTTTGAGAACTTCTGCCGGCAGCATTGCCGGGCCCGAACTAAAGTTATAGACCTGAGCCATTTCCCCTCACCACGTTGCTATATTGTCTGCACGCGAACCGTCGCGGGCATAAGTTATTCCTGTGGCTATCGGTTTTATCATTCAGTGACACACACCGCAACGAGTAAAACTAAGCGGCCCATAAATGAGGCCATCGTCACACAAAAGAATCAACCAGCTTGACGTCATTAAACCGACATAATTGCTGCAAGAGAATCGCTTTTTAGCCTGCGTTCCGTCACCCATTCCGGATTTTGACCCACGGCATAAATAGTTATCCACTACATTCACAGGTAACGATCTCGCCATAGCGCAATCCGTCAACTCATTTAATACTTGAATATTATCTTAATTCTTCATGAATTATGTTTCCGCGAGAGCATCGCCATTTACCGCTGCATTTCCAGATCATTAAAATTTTTAAGCCAGCCGATGATGGCTGGCATTCATCACTTTTAAAGGAATATTTATGCGTGAATTAACCTATAACGAAATGTCAGATGTCAGCGGCGGTTTCGGCCTGTTATCCATCCCGGCAGCCGTTGGTTTGCTGGTCAGCATCCCAACGATTGTGTTTGGCGCGATTACCGGTCCGTACACGTTAGGAACGGGCTTCGCCGTGATGGCCGCGGGTATTGTTGGCACGAGTCTTGCTGGCGCGGCAATGATTGTCAGTATCCTCACACCGATACTGTAACTTTCTATGGCATGTGGATTTTCTCCTCATGCCATTTATCGCTCTTCTCTTTTTATCCGTTAGCGCGGCGAACGACATAGCCACTTACCTGCAAAACCCGTATCATTGCCCATCCTGCCAACTATAAACGAATTGCTATGACCCAGACATTTATCCCCGGCAAAGATGCCGCCCTGGAAGATTCCATCGCTCGCTTCCAGCAGAAACTGCTCGACCTCGGATTTGATATTGAAGAGGCCTCGTGGCTGAATCCGGTTCCACACGTGTGGTCCGTTCACATTCGCGATAAAGAGTGTGCGCTGTGCTTTACCAATGGTAAAGGCGCGACGAAAAAGGCGGCGCTGGCATCCGCGCTGGGCGAATATTTTGAGCGTCTGTCCACCAACTACTTCTTCGCGGACTTCTGGTTAGGCGAAACCATCGCCAACGGTCCATTTGTTCATTATCCGAACGAAAAGTGGTTCCCGTTGACCGAAGATGATGAAGTACCGGAAGGCCTGCTGGATGCCCGCCTGCGCGCCTTTTACGATCCGGACGATCAGCTGACCGCAAGCATGCTCGTGGATTTGCAATCCGGTAATGACGAGCGCGGCGTTTGCGGCCTGCCGTTTACCCGTCAATCCGACGGCGAAACCGTTTATATTCCGATGAATATCGTCGGCAACCTATATGTCTCCAACGGCATGTCAGCGGGCAATACCCCGAATGAAGCGCGCGTACAGGGCTTGTCTGAAGTCTTTGAGCGTCACATTAAAAACCGCATCATAGCAGAAAGCATCAGCCTGCCGGAGATCCCGGCTGAGGTAATGGCGCGCTATCCGGGCGTCGTTGAATCTATCGCTAAACTTGAAGCTGAAGGTTTCCCGATCTTCGCTTACGATGGCTCATTGGGCGGCAAATACCCGGTTATTTGCGTGGTTCTGTTTAACCCGGCTAACGGCACCTGCTTCGCCTCTTTCGGCGCCCATCCGGATTTCGGCGTGGCGCTGGAGCGTACCGTCACCGAACTGCTACAGGGCCGCAGCCTGAAAGACCTCGACGTCTTTACCCCGCCGACCTTTGATGACGAAGAAGTCGCCGAGCACGCCAACCTGGAAACTCACTTCATTGATTCCAGCGGCCTGATCTCCTGGGATATGTTCAAACAGGATGCCGACTATCCGTTTGTAGACTGGAATTTCTCCGGCACGACTGAAGAAGAGTTCGCCACCCTGATGGCTATCTTCAAAGCAGAAGATAAAGAAGTCTATATCGCCGACTACGAACATCTGAGCGTCTATGCCTGCCGAATCATCGTTCCAGGGATGTCCGATATTTATCCGGCGGAAGACCTGTGGCTTGCAAACAACAGCATGGGCGCGCATCTGCGCGACACTATTCTCTCCCTGCCGGGTAGCGAGTGGGAAAAAGAAGATTATCTGGCGCTTATTGAGCAAATGGACGACGAAGGTCTTGATGACTTCACGCGCGTACGCGAGCTGTTAGGACTGGCAACCGGCAAAGACAACGGCTGGTATACCCTGCGCATCGGCGAGCTAAAAGCGATGCTGGCGTTGGCCGGCGGCGACCTGGATCAGGCGTTGATTTGGACGGAGTGGACCATGGAATTCAATGCCTCCATCTTCAGCCCTGAGCGCGCCAACTATTATCGTTGCCTGCAAACGTTGCTGCTGCTTAGCCAGGAAGAAGAACGCCAGCCGTTACAGTATCTGAATGCCTTCATCCGTATGTATGGCGCGGATGCAGTAGAAGCCGCGAGCGCCGCTCTGAGCGGCGAAGCGCCGTTCTATGGCCTGCAGGCGGTCGATAGCGATCTGCACGCTTTCCCGGCGCATCAATCTTTACTGAAGGCCTACGAAAAGCTACAACGTGCAAAAGCGGCCTTCTGGGCCAAATAACCCTTTATAGGTAAAAAATAACGTACGGAGCCGACAGCGGCTCCGTTTTCTTATGATTTTTGCCAAAACCATGCCATTTTGTAGCCCATGAGTTAACTTTAAGTAAAAAATAATATTTGGTGATATTTAGATTGTTAATTTTAATAAAAATACTCCATTCTAATTAACCGTAATCAATGGTCACCCATGGAAATTTTCAACATTATTTATAAATATTAAAATTTAGTTTTTTATTAAAAATCAAAAAGATAAATCAATAACAGGCTAATTCCACACGCAAAATGGGCCTATGACTCCGGTAGGATATGATCTACATCAAATTCCCTTCTATAATGCTTTGTTAGTATCACACCGCCAACTTATATAAAGAGAGAGTTAGTGTGAAAGCTGACAACCCTTTTGATCTTTTACTCCCTGCCGCGATGGCGAAAGTCGCCGAAGAAGCAGGTGTCTATAAAGCGACGAAACATCCGCTGAAGACGTTTTATCTGGCGATTACCGCCGGTGTCTTCATCTCCATCGCTTTTGTGTTTTATATCACGGCGACCACCGGTACTGCCGCAATGCCATTCGGGATTGCCAAACTTATCGGCGGGGTATGCTTCTCACTAGGTCTGATTCTTTGCGTTATCTGCGGTGCTGACCTTTTTACCTCTACCGTACTGATCGTCGTGGCGAAAGCCAGCGGGCGTATTACCTGGGGTCAGCTGGCAAAAAACTGGCTTAACGTCTATGTTGGAAACCTCATCGGCGCACTGCTATTCGTATTATTAATGTGGTTATCCGGCGAGTATATGACGGCCAACGGCGGCTGGGGCTTAAATGTTCTGCAAACTGCAGATCACAAAATGCACCATACGTTTATTGAAGCCGTCTGCCTGGGTATCCTGGCGAACCTGATGGTTTGTCTGGCTGTCTGGATGAGTTACTCCGGCCGCAGCCTGATGGACAAAGCGATGATCATGGTGTTGCCGGTTGCGATGTTTGTCGCCAGCGGCTTTGAACACAGCATCGCTAATATGTTTATGATCCCGATGGGTATCGTAATTCGCAACTTTGCAAGCCCGGAATTCTGGACCGCTATCGGTTCAACTCCGGAGAGTTTTTCTCACTTAACCGTTATGAACTTCATCACTGATAACCTGATTCCAGTCACTATCGGAAACATCATCGGCGGTGGTTTGTTGGTTGGGTTGACATACTGGGTCATTTACCTGCGTGGCGACGATCATCATTAATGGTTGTCTCAGGCAGTAAATAAAAAATCCACTTAAGAAGGTAGGTGTTACATGTCCGAGCTTAATGAAAAGTTAGCCACAGCCTGGGAAGGTTTTGCGAAAGGTGACTGGCAGAACGAAGTCAACGTACGTGACTTTATCCAGAAAAACTACACCCCATATGAAGGTGACGAATCCTTCCTGGCTGGCGCAACTGATGCGACCACCAAGCTGTGGGACAGCGTAATGGAAGGCGTTAAACAGGAAAACCGCACTCACGCGCCTGTTGATTTCGACACTTCCCTCGCATCCACCATCACTTCTCACGACGCGGGCTACATCGAGAAAGCGCTCGAGAAAATCGTTGGTCTGCAAACCGAAGCTCCGCTGAAACGTGCGATTATCCCGTTCGGCGGTATCAAAATGGTTGAAGGTTCCTGCAAAGCGTACAATCGCGAACTGGACCCGATGCTGAAAAAAATCTTCACCGAGTACCGTAAAACTCACAACCAGGGCGTTTTCGACGTTTATACCCCGGACATCCTGCGCTGCCGTAAATCCGGCGTGCTGACCGGTCTGCCGGATGCTTACGGCCGTGGTCGTATCATCGGTGACTATCGTCGCGTTGCGCTGTACGGTATCGACTTCCTGATGAAAGACAAATTCGCCCAGTTCAACTCGCTGCAGGCGAAACTGGAAAGCGGCGAAGATCTGGAAGCAACCATCCGTCTGCGTGAAGAAATTGCTGAACAGCATCGCGCGCTGGGTCAGATCAAAGAGATGGCGGCTAAATATGGCTACGACATCTCCGGTCCGGCGACTACCGCTCAGGAAGCTATTCAGTGGACCTACTTCGGTTACCTGGCCGCCGTTAAATCTCAGAACGGCGCGGCAATGTCCTTCGGTCGTACTTCCAGCTTCCTGGATATCTACATCGAACGTGACCTGCAGGCGGGTAAAATCACCGAGCAAGACGCGCAGGAAATGGTTGACCACCTGGTCATGAAACTGCGTATGGTTCGCTTCCTGCGTACCCCGGAATATGATGAACTGTTCTCCGGCGACCCGATTTGGGCAACGGAATCTATCGGTGGTATGGGCGTTGACGGCCGTACTCTGGTAACCAAAAACAGCTTCCGCTTCCTGAACACCCTGTACACCATGGGGCCGTCTCCGGAGCCGAACATCACTATCCTGTGGTCTGAAAAACTGCCGCTGAGCTTTAAGAAATTCGCCGCTAAAGTATCCATCGATACCTCTTCTCTGCAGTACGAGAACGATGACCTGATGCGCCCGGACTTCAACAACGACGATTACGCTATCGCATGCTGCGTAAGCCCGATGATTGTTGGTAAACAAATGCAGTTCTTCGGCGCTCGCGCTAACCTCGCGAAAACCATGCTGTATGCTATCAACGGCGGCGTTGATGAAAAACTGAAAATGCAGGTTGGTCCGAAATCTGAACCGATCAAAGGCGACGTCCTGAACTTCGACGAAGTTATGGAGCGCATGGATCACTTCATGGACTGGCTGGCTAAACAGTACGTCACCGCGCTGAACATCATTCATTACATGCACGACAAGTACAGCTACGAAGCCTCTCTGATGGCGCTGCACGACCGTGACGTTATCCGCACCATGGCGTGTGGTATCGCAGGTCTGTCCGTTGCTGCTGACTCCCTGTCTGCTATCAAATATGCGAAAGTTAAACCGATTCGTGATGAAGACGGTCTGGCTGTTGACTTCGAAATCGAAGGCGAATACCCGCAGTTTGGTAACAACGATGCTCGCGTCGATGACATGGCCGTTGACCTGGTTGAACGTTTCATGAAGAAAATTCAGAAACTGCATACCTACCGCAACGCTATCCCGACTCAGTCCGTTCTGACCATCACCTCTAACGTCGTGTATGGTAAGAAAACCGGTAACACCCCAGATGGTCGTCGCGCTGGCGCGCCGTTCGGACCAGGTGCTAACCCGATGCACGGCCGTGACCAGAAAGGCGCTGTAGCCTCTCTGACTTCCGTTGCTAAACTGCCGTTTGCTTACGCTAAAGATGGTATCTCTTACACCTTCTCTATCGTGCCGAACGCGCTGGGTAAAGATGACGAAGTTCGTAAGACCAACCTGGCGGGCCTGATGGATGGTTACTTCCACCACGAAGCGTCCATCGAAGGTGGTCAGCACCTGAACGTGAACGTCATGAACCGCGAAATGCTGCTCGACGCGATGGAAAACCCGGAAAAATATCCGCAGCTGACCATCCGTGTATCTGGCTACGCAGTACGTTTTAACTCCCTGACTAAAGAACAGCAGCAGGATGTTATTACCCGTACCTTCACTCAGACCATGTAATTCCCTGTCTGACTGAAAAAGCGTACAATAAAGGCCCCACATCAGTGGGGCCTTTTTAACACGTGATTCCCTGCCCCAGCCTGCTTTGCCAGTTATCTATACTTTGGGTACCTGTCAAAACAGACTTAACACAGCCGGTTTGAGCTGTGCATCACAGGCCCTGGAGGGCCGAACCCGGAGATATCACCGCAATGTCAACTATTGGTCGTATTCACTCCTTTGAATCCTGTGGCACCGTCGATGGCCCAGGCATCCGCTTTATTACCTTCTTCCAGGGCTGCCTGATGCGCTGCCTTTACTGCCATAACCGCGACACCTGGGATACCCATGGCGGTAAAGAAATCACCGTTGAAGAATTGATGAAAGAAGTGGTGACCTATCGCCACTTTATGAATGCTTCCGGCGGTGGCGTCACCGCCTCCGGCGGCGAGGCGATCCTGCAGGCTGAATTTGTCCGCGACTGGTTCCGCGCCTGTAAAAAAGAAGGTATCCACACCTGCCTGGATACCAACGGCTTCGTACGTCGCTACGATCCGGTGATTGACGAGCTGCTGGAAGTCACCGATCTGGTGATGCTTGACCTTAAACAGATGAACGATGAAATCCACCAGAACCTGGTCGGCGTTTCTAACCATCGAACGCTGGAGTTCGCACAGTATCTGTCGAAGAAAGGGATTAACGTGTGGATCCGCTACGTGGTGGTTCCCGGCTGGTCTGATGATGACGATTCCGCACATCGTCTGGGTGAGTTTACCCGCGATATGGGTAACGTCGAGAAAATCGAACTCCTGCCCTACCATGAGCTGGGTAAACACAAATGGGTGGCAATGGGCGAAGAGTACAAACTTGACGGCGTACACCCACCGAAGAAAGAGACCATGGAGCGGGTAAAAGGCATCCTGGAGCAATATGGTCATAAAGTGATGTACTAAATTTCAATCAAACGGCTGCCTGGTGAGGCAGCCGTTTTGCTTTTATCACAGGGAAAAAAGAGGAAAGGAAGCAATGCGATTACTGATTTCAGGGCTGATATTATTCATGATCCAAGGCGCTTATGCGGCCGACAGCTGCAATATTGATGCGATTATCAAGCAGGCCTGGCCCGATGCTCAATCGACAGCTCAGGGGGTCGTCACGCCGGGCAAGCAACTGATCAAAACACAAAATGAATCGCCTTTTAGCGCCATTTGTCGTATCTGGCCGGCGCATCCAGAGCTTACGCTGGCTGCCGTTCCACTCATGGAACTGGAACAACACGATTATGACCACACTGCCGATTTGGAACTGCTGGTGCTTGATACCGCGACCCTCGCGGTTAAGCAACGTTTACATCTTCCCGAACGCATGAACGATGACGCGTTCTATATCAGCGACCTTGCAATTGATACCGCACGCTGGAAGATAGCCCCAGGGCAGACCGCATTTGGCGTGCGTATACAGAAAAGGGGAAGCTCCCGCGTCAACCCCATGTATGAAGAGGCGCTGTGGCTTTACACCATCGATCGTGGCCAGCTGCGCATGGTACTGGATGGCATTGTGCTACAAGACAACGGTGGAGAGTGGGATGGCAACTGCGCCGGGGAGTTTAATGATATTAAACGCACGCTGGCAATAGACGCCGCAAAACATCACGGCTTTAGCGATATAAAAGTCAGCGAAAAAAATACCGCCTCAACGTCCTGGCTGAACGACAGTGACGAATGCACATCGAAAGACACTCTGACGCAAGCATCCTGGACGCTGCAATATGATGGTCAGCAATATCGCGTTCCGGCTAAGTTACGCCCAATACCGTAGCGATATTGTTATACTCACCATAGCAGGCCTCGATGGGGTAACCCCATTGAGGCTTAAAGGATATCAGGCGTGTGCCACCGGCGTCGGGTGATGTCCGGCTTTGCGCAGCAGGGTCAGCAGATAGATAAACGATACGCTGGCGATCATGATAAACAGCAGATTATCCGAGAAGTTCTGCATCAACATCGCCGTCAGGGTCGGCCCCAGCAGGCTGCCGATGGTATAGCTCATCAGCAGCGCCTGGTTCATCGCCACCAGTTGATGGTGTTCAACCTTCTCGCAGGCCCAGGCCATCGCCACCGGATACAGAGTAAAACCGGATGCGCCGAGCACAAAAAGCGCTGGCGCCATTGCCGCCTGGCTCAGCATCGCCAGACAGCCCAGAATCACCACAAAGACCTGTACGCGCAGCACCAGCAGGCGGCCATAGCGGTCAGCCAGACGCCCGACCGGCCACTGCCCGAGAATGCCTGCGCTAACCATCACCGCCATCCAGAAACCAATACCCGAATCGCTGACGCCCTGATGATTTAGCCACAGCGGCATCAGGCCGTACAGTGAACCAAGCACGATGCCGGAGATGATGCAGCCATTCACACCGTGACGTGCCTGACGCAGTTTCAGCATCGGCCAGATACGTACCGTTTCATGCGGCTCGTCGGCCTGGCTCATAATACGTGTAAACATCAGCGGCAGGATCGCCGCCAGCGCCAGGCCGGTAACCCACGGCAGCACGCTCATTAAATCGGTCGGTAATTTGCTGACCATCAGTTGGCCCAATACAGTACCGATGTAATAGACCATCATGTACGCCGCCAGCAGTCGACCGCGGCTGCGGGAAGTACCGCTGCACACCAGTGCGCTTTCGACCACCACCCAAATCATTGCACAGCCCACGCCGGCGATAAAACGCCAGCTCAGCCATGTCCAGAAGCCGAGTGTGATACCCAGACCAACGCAGCCGACAGCAAAAATTAATGACGCCAGATAATAGCTACGGTTAAACCCCAGACGTTTAATGACCCAGCCGGCAAATAGTGTTCCCACCAGATTACCGGTGAAATAAGAAGAGCCGACCATCCCAACCTGCCAGGTTGGCATATTTTCATGGGCGAGCCACAGCGGGACAAGCGTATTTAAAACCGCGATTGCCAGCGTCAACAGAAGCAGGCCACAGAGCAGCATTTGCACTGGGCGAGTGTAGATGGTCATGGGTATTAACCGTGAGGAAGTTCAGATTTCGTGCGCATCATGCCACTGCTGTAAACATTGTCAATCCGCCAGAATTCAGGCCTGACGCGGTTTTCAGGGCAACGATAGAAGTTTTTTATCCAGCGGAACGGCAACGGAATTATTCTTTATATTATTCCATTGTTTTTATTAATTTATTGGAAAACTATAGTGGGAATTTCAGTAGAAAAATTTCATGAATCAACCGCATTTTTTAATCACGCCGGAATAGGCTTCCGGCGTGATTTCACGTTATTAACTGGCGATAGCCATACCGACGGTCATATGCAGACCATAGAATACGCCGCGGCCAATCATCTCGCCGACCAGCACCAGCACAAACGCCAACCCCAGCAGCGGCAATGCGGGTTGATAACCTTTAAGCTGCGGTACAATCCAGCAGACCAACGCCAGCACTAACGCGACCGTCCGCCATGCCATTAAGGAACCATAATTCGGCACCAGCGCCGAGGCCTGTTGGATTGAACTATGGATCGTCGCCAACTCGCTGCCCTGAATCAGCGCGACGGTCACGCTAATCACCAACGCCACCAGCATGATCACCGGCAATAAACGCATCGCCCAACCGTCCACACCCGCGACACGCAGCAGCAGGTAACCCAACAGCGGCCCGCCGATAAACAGGGTCAGGAAGAAGTTGAGCGGTGTCCAGATGGTGTACCAGGTGGGTACGGTATCGATAGTGTTATATACGCGGATCATCATCCAGACAAAGATGACGCCGAGGATCATGGTGACGACCAGCCACAGATTACGCAGCCCAGACGGAAGTTTATTTACCACCGCCAGCAGCCAGCCAATCCCGCCGACGGCGAAGAAAAGCGCGCCGCTGGCTATTTCATTGCTTAACGAGGATGCGCCAACGCGGTTCAGCGAATTAAACGCGCGCATTGGCGAACCAAGGTGCATGGTGGAGGCGATAAAACCGATCCCCATTAACACCCATAGCCCAAACATGCTCATTATCACCCGCCGCTGCTGCTCGCGCGAAAGTTCGCCCTTCATCAACGCCAGCGCGAGAACGATAAAGCCCCCGGCGACGCATTGACCGAAGACCGTGAAAATCATCAGCGGCCATTCATGCCATCCATTTCCCATTTTAGACCTCCTTCGGATTGGCCAGATAGCCGGTAGTATCGCCGCACGGACGGCTGTTGGCGTTTGGTTTTATCACAATGCTCGGCCTGGTGAAGTGCGCCGACGGCAGCGGCGCCACGGCGGCCAGTTGGCCGTGCTTTTCACGCAGTTCGGCAATCGGCCCGAAGTCCAGCGCCCGCAGCGGGCAGGACTCGACGCAAATCGGTTTCTTGCCTTGTGCGACGCGTTCGTGACAGCCGTCGCATTTGGTCATATGCCCTTTAGCGGCGTTGTACTGCGGCGCGCCATACGGGCAGGCCATATGGCAGTAGCGACAGCCAATGCACACCTCTTCATTGACCACCACAAAACCATCTTCGCGCTTGTGCATCGCCCCGCTCGGACAGACCTTGGTGCACGCCGGGTCTTCACAGTGGTTACAGGCGATGGAAAGGTAGTAGGCAAAAACGTTCTGATTCCAGACGCCGTTGTCCTCCTGCCAGTCGCCGCCTGCATATTCATAGATACGACGGAAGCTGACGTCCGGCGTCAGGTTCTTGTAGTCTTTACAGGCCAGCTCGCAGGTTTTGCAACCGGTGCAACGGGCGGAATCGATAAAAAATCCATACTGAGTTGTCATCGGTTACTCCTTACAGCTTTTCAACCTGGACGAGGTTGGTATGCGATGGGTTGCCTTTCGCCAACGGCGACGGACGTTGGGTGGTCAGCACGTTAATGCTGCCGGCCTGATCCACGCGTGAGGCGTCCGGGTTATACCAGGCGCCCTCGCCCAGCGCGACGACGCCCGGCATCATACGTGGCGTCACTTTCGCTTCGATATGGACTTCGCCGCGGTCGTTGAAAATACGAATGCGATCGCCATTGACGATGCCGCGCGTCTTCGCATCGATCGGATTGATCCACATTTCCTGACGGCAGGCTGCCTGCAGGACATCAACGTTGCCATAAGTTGAGTGGACGCGAGACTTGTAGTGGAATCCCGTCAGCTGTAACGGATATTTGGCGGACAACGGATCGTTGTAATTTTCAAACCCAGGAGTGTAGATCGGCAGCGGATCGATGACATCGCCTTCCGGCAGCTCCCAGGTCGCGGCGATTTTAGCGAGCTCCTGGGAATAGATCTCGATTTTGCCCGATGGCGTGGTCAGCGGGTTGGCCTGCGGATCTTCACGGAAGGCTTTATACGCCACATGATGACCTTGCGGGTCACGCTGCTTGAAGATGCCCTGCTGGCGGAAAGTATCGAAATCCGGAAGTTCGGGAATCGCTTTACGCGACTGCTCATACAAATAACGCATCCAGCCTTCCTGAGTGCGGCCTTCGGTAAACTTCTCCGCCACCCCCATACGTTTCGCCAACTCGGTGGTCATCTCATAGATGGTTTTGCATTCGAAACGCGGTTTGATAGCCTGGTCGGCAAAGATCACGTAGGACATATTGCCGCAGGAGGCGTCCAGCGCGAAGTCCATCTGCTCAGAGGCGGTACAGTCCGGCAGCAGAATATCGGCGTATTTCGCAGACGACGTCATGTGGCAGTCGATTACCACGATCATTTCGCACTTCTTATCGTCCTGCAGGATTTCGTGGGTGCGGTTGATCTCGGAGTGCTGGTTGATAAGGCAGTTACCCGCGTAGTTCCAGATCATCTTGATCGGCACGTCGAGCTTATCTTTGCCGCGTACGCCATCACGCAGCGCGGTCATTTCCGGACCACGTTCAATCGCATCGGTCCACATAAACATAGAGATGCTGGTCTCAACCGGATTTTCCAGCGTCGGCATACGTTCGAAAGGTAGGCTATATGAACCTTCACGCGCGCCGCTATTGCCGCCGTTAATCCCTACGTTGCCGGTCAGAATGGCGAGCATGGAGATGGCGCGGGTGGCGATTTCGCCGTTGGCGTGACGCTGAGGTCCCCACCCCTGGCTGATATACGCCGGTTTCGCCGTCGCTATCTCGCGAGCCAGTTTCACGATGCGCTCACGCGGGATCCCGGTAATGGTGGATGCCCACTCCGGCGTTTTAGCGATACCGTCGGAACCCTGACCAAGGATGTAAGCTTTATAATGTCCATTAGCCGGCGCATCGGCAGGCAGGGTTTTCTCGTCGTAGCCGACGCAGTATTTATCGAGGAAGGGCTGATCGACCAGATTTTCAGTAATCATCACCCAAGCCAGCGCTGAAATGAGCGCCGCGTCGGTTCCCGGTCGAATCGGGATCCATTCATCTTCACGCCCGGCGCCGGTGTCGGTATAACGCGGATCGATAATGATCATGCGGGCATTGGATTTCTGCCGCGCCTGCTCAAGGTAGTAAGTCACCCCGCCGCCGCTCATGCGCGTTTCGCCAGGGTTATTGCCAAACAGCACCACCAACTGACTGTTTTCGATATCCGACGGGCTATTGCCATCGGCCCAACCGCCATAGGTGTAATTCAAACCAGCCGCAATCTGCGCCGATGAATAGTCGCCATAATGATTGAGATAGCCGCCGCAGCAGTTCATCAGACGTGCAATCAGCGTTTTTCCTGGCGGCCAGGAACGAGTCAGAGTCCCGCCGAGCGTACCGGTTCCGTAGTTCAGATAGATAGATTCGTTGCCATAATCTTTAATCAGGCGCTGCATATTGCTGGCGATAGTGTCGAACGCCTCTTCCCAGCTAATTTGTTCGAATTTTCCCTCACCGCGTTTGCCGATGCGCTTCATCGGATATTTCAGCCGGTCAGGGTTATAGACACGGCGGCGCATAGAGCGGCCTCGCAGACAGGCGCGAACCTGATGCAGACCGTCGTAGTTATCATCGCCGGTATTATCGGTTTCTACGTACTTAATCGCACCATCAACCACGTGCATGCGCAGCGGACAGCGGCTGCCGCAGTTTACTGTGCAGGCGCTCCAGACCACTTTCTCACTCACTGGCGCCAGCGTATCAGCGGCGTGCGCAATACGCGTGAAGGGCAAGGTCAATGCGTTGCTGGCCATCGCCAGGCCGCCTATCGCCGTGGTTTTCATTAAACCACGTCGGCTAACTTCGGCAGCCAGTAAAGCATCGGGGGCTTTGATTTTCATAGATACTCGCTTTGGTTGCTCACAATAAGCTGACAATCGTTATATAATTTTATATATATCGGATTTTATTGGCTTTTTATGCTGTATTAATCCAAAGGGAGTATCACCGGATTCACTGAATGGATTATTGCCCGGTATCAATAAGGGTATAAAAAAAGCGCCCGCAGGCGCTTTTAAGGAAAGAGCAGAAAAGATTAACCGATATATTCGAGGCCACGCATATACGGGCGCAGAACTTCCGGGATCTCGATACGGCCATCGGCCTGCTGATAGTTTTCCATCACCGCAACCAGCGTACGGCCAACAGCCAGACCAGAACCATTCAGGGTATGAACGAGACGAGTCTTTTTGTCGGACTTGCTGCGGCAACGCGCCTGCATACGACGTGCCTGGAAATCCCAGACGTTGGAGCAGGAAGAAATTTCGCGATAGGTATCCTGCGCCGGAACCCACACTTCGAGGTCATAGGTTTTACAGGCGCTGAAGCCCATATCGCCGGTGCACAGCGCCACCTTACGGTACGGCAGACCCAGCAGTTGCAGAACCTTCTCAGCGTGGCCGGTCATCTCTTCCAGCGCCGCCATGGAGTCTTCCGGACGTACAATCTGCACCATTTCAACTTTGTCGAACTGGTGCATACGGATCAGACCGCGAGTATCACGACCATAGGAACCCGCTTCAGAACGGAAGCACGGCGTATGGGCGGTCATTTTGATCGGTAGATCGTCTTCGTCGATAATTTCGTCGCGAACCAGGTTGGTCAACGGCACTTCGGCAGTCGGAATCAACGCGTAGTTGCTGCTATCGGCTTCTTCTTCCAACGGACGAGTATGGAACAGGTCGCCAGCGAATTTCGGCAACTGGCCAGTACCGTACAGCGTGTCCTGGTTCACCAGATAAGGAACATAGTTCTCGCTATAGCCGTGCTGTTCGGTGTGCAGATCCAGCATAAACTGCGCCAGCGCGCGGTGAAGGCGAGCCAGCTGGCCTTTCATCACCACGAAACGGGAACCGGTCAGCTTAACGGCGGCGGCGAAATCCAGCCCCCCATGCATTTCACCCAGCGTCACGTGGTCGCGCACCTCGAAATCGAACTGGCGCGGCGTACCCCAGCGGCTGACTTCAACGTTGTCGTTTTCGTCACGTCCCACCGGCACGTCATCGTGAGGAATATTCGGGATCGCCAGCGCGATATCGCGAATTTCCGCCAGCAGCGTTTCCAGCTCGGACTTCGCGGCATCCAGCTGTTCGCCAAGCTTGTTCACTTCCAGGCGTAATGGCTCGATATCTTCCCCGCGCGCTTTCGCCTGGCCAATGGATTTCGATCGGGAGTTACGCTCCGCCTGCAGGTTTTCGGTTTGAACCTGCAGAACTTTACGACGCTCTTCAAGAGCGCGCAGTTTATCTACATCCAGCTTAAAGCCCCGGCGTGCCAGTTTTTCTGCGACTGCGTCTGGCTCGGTACGCAGCAGATTGGGATCGAGCATGCTTATCCTGTGCTTATCGAATTTAAATAGGAAAAATGGCCGCAAACTACGGCCACGGAAATAGAGGTAATAACCTTACCGCAACGCCACAATTAGCGGTAGCGTTTTATCTGGCTATTTTGATCCAGTTCGGCAAGCCAGGCGAGCTTTTCAGCGATTTTGCCCTCGAGCCCCCTGTTTGTTGGCTGATAATAGCGCGTTTGCGCCATTTCCTGCGGGAAATACTGCTCGCCAGCGGCGTAGGCGTTAGGTTCATCGTGCGCGTAGCGATACTCCTGGCCATAGCCCATTTCTTTCATGAGTTTGGTCGGCGCATTGCGTAAATGTACCGGCACGTCGTAATCAGGGCGATCGCGGGCATCGGCCAGCGCGGCCTTAAAGGCGGTGTAGACCGCGTTGCTCTTCGGCGCACAGGCCAGATAAACAATCGCCTGAGCGATAGCCCGCTCACCTTCCGCCGGCCCAACGCGAGTAAAACAATCCCACGCGGAAATGGCTACCTGCATGGCGCGAGGATCGGCGTTGCCTACATCCTCAGACGCGATAGCCAGACAACGGCGAGCAACATACAACGGATCGCCGCCTGCGGTAATAATCCGTGCGTACCAGTACAGCGCCGCATCCGGCGCGCTACCGCGCACGGACTTATGTAACGCGGATATAAGATCGTAAAAACGGTCGCCTTTATTATCAAAACGCGCGCTACGCTCGCCGGCAATTTCGGTAAGCAGTTCCGCTTTCAGCACTCGCTTGCCTGAATCGTCGTTTTCAGCCATATCGGCCATCATTTCCAGCGTGTTTAACGCCCGGCGCGCGTCGCCGTTGACCAGCTCGGCAATCGCTTTGCGGGTTTCATCCGGCAGGATAATATCCTGCCCGCCGTAGCCTCGCGCTTTATCGCTCATCGCCTGGTTGAGCACCTGCTCGATATCGTCCGTGGTCAGTGATTTGAGTAAATAGACCCGGGCGCGGGAGAGCAAAGCGGAATTAAGCTCGAATGACGGGTTTTCGGTCGTCGCGCCAATAAAAGTAATGGTGCCGTCTTCGATGTGCGGCAGAAAGGCGTCCTGCTGGCTTTTATTGAAACGATGCACTTCATCAACAAACAGGATAGTGCGTCGACCAGCGTTGCGATTTTGCCGCGCACGTTCGATAGCTTCGCGGATCTCTTTGACGCCAGATGTAACAGCCGAGATACGCTCGACATCAGCATTGGCGTAGCGAGCGATCACTTCCGCAAGGGTAGTTTTACCCGTGCCCGGCGGCCCCCACAGGATCATCGAGTGCAGATGCCCTGCCTCAATCGCCCGCGGCAGCGGTTTACCCGGCGCCAGCAGGTGCTGCTGGCCAATGTACTGCGCTAAATTTTCTGGCCGCATACGGGCGGCCAGAGGTTGAAATGCATTATCGGAAAAATCGAGCGAAAAGTTGCTCACATTCGCCTCTACTTACGTTGATCGTCCACCGTCACCCCTTGCGGCGGCGTAAAAGTGAACTTAGATGCGTCGACGGCGCCATTCTGCTGCGACTTCAGCTGATAGCTGCTGCGCTGGTCGTCTTGCTCAACGGCGCTGAACTGATGGATAGTACCGTCACGGCCCACATTGATTGTGAACTGCTTGAGGTTGCCGTTACCGCTTTTCGGCGTCAGCACAAAATCATCGCCGTTTTGTTTGATGTTGTATTGCTGCCAGTCCGCTGACTGGTTGCGGGCGATCAGCATGAACGGCGTGTTGCTGGTCGCGTTTTTCAGCCAGGTCGCGGTTGCCTGCTCCACAAACGGATTATAGAACCACAGCGTTTTCCCATCCGATACCAGAATACTTTCATCCGGCTGGGTCATATGCCAGTTGAACAGATTCGGGCGTTTCACCCACAAATCGCCCTGCCCGTCCTGCACGGCATTACCGCTTGCGTCGGTCACTTTCTGAGTGAAGCTGGCATGGAAGCTGCTGACTTTATCCAGACGGCTTTTTAAGTCGCCGGCAGCGTCTGCCCAAACCTGGCTTACCACGAAGCCAGACAATAATGCACAGGTGATGGCAAGTTTCTTCATTGTTGATCCTTATTGTGCGTCACTCCCGACGCGGGAGCCTGTTCTGTCCCTACTGTAGAGCCGTTGAGAGCAACGGAATAGCAGAACAGGCTGATTTTGCGCTTATTTACCGAACTTTGCACTTACTCGAAGGGCGGCGGCGCCAGGACTTCACGGTTACCGTTATGGCCCTGCTCGCTGACGATCCCCTGAGCTTCCATCTGCTCAATGATACGCGCCGCGCGGTTATAACCGATACGGAACTGACGCTGCACCCCCGAGATCGAGGCTTTGCGCTTCTCGGTTACGAAGTTGACCGCCTGATCGAACAGCGGATCCAGCTCTTCCCCGCCATCAAAGCCGCCACCACCGCCTTCGCTTTCGCTATCAGAGGTAATACCGTCAACATACTGCGGACGACCGCGCGCTTTCCAGTCCTGCACCACGGCGTGTACTTCCTGGTCACGGACAAACGCGCCATGGACGCGAACCGGCATCGTGGAGTTCGGCCCGGAATAAAGCATATCACCCATGCCCAGCAGCGATTCTGCGCCCCCCTGGTCAAGGATGGTACGCGAGTCAATCTTGCTCGATACGGTGAAGGCGATACGCGTCGGAATGTTGGCCTTGATAAGACCGGTAATCACGTCAACCGACGGACGCTGGGTCGCCAGCACCAGGTGAATGCCAGCCGCGCGCGCTTTCTGCGCCAGACGCGCAATCAGTTCTTCCACCTTCTTACCGACGGTCATCATCAGATCGGCGAATTCATCCACCAGCACCACGATGTACGGCAGTTTTTCCAGCACCGGATGCACGGCGTCCATACTGTCGCCCGGTTTCCAGTAAGGATCCGGGATCGGGCGTCCCATGCGTGCGGCCTCAGCGATCTTCTCGTTGTAGCCCGCCAGATTACGCACGCCCAGCGCCGACATCAGCTTATAACGGCGCTCCATTTCATTGACGCTCCAGCGCAGCGCATTGGCGGCGTCTTTCATGTCGGTGACCACTTCCGTCAGCAGATGCGGGATACCTTCGTACACCGACAGCTCAAGCATTTTCGGGTCGATCATGATGAAACGAACGTCTTCCGGCTGCGCCTTATAGAGCATGCTGAGGATCATGGCGTTCACGCCGACCGATTTACCAGAACCAGTGGTACCGGCAACCAGCAGATGCGGCATTTTCGCCAGATCGGCCACCACCGGATCGCCGGCGATATCTTTGCCCAGCACCACGGTAAGCGGCGATGGGTTCTCGCGGAATTTCGGACAATCGAGCACTTCGCGCAGGTATACGGTCTGGCGTTTTTTGTTCGGTAATTCCAGGCCAACGTAAGGTTTACCCGGAATAACTTCCACCACACGCACCGCCACGGTCGACAGCGAACGCGCAAGGTCGCGCGACAGGTTAGAGATACGCGCGGCCTTCACCCCCGGCGCGAGGTTCAGCTCGAAACGAGTGATCACCGGACCCGGCGAGTAGTTCACCACATCCGCTTTAATGCGGAAATCGGCGAGACGCGCTTCAACCAGACGCGCCATCTGCTCAAGCGCAAAGGTATCAACAGGTTCAACTTCACTCGGCGGCGGCGTCAAGAGATCCAGCGACGGCAGCGGCGTTGTTGGTCTTTGCAGTGGACGGCTGTCGCCATTACGCATCAGTAGCGGATGAATAAGGCTATCCTGAGGCGACGGCGCGGGCTGCTGATAAGACTGCTGAGCAACCGGCTGTTGTTGCTGCATTGGCTGCTGCGCAGGCTGGTAAGCCTGCGGCTGCGGCGCTACCGGCTGATGGTGTACGGGCGGCTGCGCAGGTTGATAACCCTGCTGTGGCGCGGCTGCCGGTTGTTGATAATGCTGAGCCGGTTGCTGGGGCTGCACTTCCGGCGTCGGCGTAAACAACGGCTCGCTTGGACCATCATTGACCAGCGTTTTCATCGGCGAGAACTCATAGTCCGCCGGTGAGAAGGGATTGGCTCCCGGCGGCTGCTCGCTGGCATAGCGCTGCTGCTGGGTCGCGGCAAACTGACGCGCCAGTTCGGCTTCAGCGGCAGCGTCTTCGTCCTGCTCATCGCTTTCGGATTCCCAGGACTCGCCATAGCGCTGTTGCTGGGTAGCGGCAAACTGACGCGCCAGCTCGTCCTGTTCCAGCGCATCGGCTTCTTCGTCACTCAGCGGCTCATTATCGTAATGATGTTCAAGCTCGGCCCGACGCGCGCGCTCTTCAGCAATACGCTGAGACGGCAGCTTAATGCCATAGGAAGCAAGCTCCCGACGCGTCGGCACACGGACGCGATTCGGACGCGGCAATTTCGGACCAATGCCTTCTTTTACCTGTACCCGCGGGCCGCTGGATGCCGGGCTGAAAACTGGCGCTGCGTCAGCGGCGGTTGACGCCACTGAGGCGGCTGCGGCTGCGCTGCCAGAAGTGGTGGCCTGATGAACGCCTGCAGCGACGGCCGTCACGGCGGCGGCATCAACTGACGGTTTGGATGGGGCAGCCGGGGTGGTGATCGGTTTAGTCGCCACCGGGCTCGCCGGTTCAGGGATTGGCTGATACCAGGATTCCAGCAACTCACGCTCGCGCGCGCGCTTCTCTTCTACTTCCTCGAAGTAGTACATCGGCGGGCGTTTAGTTTCTTCCTGAGGAGCCTCAGGCTCAGCGGCTGGCGCCGGTTCCTGATGATAAACAGGTTGTTGAACAGCCGGTTCAGGCTGGTATATCGGCTGCTGCGGATGCGCGGCTTCCGGCTGGTAAACCGGTGGCTGCTGCGGCGCATACTCAGGCTGATACACAGGCTGCTGTGGATGCGCGGCTTCCGGCTGGTAAACCGGCGGCTGCTGCGGCGCATACTGAGGCTGATACGCCGGCTGCTGTGGATGCACGGCTTCCGGCTGATAAACCGGCGGCTGCTGCGGCGCATACTCAGGCTGATACGCTGGCTGCTGTGGATGCGCGGCTTCCGGCTGGTAAACCGGCGGCTGCTGCGGCGCGTATTCCGGCTGATACACTGGCTGCTGTGGATGCGTGGCTTCCGGCTGGTAAACCGGCGGCTGCTGCGGCGCATACTCAGGCTGATACGCCGGCTGCTGAGGATGCGCGGCTTCCGGTTGATAAACCGGCGGCTGCTGCGGCGCATATTCAGGCTGATACACCGGTGGTTGCAGATGAGCGGCCTCCGGTTGGTATGCCTGCCCTGTCCCCTGCTCCGCCCATGCCTGCGGCGCAACGACAGCGGCGGAGGCGGCGCCGATCGGGTCGGCCACCGTATGGCCATTCAGTAGCGGATCGTAAGGGTCTAAATCGCCAGGACGCGCGGCGCTGGCGCCTGAGAACAGGACATCATCCGCAGCGACAGGCGCGCCGCTGGCGCTGTATTGAACTGCTTCCGCATCATCCATACGTTTACCGGAGAACAGCGCGGCATCGGTTTTACGCCCCATCGGGTTGGCGAACTTTTCCGCCAGACGCTTACGACGCGCTAGCGCGCTGCGTAAGATGCGGGCGCGACGCGATTCCCGCGGCTGTGCGGTATCGTCGTCTTCTTCATCTTCATATTCATCATCTTCATATTCCCCTTCATCAACCCAGGTATCGTCCCGACGGGTACGATTACTGGCAAAGGTCAGAATAGAAAGGATTGCGCCGCCGAGTTTCTCGGCAATGCTGACCCATGACCAGCCGGTAAACAGCGTTAAACCCGCGGCCCAGATACAAAGCAAGGCGATAGTGCCGCCGCTGCTGTGCAGCAAGGGTTGTAAGGTGGTGCTAAGCAGGCTGCCAATGACGCCGCCGGAGGCAAAGTACCAGATATCGTCGGCGTTAATTGCCGCCAGGCCGCAGGAGGTGAGGATCAGCGCCAGCGCGCCGATCAGGCGCAACGAAACAGCGAAGTAATCGACATACTCGTCATTTTCCTGATGACGCCATGCAAACCAGCAGCCGCCGATGATAATCACGGGGATGGTGTAGGCCATTACGCCAAAGATGAAAAATAACGTGTCCGCCAGCCACGCGCCGGGCATGCCGCCCAGATTATGGATAGGCTCATGCCAGGCGGTCTGTGACCAACTGGGATCGGATGGATTAAAGCTCAGTAATGCCGCCATCAGCCAGATGGCAAAAAGAGAGCAAAGGATGAGTAACGCCTCAAGAACGCGGCGCCCGCTGCTTAGCTTCGTTAGTTTGACTTCTTTGTCTTCGGTGTATTCCTGGCTCAAGAAAGGCTCTCCAGGTATCAGGCAATTTCCTGCCTGCTGCTAAAACGGACAACAGCGCCGGGTCTCCCCGGCACTGTTGCTGTATGGATTAACAGGAGTGTAATCAAACTACGTCGATTTTGCACCTGTTCCGTGTTAGCGCGTCTTGATTACCAGACGATTACTCTGCTTGACTTCTTCCATAACCACGTAGGTACGGGTGTCGTTTACGCCCGGCAGGCGCAGCAGGGTTTCGCCCAGCAATTTACGATACGCTGACATGTCCGGTACGCGGGTTTTCAACAGATAGTCAAAATCACCGGATACCAAGTGACACTCTTGAATTTCTTCAAGTTTTTGTACTGCGGCGTTAAATTGCTCAAACACATCCGGCGCACCACGATTCAGAGTAATCTCAACAAATACCAGAAGTGATGCATCCAGATAATGCGGGTTGAGCAGCGCCGTATAGCCCTGAATAAAACCCTGTCTTTCCAGTCGACGCACGCGCTCAAGGCAAGGCGTCGGAGAAAGTCCCACCCGTTTGGAAAGCTCGACGTTGGAAATACGCCCGTCTTTTTGCAGTTCATTCAGAATGTTACGATCGATGCGGTCGAGATCTTTGCCAGGGCGTTTCTTGCTATCTACCATTATTATTGTCTCTCTGTATTCCTTCCCTACTCCTGTTCTGACTCTGCGCCTTCACTGCCAGAGCCCATCCCGTTATTACCCGTACGACGTTGAGTAACCCAGGGGTACGTGAGAAGCCCGTTGCCTGATGGCAGTCACCGACATCACGCATGGCGTCTGTCCACACCATGCGTAGATTTCGCTGACCCGGATAAAAATGGCATTTGCGTGCATGAACATTCGCCACACGCGAAACACTGCTTTTCTTCTTCCATGAATGTTTTCGCAAAAGCACAGGGGATTGTCAAAGCAAAACATCGATTTTTAGTACAAGATGCCAGATATTCATCATCAACCCCCTCTGAATCTCATGTTTTCATCTTATAATCAGGGCGCTAACAGTAGAATTAATTATATTTTCCGCTCGTTAAATCGCCAATCCATCGGCGGGTTCTATTGCACATATCGTTAACAAAATCGCTACGCTCTTTTTTTACGCCCGCAAATTCCCTACAATCCAGCCCAATGTATGCCAATAAAATATGGGGATCTCATGGGCACAGCCAAACACAGTAAACTGCTTATTCTAGGTTCTGGACCTGCAGGATATACCGCGGCGGTCTATGCTGCGCGCGCAAACCTGCAGCCGGTGCTGATCACCGGCATGGAAAAAGGCGGTCAGCTGACCACCACCACTGAAGTGGAAAACTGGCCAGGCGACCCAAACGATCTGACCGGTCCGCTGCTCATGGAACGCATGCACGAGCATGCCACCAAGTTCGAAACTGAAATTATTTTCGACCATATCAGCAGCGTCGATCTGCAAAACCGTCCGTTCCGCCTGGTCGGCGACAGCGGCGAGTACACCTGTGACGCGCTGATTATCGCTACCGGCGCTTCCGCCCGTTATCTGGGTCTGCCTTCTGAAGAAGCTTTCAAAGGACGCGGCGTCTCTGCCTGCGCCACCTGCGACGGTTTCTTCTATCGTAACCAGAAAGTCGCGGTCATCGGCGGCGGCAACACGGCGGTTGAAGAAGCGCTGTATCTGTCCAACATCGCTGCTGAAGTGCATCTGATCCACCGTCGCGACACCTTCCGTGCGGAAAAAATCCTGATCAAGCGCCTGATGGATAAAGTGGAAAGCGGCAATATCGTGCTGCACACCGATCGCACCCTGGAAGAAGTCACCGGCGACCAGATGGGCGTCAGCGGGCTGCGTCTGCGCGATACCAAAAATAGCGATAACGTTGAGACGCTGGACGTCGCCGGTCTGTTCGTCGCCATTGGACACAGCCCGAACACCGCTATCTTTGAAGGTCAGTTAGCGCTGGAAAACGGTTATATCAAAGTACAATCCGGCATCCACGGCAACGCCACGCAAACCAGTATCCCTGGCGTGTTCGCCGCGGGCGACGTGATGGACCATATCTACCGTCAGGCGATTACCTCCGCCGGCACCGGCTGTATGGCGGCGCTGGACGCGGAACGCTATCTGGATGGTTTAGCTGACGCTTGCAAATAATCTTTACAAGTCAGTAACAAAGGTAAAGAAGGCGACGAAAAGTCGCCTTTATTTTTGCCCCGTTGTAACATTGCCGTGCCCAAAAATCTCATAACGACACCTGCTAAGCGCGCAATGAATAAAACCCGTCAACAAGAGTTAACCCGCTGGTTAAAAGAAAAAAGCATTATCTCCCGTCGCTGGTTGATGATTTCTCGCCTGCTGGGCGTCGTGAGCGGTCTATTGATCGTCGCTCAGGCGTGGTTCCTGGCGCGAATACTTCACCGAATGATAATGGAAAATATCCCGGCGACGGCGCTGCTGCTGCCGTTTACCTTGCTGGCGCTGGTGCTGATCCTGCGCGCCTGGGTGGTGTGGCTACGCGAACGCGTCGGCTTCCACGCCGGCCAGCATATCCGTTATGAAATTCGCCGCCAGGTGCTTGACCGTCTTCAGCAGGCGGGCCCAGCCTGGATTCAAGGAAAACCCGCCGGCAGTTGGGCGACGCTCATCCTTGAGCAAATCGACGATATGCATGATTACTACGCGCGCTATCTGCCGCAGATGACGCTGGCCGCCTGCGTGCCGCTGCTGATTGTTATCACTATCTTCCCCAGCAACTGGGCAGCCGCGCTAATTTTACTCGGCACCGCCCCGCTGATCCCGCTCTTTATGGCGCTGGTCGGGATGGGCGCCGCCGATGCTAACCGGCGCAATTTCCTTGCGCTCGGTCGCCTTAGCGGCCACTTCCTCGACCGTCTGCGCGGCATGGAAACGCTACGCCTGTTCAACCGCGGCGAGGCGGAAATTAACAATATCCGCGATGCGTCGCAGGATTTCCGCCAGCGGACGATGGAAGTCCTGCGTCTGGCCTTTCTCTCCTCCGGCGTGCTGGAATTCTTTACCTCGCTTTCCATCGCGCTGGTGGCAGTCTATTTCGGTTTTTCCTACCTCGGCGAGCTCGACTTCGGCCACTACGGCGTCGGCGTCACGCTGATGTCCGGTTTTTTAACCCTGATTCTGGCCCCGGAGTTTTTCCAGCCGCTACGTGATTTAGGCACATTTTACCATGCCAAGGCGCAGGCCATTGGCGCGGCGGATAGCCTGAAGACTTTTATGGAAACGCCGCTGGCACAGGCTGAACGGGGCGAGAAAACGCTAAGCGATCATGAACTGATTCGCCTCGAAGCCCGCGATCTGATGGTGAAATCGCCGGATGGCAAAACGCTGGCAGGCCCGCTGAGTTTCACCCTGAACGCTGGCGAGCGCGTGGTCCTGGTCGGCCAGAGCGGTTCCGGTAAAAGCTCGCTGCTGAATACGCTGACAGGCTTTCTTCCCTATGAAGGTTCGCTACAGGTTAACGGCGTGGAGCTGCGCGATCTCGATGCTGAACGCTGGCGTCGGCTAATTAGCTGGGTCGGTCAAAACCCGCAATTGCCCGCCGCCACGCTGCGTGAAAACGTGCTGCTAGCGTGGCCAGAAGCCACGGAAGCGCAACTGCAGCTAGCCCTGGATAAGGCCTGGGTCAGCGAATTTATTTCCCAATTGCCACAAGGTATTAATACCCCGTTAGGCGATCAGGCTGGCGGCCTCTCGGTCGGCCAGGCTCAGCGTATTGCCGTTGCGCGCGCGCTGCTGGTGCCGTGCCGCCTGTTGCTGCTTGATGAACCAGCGGCCAGCCTTGACGCTCACAGCGAACAGCGTGTGATGCAGGCGCTATCTAACGCTTCTACCCAGCAGACCACGCTGATGGTTACTCACCAACTGGCAGGACTGGCCGAGTGGGATGCTATCTGGGTAATGCAGGATGGTCAGATTGTCGAGCAAGGCGGCTATGCGCAGCTTTCTGCCGCTGGAGGCGCGTTTGCCTCACTGTTAGCCCATCGCCAGGAGGAAATTTAAATGCGCGCACTGTTACCCTATCTGGCGCTATACAAACGCCACAAATGGCTGCTGACCCTCGGCGTGGTGCTGGCTATCGTCACTCTGCTGGCAAGTATCGGGCTATTAACGCTTTCCGGCTGGTTCCTGTCGGCCTCTGCGGTGGTCGGGGTCGCCGGGATTTACAGTTTTAACTACATGCTGCCTGCCGCAGGCGTTCGCGGCGCGGCAATTATTCGTACCGCCGGCCGCTACTTTGAGCGTCTGGTGAGCCACGATGCCACTTTCCGGGTATTGCAGCACCTGCGCGTCGCCACGTTTAGCAAACTACTGCCGCTCTCCCCTGTCGGGCTGGCGCGTTTTCGTCAGGGTGAGTTACTCAACCGCATCGTGGCAGATGTCGATACGCTGGATCACCTCTATTTGCGCGTGATCTCGCCGCTGGTTGGTGCACTGGTGGTCATCCTGGTGGTGACCATCGGCTTAAGCGTACTCGATGTCACCCTGGCGCTAACGCTTGGCGGAATTATGCTGGCGACGCTACTCCTGCTGCCACCGCTGTTTTACCGTGCCGGTAAGCCGACCGGGGAGCAGATCACCCAGCTCCGCGGGCAGTATCGCCAGCAACTCACCTCCTGGCTACAGGGGCAAGCCGAGTTAATGCTGTTTAATGCCAGCGATCGCTACCGTAAACAGATGGAAAAAACGGAACAGCGCTGGCAGGAGGCGCAGCGCCGCCAGGCTGAGCTCACCGCCCTGTCGCAGGCGCTGATGCTGCTGATTGGCGGCATCGCAGTGATCGCCATGTTGTGGATGGCCTCCGAAGGCGTTGGCGGTAATAGCCAGCCGGGGGCGCTGATCGCCCTCTTCGTGTTCTGCGCCTTAGCGGCATTTGAAGCGCTGGCGCCGGTCACCGGCGCCTTCCAACATCTCGGCCAGGTCATCGCGTCCGCTCGCCGCATTACACAGATTACCGAGCAGCAGCCCGAGGTGACGTTCAGCCAGCAGACACCGCAAAGCTTCTCCCAGGTAGCGCTTACCCTGAATGAGGTAACCTTCAGCTACCCGCAGCAGTCGGCCCCGGCGCTAAAAGATATTTCTCTGCAGGTCGCGGCAGGCGAGCATATCGCCATTCTTGGCCGTACCGGCTGCGGTAAATCGACTCTGCTGCAGCTATTGACCCGCGCCTGGGATCCGGCCAACGGTCAGATTCAGCTAAATGGCCAGCCACTTAGCGAGCTGTCTGAAACGACCCTGCGCCAGGCGATGAGCGTCGTGCCGCAGCGGGTGCATCTCTTCAGCGCGACGCTGCGCGATAATCTGCTGCTCGCCGCGCCGCAGGTCAGCGACGCCAGGCTTGCCGATATCCTGGCGCGAGTCGGCCTGGAGAAATTGCTTGAAGATAGCGGCCTGCATAGCTGGCTTGGCGAAGGCGGACGTCAGCTTTCCGGCGGCGAATTACGTCGACTGGCTATCGCCCGCGCGCTATTGCACGATGCGCCGCTGATGCTGCTTGATGAACCCACCGAAGGCCTGGATGCAACAACGGAAAGCCAGATCCTTGATTTACTTAGTGAAGTGATGCGCGATAAAACCGTGTTGATGGTCACTCACCGTCTGCGCGGGCTGGCGCGTTTTAATCAGATAATAGTCATGGACAACGGCCAAATTATTGAGCAAGGTAGTCACGCAGAGCTGCTGGCGAAACAGGGCCGTTATTACCAGTTTAAGCAACGTCTGTAAGCTATTATTGTCAACAATTGCTGGTGCGTATTGAGGTCAAAAATGCGTCTGGTTCAGCTCTCTCGTGACTCTATCGCCTTCCCTTCCCCGGAAGGCGCTCTGCGTGAACCAAATGGCCTGCTGGCGCTGGGTGGCGATCTCAGCCCAGCCCGTTTGTTGATGGCCTATCAGCGCGGTATTTTTCCATGGTTTTCTCCCGGCGACCCTATTTTATGGTGGTCGCCCGATCCACGCGCCGTACTGTGGCCGGAGCAATTCCACTATAGCCGTAGCATGAAACGTTTCCATCAACGTTCGCCCTATCGGGTAACGCTCAATCACGCCTTCGGCCAGGTTATCGAGGGCTGCGCCAGCCATCGCGATGAAGGCACCTGGATCACCCATGGTATCGTTCAGGCCTATCACCAGTTACATGAACTCGGTCATGCTCACTCCATCGAAGTATGGGATGAGGATAGGCTGGTCGGCGGCATGTATGGCGTGGCGCAGGGAGCGCTGTTTTGCGGCGAGTCGATGTTCAGCCGGGCGGAAAATGCCTCCAAAACCGCGCTAATGATCTTCTGTCAGGCTTTTGCCCAGGGCGGTGGCAGATTAATTGACTGTCAGGTTCTTAACGCGCATACCGCCTCTTTAGGAGCGATTGAAATCCCGCGCCGCGATTATCTCGATTACCTTTCCGTATTACGCACCTATCGCTTACCGGAGCGATTTTGGGTACCAAGGGTGCTATTTAGCGGTAATGGATAAATGTTTTCAGCACATTTCTTAGCGCGGTGGTATAATTGCGCGGTAGAGTAGCTTCTGCCTGTTGCCCCGCCGCCGTTTGGGAATATTAAGAGTCAGATAACGCCCATCGTTCTGTCACTGCCCTTTACGTTTGCGCCTGTCATGTGGTTTTACCGCGTGTATTCCGGGCAATGCGCCAAAACTACTTCGGCGATTTATACCCGTCATGTTTTAAGCTGCAGGCGCTGGCTGCGCGCAATTATTTACCGCCAGCCTGCGACGCGAACTGTTTTGGGTATACGTAAAACTTTACATACTTGCTGAACTTCGGCATTATCTTGCCGGTTCAAAACTACGGTAGTGATACCCCAGAGGACTAGATGGCCAAAGAAGACAATATTGAAATGCAGGGCACCGTACTTGAAACGTTGCCTAACACTATGTTCCGCGTAGAACTGGAAAACGGTCACGTGGTAACTGCGCATATTTCCGGTAAAATGCGTAAAAACTACATCCGCATTCTGACGGGCGACAAAGTGACTGTTGAGCTGACCCCGTACGACCTGAGCAAAGGCCGCATTGTCTTCCGTAGTCGCTAATTGTTTCCGCCGCTAAGGCGTCAGATGCTGAAGGCCGGGCTCCTGCCCGGTCTTTTCATTTCAACTTCCCTCACAGCGACTTATTATTGCGCCTCTTTAATCAATGGCAAGGTGTCGTTTTGCGCTTCTTTCGGTACCTGAGCGCTGATTTTATCGATGCCAATAAAATCGGAAGCGAACCCAGCATATATCATTAAGCCATATTCGGTGGTAATGGTTTTCTCGGTAGTGTAGTTCTGTGACTGCGTCATCACATCTACCTTTTCCCCTTTGTTGGTTTTCATCATCATACCAACACGCTGGATAATTAATGCGCACTCCGGTATCTGCTGCGTCTTCATCTCTTCCGCGGAGATATCGACCGTTTGCACCCGGGTAAACTGGCCCGCTTCGTTGGGGAAAAAAGCGTTATAGCGTGATTGTCCTGGGATTTTCACCAGGTAGAAGGGATGTTCAGCACCGGTAAAACGATAACTTCCCGTCATATCCGGACATTGCGCCTGAGCGGTAATAGAAAACAGCGCCAGTGAGGCGCAGAGCAATAGCTTGCCGGGTTTCATGGTTCATCCTTGTGATGTGATCCGTCCTGCTCCACGCTAATAAAAAAAGACCGGGCTGTCACCAGCCCGGTCTTTATCACTGAACAATTCAGAATTTATTAATGCGCCGCTTCCGGTTTGTGCTTCTGCGCGCTGTGGAAACCGTAGGTCAGCACATTGTTGGCTTTATCCAACTCAACGGTAACCTGGCCGCCGTCCACCAGCGAACCAAACAGCAGCTCGTTCGCCAACGGTTTCTTCAGGTTATCCTGGATCACCCGCGCCATTGGACGCGCGCCCATTGCCCGGTCATAGCCCTTCTCTGCCAGCCAGTCACGCGCTTCCTGACTCACTTCCAGCGATACGCCTTTCTGATCCAATTGTACCTGCAGTTCGACGATAAACTTATCGACTACCTGATGGATCACGGTGGTAGAGAGGTGATCGAACCAGATGATGTTGTCGAGACGGTTACGGAACTCCGGCGTAAAGATCTTTTTGATCTCTTCCATCGCATCGGTGCTGTTATCCTGCTGAATAAGACCAATCGATTTACGCTCGGTTTCACGCACCCCGGCGTTGGTGGTCATCACCAGCACCACGTTGCGGAAGTCCGCTTTACGGCCGTTGTTATCGGTCAGCGTACCGTTATCCATCACCTGCAGCAGGATATTGAAGACATCCGGATGCGCTTTTTCGATCTCATCAAGCAGCAGCACCGCGTGCGGATGTTTGATAACCGCATCGGTCAACAGCCCGCCCTGATCGAAACCGACGTATCCCGGAGGGGCGCCAATCAAACGGCTGACGGTATGACGTTCCATATACTCGGACATATCAAACCGCAGCAGTTCAATACCCAGCGCTTTCGCCAGCTGCACGGTGACTTCGGTTTTCCCAACCCCGGTCGGCCCGGCGAACAGGAAGGACCCAACCGGTTTATGCTCATGTCCAAGCCCGGCACGCGCCATTTTGATGGCTTCGGTCAGCGCTTCTATCGCTTTATCCTGACCAAAGACCAGCATTTTCAGACGGTCGCCAAGGTTTTTCAGCGTATCGCGATCGCTGCGGGAGACGCTCTTCTCCGGAATACGCGCGATGCGCGCAACCACGGATTCGATATCCGCCACATTGACCGTTTTCTTACGCTTGCTGACCGGCATCAGCCGCGCCCGCGCGCCCGCTTCGTCGATCACGTCAATCGCCTTATCCGGCAGATGACGATCGTTGATGTATTTCACCGCCAGCTCGACCGCCGCTCGCACCGCTTTAGCGGTATAACGCACATCGTGGTGCGCTTCATACTTCGGTTTCAGGCCGTTGATGATCTGCACCGTCTCTTCGACAGAAGGCTCGGTCACGTCGATTTTCTGGAAACGACGCGCTAAGGCACGATCTTTTTCGAAGATGTTGCTGAACTCCTGGTAGGTCGTGGAGCCAATCACCCTGATCTTGCCGCCGGAAAGCAGCGGTTTAATCAGGTTAGCCGCATCAACCTGGCCGCCGGAGGCCGCCCCTGCGCCGATGATGGTATGGATCTCATCGATAAACAGGATGCTATTGGTATCCTGCTCAAGCTGTTTCAGCAGCGCTTTAAAGCGTTTTTCAAAATCGCCGCGATATTTGGTTCCTGCCAGCAGCGAACCGATATCCAGCGAGTAAATAGTGCAATCCGCCATCACTTCCGGCACGTCGCCCTGGACGATACGCCAGGCGAGCCCTTCCGCAATCGCGGTCTTGCCGACGCCGGATTCTCCCACCAGCAGCGGGTTGTTCTTACGGCGGCGGCACAATACCTGAATAGCACGCTCCAGCTCTTTATCACGGCCGATCAGCGGATCGATACCGCCTACGCGCGCAAGCTGGTTGAGATTGGTGGTGAAGTTTTCCATACGATCCTCCCCGCCTGCTTGCTCTTCGTTACCCGGCTGGCTCGCATTGTTTTCCGAAGGCTGGCTGGGCTCGTCTTTGCGCGTGCCGTGAGAGATGAAATTCACCACATCAAGGCGGCTGACTTCATGTTTACGCAGCAGATAGGCGGCCTGCGACTCCTGCTCGCTGAAAATCGCGACCAGTACGTTAGCGCCGGTCACTTCGCTGCGACCGGAGGATTGGACGTGGAAAACCGCACGCTGCAGCACGCGCTGAAAGCTTAGCGTCGGCTGGGTGTCTCGCTCTTCTTCCGTAGCCGGAAGGACGGGAGTGGTCTGTTCGATGAAGGCTTCAAGTTCCTGACGCAAAGCGACCAGGTCCACGGAACAGGCTTCCAGCGCTTCGCGTGCCGAGGGGTTGCTGAGCAAAGCCAGCAACAAGTGCTCGACGGTCATAAATTCATGACGGTGCTCGCGCGCTCTGGCGAAAGCCATGTTTAAACTGAGTTCCAGTTCTTGATTGAGCATAGGCACCTCCCCCAATTTTCATGCCTGTAATCAGGCTTTCTCTAGCGTACACAGCAATGGATGCTCGTTCTCCTTGGCATACTGGTTCACCATAGCGACTTTGGTTTCCGCAACTTCGGCGGTAAAAACGCCGCAAATCGCCTTACCTTCATAGTGAACCGTGAGCATCAGTTGCGTTGCACGTTCTACATCATAAGAAAAGAATTTTTGTAACACGTCAATAACAAACTCCATTGGAGTGTAGTCATCATTGACTAATATCACTTTATACATAGATGGTGGTTTAAGCGCATCACGAACTTCATCTTCTACCAGTTGATCGAAGTCCAGCCAATCTCTCTTACTCATCGTCAATGTTCGTCATCGGTTGCTGTTGCCAACAGGCCGCGGCCTGTCGATGATCTGAGGTTATGCACGTTACAAATCTACAATAGATCATAGATAACTATCATCTATTGCTTCCATCCGCGACGCCTGTCACATTCCCCAGCAATAGCGTTAACTGCTTCAAATTTTGACGCATTTTTCACCGTCCACCCTCGTCAATTGCTTGACGCATTTCCGTATTTCTCTAAATTGTACTGGCGAGAGTTGGCGAGCAATTGTACAACTCGTGACTCCCTACCGGTTCATTCCATCTTACTTATAAAGATTTACGAAGGATGTCGAAGTATGGAAATGGGTACTGTTAAGTGGTTCAACAATGCCAAAGGGTTCGGTTTCATTTGCCCTGAGGGCGGCGGCGAAGACATTTTCGCCCATTACTCCACCATCCAGATGGATGGTTACAGAACGCTAAAAGCCGGGCAATCCGTTCGGTTTGATGTTCACCAGGGGCCGAAAGGCAATCACGCCAGCGTGATTGTTCCTGTGGAAGCAGAAACGGCTGCATAACTCTTTTGCTTCATTGTGTACATCCTGCTAATAAAATGCCAGTCCTTCTGACTGGCATTTTTATCACCTTACTCTCGTGCCAACGCATCCACAGGGTCTAATCGCGCGGCATTACGCGCCGGCAACCAGCCAAACAGCACCCCGGTCAACGTCGAACATAAAAATGCGGTCAATAGTGCCAGCGGCGAAAAACCGATTTCCCAACCGGGTAAGAACAGTTGCAAAATGAACGCAATCATCAACGATAAACTCACGCCGATGGCGCCGCCCACCAGACAAACCAGCACCGCTTCAATAAGAAACTGCTGCAGAACATCCCTGGCCCGGGCGCCAACCGCCATTCTGATGCCGATTTCACGGGTACGTTCCGTCACTGAAACCAGCATGATATTCATCACCCCAATTCCGCCGACGACCAGCGCGATCACCGCCACCAGGGTCAGGAACAGCTGTAAAGTATGTGTGGTCCTTTCCGCCGTTTTCAAGACACTGTCCATATTCCAGGTGAAAACATCTTTTTTGCCATGGCGGAGCTCAAGCAATCGCACCAGCTGCTGTTCAGCGGTGGCGCTATCGTAGCCCTCCTGCACGCGGACGGTTATCGAGTTTAGCCACGATTGCCCCATCACCCGTCCGGCCATCGTGGAGTAAGGTAGCCAGACGCGAAGAATTTTGCTGCTGCCGAACATCGATTGCTTCTCATCGGCCACGCCGACAATCGTCGCCGGCATATTACCGACCAAAATCACCTCGCCAACCACTTTCGCCTTGTGAGGAAATAGCTGGCGGCGGGCATTGCTATCCAGCACCACCACCTGCGCCCGGCTATTCAGCTGCAGCTCATTGAACGTATTTCCCTCGCTGAACGTCATACCGTAAACATTGAAATATTGCGCGCCAACGCCTTCGGCGCTGGCGGCCACATCGATATTATTGGCGCGCAGGCGCAGGCTTTTCGATACCGCCGGCGTCGCAGAGCTCACCCACGGCTGTTTTTGAATTGCCAGCAGATCATCATATTTTAACGCCTGCTGATAACGCGGATCGTCATCGCCAAAATCTTTGCCGGGGTAAACGTCGATGGTATTGGTGCCGATAGCGCGAATATCGGCTAAGACCAGTTGTTTCGCCGCATCGCCAACCACCACAATAGAGACCACCGAAGCGATACCAATAATGATGCCGAGCATAGTAAGCAGCGTACGCATTTTATTCGCCGCCATCGCCCGCCAGGCCATCACCAGCGCCTCGCGAAAACCGCTACTGAACTGACGCCAGACGGAAGGCTCCGCACGGGATTCGGCGCGAAGCACGCCGCCTTTCTCCGGCGATGACGGCGGCGGGTTACGCACAATTTCACCGTCGCGCAGCTCGATGATTCTCTCCGCCTGAGCCGCGACCTGCGGGTCGTGGGTGACGATAATCACCGTATGCCCCTGCGCCTTTAGCTGATGCAGGATGGCCATAACCTCTTCGCCTGAGCGGCTATCCAGCGCCCCGGTCGGTTCATCGGCGAGGATCACCTCACCGCCGTTCATCAGGGCGCGCGCGATACTCACGCGCTGCTGCTGGCCGCCGGAGAGCTGCGACGGGAAGTATTCCGCTCGCTCGCCCAGACCTAATCGGGTGAGTAAATCTCGCGCCCGTTCAAGACGAATCCGGCGCTCTTTGCCGGCATAAATAGCAGGGACCTCGACGTTTTGCGCCGCCGTGAGGTGCGATAACAGATGGTAACGCTGGAAAATAAAGCCGAAGTGCTCGCGGCGCAGCCTGGCCAGTTCCTCGCCGCTCAGATGCGCCACATCGACCCCGGCAACCTGATAGGTGCCGCTGGTGGGCTTATCAAGGCAGCCAAGGATGTTCATCAGCGTCGATTTCCCGGACCCTGAAGCCCCGACGATCGCCACCATTTCCCCGGCGGCAATACTAAGGGTGATCCCCTTAAGCACGTCAACTTCACCGTCGCCAGAGGGGTAACTGCGGCGAATATCACGCAGTTCAAGCAGCGCCGTCATTTTGTCGCTCCGGGCGTGCTTTCGCTGATAATGACCTCATCGCCCTCTTCCAGCCCTTTCGCCACCGCCACATCGGTATCGTTACGCGCGCCAATAACGATTTCACGCTCTTTCACTTCCCCGTTGCGCAGCAGGCGCACGTTATAGCGGTTATCGCCGATGGCGTCGCCCAGCGCGCTGAGGGGAATAGTAATCACGTTTTTCACTTCCGCTAGCTGGATATGCACCTGCGCAGTCATTTCAAGACGCAGGATCCCCTGCGGGTTAGGGACTTCAAAACGCGCATAATAAAATATGGCATCATTGACCTTTTCCGGCGTCGGCAGAATATCCTTCAGCGTACCTTCGTAACGAGTCAGAGGATCGCCGAGTACCGTAAACCAGGCTTTTTGTCCCGGCTTAAGATGGATCACGTCAGCTTCCGAAACCTGCGCTTTGACCAGCATGGTACTGAGGTCCGCCAGGGTCAGAATGTTTGGCGCCTGCTGGGCGGCAATCACCGTCTGTCCCTGCAGGGTGGTGATTTGCGTCACTTCACCGGACATCGGCGCCAGGATACGCGTATAGTCGAGGTTGGTTTTCGCGGTGTCGAGGGTCGCCTGGTTGCGTTTGATCTGCGCTTCGATGGTGCCGATTTGCGCCTCTTTCACCGCCACATCGGTGGCGGCGGTATCCAGATCCTGGCGAGAAACCAGCTGACGCTGCGCCAACTGCTGCTGGCGCGCTAATGTTACTTGCGCGAGCTTGCGTTCGGCCTGCGCCTGTTTCAACTGCGCGCGCAGTTCCATGAGCGTCGCGTCGACTTCTTTAATCTGGTTTTCCGCCTGCTCCGGATCGATGACCCCCAGTAGCTGGTCTTTCTGCACTTTATCGCCAATATTGACGCGCAGCGTTTTCAACTGGCCGCTGACCTGGGCGCCGACGTCGACTTTACGCAGAGCATCTAATTTGCCCGTCGCCAGAACGCTCTGCTGCAGATCGCTTTTGCGCGCCACCAGCGTTTGATACTGCGGCAACGGCGCGTTAAGAATGCGCCATCCCCAGATGGCCGCTATCACTACCACTAACGCCAACAGCCACCAGACTTTCCTGCGTTTTCCATTCAATGTCATAAAAAAATTCCTGATCTTTTCCCCGCAGCTCGGACGATGATTCTATCTAAACCGCGTGACAACAGAACTTAATTTTTAGCAATCCTTCATTTTTGTTTAAGCGGTGTTAATCGGGGGGATGATGAAATGGCGAAAAAATAACAGAACCAGGAATGATCATGTCTTCAATCGCTGAAAATCCAGATTCCGAACTATCGCAACCTAAAACAGGCTGGAAACTTTTCTGCCGTCTCGCCAGCGGAGAGATAACGCCGGGACGTGCCTGGCGTAACCCGGCATACCGCCGCAAGTTTATTTTACGTTCATTGATGAAGCCATTTGCCACCGCGCAATTATTAAACGACCTGGCGCGTCAGCCTCAGCTTCCGGCCATGCTTAACGTACAGCCGGGTTTACCCTGCCGACTGCATCGTCCCTGGTTGTCGGTAAATTGCAGCCAACAGCAGATTCTGGATGCGCTCAATTTCCACTATCAAGCTATGAGTGAACAATTGACACCGCTGGCGCTAAATGGGTATTTATCACGTGCGGGAACCCTGCTGGCGACTATCAGCGGTAAAGACGATCGGCAGTTTCGTATTGTGCTGCGCGCTGAGCCGAATCTCGATAAGGAAGGCGAAGCCACGCTAAGTTTCGTGACAGAAGAAGATATCGTACTTGCCGAACTCACCTTTACGCTTTGTCGACTGGAAGGCAAACGCGTCATGTGGATTGGCGGGCTTCAAGGTGCCAAAGCAAATGTATCGCATCAGTTGATACAAGATGCGACTAAAGCCTGTCATGGACTGTTCCCGAAACGACTGCTGGTGGAAGCGGCGATGTCAATGGGGCAATCATTCTCTGTTGAGCGCCTGCAGGCAGTGAGCAATACCACACATATTTATCGCAGTATTCGCTATCGCAAGAAAAAACAGGGATTACTGCATGCGGATTACGATAGTTTTTGGCAATCGTTAGGCGCGCATCCGCTGGCGAGCGGCGATTTCCAACTGCCGCTGGTCATGCCGCGTAAACCAATGGAAGAGATTGCCAGTAAAAAACGAGCGGAATACCGCCGTCGTTATGCCTTACTGGATAGCCTACAGCAACAGAGCGTCGCTTGCTGCCGCCCCTAATCAGCGCGCCCACGCGCCAGCCACAGCACGCGGGAAAACATCTTTTTCAGTAACGTCGGGACGGCGTCTACTCCCCGCCGCCCGGCCTCCATCGCGACCTCTATCGCCAGATCGGGTTTTGACGAACGATGTATGGCTTTTGTTATCACCCGGCGCATGTTCATCGGCATATTCTCCGGGATCTGCGCCACACGGTGGTAGACATCGTCGAACCCCTGACGATACATAAAGTGTTCCATGTCCATTGCCGGAAGCATGGTTAAGTGCACCCGTTCCAGTTCGTTATCATTGTTGAGCAGCCCACGGACCGTAGCGGCATACTTCTTACCGGCCTCATCGCCATCTACCAGCACATGCCATTCAATCCCCATCCGGCGGGCGAATTTAATCAGCGGCTTGAGCCCGGATTGGGCGAATTCAATCACCTTCACCCCTTCAGCATCGAAATGATGCCCGCACTGGCGCGCCAGTTCGTTGATAACCCAGGTTTCCGTTTCGCCTTCCACCAGCAACCAGCAGCGGGCAAACAGCGATGAGGCGCGGTTGAAGCGAATGTGAAACGCAATGCGGCGGCTATCTTCCGCATTCATCCCGCCGGGACCGAGCCGCCACGCCGAGACGCGGGACGATTCACGCACCAGGCGACACACCTGCTCAACCGGTGTCAACGACAACAGCTCGCCAGAATTGGTCGTGGTCACTCGCTGCAGCGGTAGCAAATTCAATAAATGCCAGGCGACCGAGAGCATGATCGGATGCAGACGCGTTTCCGGGTCCTCAATCAGCAGCAGCGGCCGCGCATCGCGATCGAGTCGGACGGTTCCCTTCGCCTGTAATAAAGTGGAGAACAGCCCAAGCAGGATCACCCGATGACTGCGTCCGCCGGGTTTATCAATCATTCGGTTAATAATATCGAGATAGCGCCAGCTGCGTTGTTCGTCATGAGAACGGCGGCGCATCAGGCGATTGCGGCTTTGCGCGCTGCTCTGCTCGGCGAAATAATGTTCTAGCAGTTGCACCATCGCCGACAGCCCTTCGCGGATTTGCCCGTCGGTGAGATTTTGCGGGTGATTAACCAGCTCGCGGGAGAGAAAATCCAGCTGACGGGCGGTGATCTCAATTTGCGGCGAATGCGGCACGGTACCGTTGTGAATTCGGCGCATAAAGCGTGCGTCGCGCAGGCGCAATACCGGCATTAAGCGCACCAGGTGGCGCGCCAGTTCGTCGATATCTTGCATCTCCAGCGCCTCTCCCTGGCAGTTAATAAAACTACGCAGGGTCATCACGCTGCCGTCATCCGCCAGCTCACCCTCAAGGCGATAGAAAATGCGCTGATAGCCGTCATCACAGGGCACCCAGCAATCGCTAAGCGGACGAAAACGGCGCACGCGATGGCGCCCGGGTTCATTTTCACGGAAAGTTAAAATGATATGCAGATGATGCTCGCGTCCCTGAATATCGCCAGGTGGAAACCAGAAGTCATCGCGCACGAAATGGTACAGGTCAAATTCCGGCGATAACAGCAGCGTCAGAGCGTCCAACAGGCTGGATTTACCCCAGGCGTTTTCGCCGATCAGCACATTGTTTTGCTCAAGCATCAACGATAAACGGTTGATACCGCGAAATCCGACGATCTCTACACGCTCAAGATGCATATCCCCTCCGCCTGGCCCACATTCTCCTTCAGTAATCAGTAGTATAGCGAGACGCACACGACATGGCACCCCCAGCGTCGCTGGCCGATAATTGAATCCAGAAATGAATGAGTTTGTAAGGTAACGGCTCTTGATTTCATATAATTAATAAATTAATTCATCTTCGGTAGTAGTTTATTTTTCAGCATTGTGTTCTACACTTGCATAAATCATGCATGGTGAAAGGAAAATCATCTCATTGCTCTAAATCAAATTACATCAATTTATTTAACTAGTCCGAGGGTGGCGTTCGTCCCTAAAATAGCGACGCTTTATTTTTATCGTCATCCTTTGCGTCGATAAATAAAGACCGGCACGTCATAACGTGTTCGTTTACATTATTATTTGAGGTGGTTATGTTCAGAAAATTAGCAGCAGAGTGCTTTGGCACATTCTGGCTCGTATTCGGCGGCTGCGGCAGCGCAGTGCTGGCGGCGGCTTTCCCGGAATTGGGAATTGGTTTTGCCGGCGTGGCTTTAGCCTTTGGTTTAACCGTATTAACCATGGCGTTCGCCGTGGGCCATATTTCCGGCGGTCACTTTAACCCGGCGGTGACGTTAGGTCTGTGGGCTGGCGGTCGTTTCCCGGCTAAAGACGTCATTGGTTATATTATCGCCCAGGTTGTCGGTGGTATTATTGCCGCCGCGGTGCTGTATGTTGTCGCCAGCGGTAAAGCCGGTTTTGACGCTGCAGCGAGCGGCTTCGCTTCAAACGGTTTCGGCGAACACTCTCCGGGTGGCTACTCCATGCTGTCCGCTATCGTTATCGAAATCGTGCTGACCTGCGGATTCCTGCTGGTCATTCACGGTGCGACCGATAAAAACGCCCCGGCGGGCTTTGCGCCGATTGCTATCGGCCTGGCGCTGACCCTTATCCACCTGATTAGCATTCCTGTGACCAATACGTCCGTTAACCCGGCGCGTAGCACCGCGGTGGCTATCTTCCAGGGCGGCTGGGCGCTGCAACAGCTGTGGCTGTTCTGGGTGATGCCAATTATCGGCGGTATCCTCGGCGGCGTACTGTATCGTACCCTGCTCGAAAAACGCGATTAACCCTCGCGAGAAGCCCGGCGACGCCGGGCTTTTTCTTTTTGCCGACAGCTTTACTCGGCCTGGCGAATTGGGTAGTGTCATTGGCGCTATTCTTAATTTGCAAGGACCTTGCCGTTCATGTTTTCGGGACTATTAATCATTCTGCTGCCGTTGATTGTCGGCTATCTGATTCCGCTGCGTCACCCTTCCGCACTTAAACTGATTACCCGGCTGCTGAGCTGGATTGTTTACGTGATCCTCTTTTTCATGGGGATTAGCCTTGCTTTCCTCGATAATCTCAGCAGCAATCTGTTATCGATACTGCATTACTCCGCGGTAAGCATTGTGGTTATTATTCTGTGCAATATTGCCGCACTGCTATGGCTGGATAAAAAAATGCCGTGGCGGGTCAAGCATCGTCCGGAAAAATTACCCTCGCGCCTGGCGATGGCTCTCGAGTCGCTGCAGCTGCTTGGCGTCGTACTAATTGGTTTCCTGCTGGGGTTAAGCGGCCTCTCATTTTTACAACACGCGACTGAAGCCAGCGAATATACGTTAATTTTCTTGTTATTCCTTATCGGTATTCAGCTGCGTAATAATGGAATGACATTACGGCAAATTGTGCTTAATCGCCGCGGAATGATTGTCGCGGTAGTGGTCGCGGCCAGCTCATTATTTGGCGGAGTGATTAATGCCCTTATTCTTGGCCTGCCCATTAAAACCGGTCTGGCGATGGCGTCCGGCTTCGGCTGGTACTCCCTTTCCGGGATCCTGATGACCGAATCCTATGGCCCGGTCATTGGCAGCGCGACATTCTTTAACGATCTGGCCCGCGAACTGCTGGCTATTATGCTGATCCCCGGCATGGTATTGCGTAGCCGCTCCACCGCGCTTGGGCTGTGCGGCGCAACCTCAATGGACTTTACTCTACCGGTGCTACAGCGCTCCGGCGGCGTAGAAATCGTCCCTGCAGCTATCGTACACGGTTTTATCCTTAGTCTGCTGGTGCCGGTACTGATGGCGTTCTTCTCAGCCTGATCCCCCGTGGCGGTAGATTCCCTACCGCCAAAATTGCGCTAAATCAATCTCCCTTTAAGTTGTGTCAGAAATACCTTTTCTCCGTACAGCCACAGGCATAACCTTAAACATGTATCTAAAATATAACTTTAAAAGGTGTGATCATGTTTTGTGTGCAATGTGAACAAACTATCCGTACGCCGGCAGGAAATGGCTGTTCTTACGCGCAGGGTATGTGCGGTAAAACCGCTGAGACCTCTGATTTGCAGGATCTGTTGATTGCTTCTCTGCAGGGTCTGTCCGCATGGGCCGTTAAAGCGCGTGAATATGGCATCATCGATCATGAGGTGGATAATTTTGCCCCGCGCGCGTTCTTCTCTACTTTGACCAACGTGAACTTCGACTCGCCGCGTATCGTTGGTTACGCCCGTCAGGCGATCGCCATGCGCGAGGCGCTGAAAGCGCAATGCCTGAATATTGATGCCAACGCTTCGGTCGACAGCCCGGTAGCCGATCTGCAACTGGTCAGCGATGATCTCGGCGATCTGCAGCGTCAGGCGGCGGACTATACGCCAAATAAAGACAAGGCCGCGATCGGCGAGAATATCCTCGGCCTGCGCCTGCTGTGCCTGTACGGCCTGAAAGGCGCCGCGGCCTATATGGAACACGCGCACGTCCTCGGTCAGTACGACAACGACATTTACGCCCAGTATCATAAAATCATGGCGTGGCTGGGTACCTGGCCTGCCGATATGAACGCTCTGCTGGAGTGTTCGATGGAAATCGGCCAGATGAACTTCAAAGTGATGAGTATCCTCGACGCCGGTGAAACCACGAAATATGGTCACCCAACGCCGACTCAGGTCAACGTTAAAGCCACCGAAGGTAAGTGCATCCTGATCTCCGGACACGACCTGAAAGATCTCTATAACCTGCTGGAGCAGACTGAAGGCACCGGCGTTAACGTCTATACCCACGGTGAAATGTTGCCGGCGCACGGTTATCCGGAGCTGCGTAAGTTCAAACACCTGATTGGCAACTACGGCAGCGGTTGGCAAAACCAGCAGGTTGAATTCGCCCGCTTCCCGGGCCCCATCGTGATGACCTCGAACTGCATCATCGACCCAACCGTCGGCGCCTACGACGACCGCATCTGGACCCGCAGCATCGTCGGCTGGCCGGGCGTTAATCATCTGGAAGGCGAAGATTTCTCCCCGGTTATCACCCAGGCGCAGCAAATGGCCGGCTTCCCGTACAGCGAAATCCCGCATCTGATCACCGTCGGCTTCGGTCGCCAGACGCTGCTCGGCGCGGCGGATACGCTGATTGATCTGGTTAGCCGTGAAAAACTGCGTCACATCTTCCTCGTCGGCGGCTGCGACGGCGCGCGCGGCGAACGTAACTACTTCACCGATTTCGCTACCAGCGTACCGGACGACTGCCTGATTTTGACCCTCGCGTGCGGTAAATACCGCTTCAACAAACTGGATTTCGGCGATATCGAAGGCCTGCCGCGTCTGGTTGACGCCGGTCAGTGTAACGATGCCTACTCGGCGATTATTCTCGCGGTAACGCTGGCGGAAAAACTGGGCTGTGGCGTAAACGATCTGCCGCTGTCGTTGGTGCTCTCCTGGTTCGAACAAAAAGCCATCGTCATCCTGCTGACGCTGCTGTCGCTGGGGGTGAAAAACATCGTCACCGGTCCGACCGCGCCAGGCTTCTTCACCCCGGACCTGCTGGCTATCCTCAACGAGAAATTTGGTCTGCGTTCCGTCACCACCGTAGAACAAGATATGCAGCAGTTGCTGAGCGCATAAGGAGTCACCGCATGACAATGCCAACCGATCAGTGCCCGTGGCGGATGCAGGTTCATCATATTCAGCAGGAAACGCCTGATGTGTGGACCATTTCGTTGCTGTGCCACGACTACTATCCCTATCGCGCCGGACAGTACGCGCTGGTCAGCGTACGCCATTCGGCGGATACGCTGCGCGCCTACACCCTCTCCTCAACGCCGGGGGTCAGTGAATACATTACGCTGACCGTTCGTCGTATTGACGATGGCGCAGGCTCACAGTGGTTAACCCGCGATGTGAAACGCGGCGACTATATCTGGCTGTCGGATGCGATGGGCGAGTTTACCTGTGAAGATAAAACAACCGATCGTTTTCTGATGCTGGCCGCCGGCTGCGGCGTGACGCCGATTATGTCGATGCGCCGCTGGTTAGCGAAGTATCGTCCGCAGGCGGATGTGCAGGTTATCTTTAACGTGCGCTCGCCGAAAGATGTGATTTTTGCCGAAGAGTGGCGTCAGTATCCGGTGACGCTGGTAGCGGAACACGACGCGACGTCGGGCTTCGTCGCCGGTCGTCTCACCCGCGAGCTGCTGCAAAGCGTCCCGGACCTGGCGAGCCGCACCGTGATGACCTGCGGCCCGGCGCCTTATATGGAGATGGTCGAACAAGAAGTGACGGCGCTTGGCGTGACGCGTTTCTTTAAAGAGAAGTTCTTTACCCCGGTGGCGGAAGCCGCTACCGACGGATTGAAATTCACCAAGCTGCAGCCGGCGAAAACGTTCTACGCGCCGGTCGGCACCACGTTGCTGGAAGCGCTGGAGAGCAATAAAGTACCGGTGACCGTCGCCTGCCGCGCTGGCGTCTGCGGCTGCTGCAAAACCAAAGTGGTTGCCGGCGAATATCGCGTTACCAGCACCATGACGCTGACCGATGCCGAAATCGCCGACGGCTACGTGCTAGCCTGCTCCTGCCACCCGCAGAGCGATCTGGTTCTCGCCTGAGTTTAAAATCCCCGGGGGCGCTAACGCTTACCGGGGCTACAGGCCCGTAGATACTGTTATCGGTTTGCAACGGTTTTGGTCGGGGAAAACATGTGCTTTGTGTTAATTCTGAGCACATTGCGCTCCGATATTTCTTCTGCGTTATGCCCCTCATGGCGCAGGGAGCGCACAGGGGGCGGCCAGTCGCCGCCGCCCCCTGTACCCCCGGGCTCTGGCCGCCAACACCGACAGTTTCAGCCAGCATGGTGAATAAATTAAAGGCAGGCCGCACTGTTATCGGTTTGCAACTTTTTTAAGGGTTTTCCCGGACGCGGCGCGTTGCGCCTTCTCCGGGCTACCAAATCGCATCGTGCTGTAGCCCCGGTAAGCGGTAGCGCCACCGGGGGATTTTGAGATCACCAGCACCAGTAGTGTCAGCCAGCATGGTGAATAAATTAAAGGCAGGCCGCACGGACCGTAGGCCGGATGAGGCATTAATGCCGCCATCCGGCACTTTTTTACCGCCAGGCCGACTGACCGGCCAACGAATAACGCCCAGCCCCTAATAGCGCAATCGCTAACGCGCCTATAAAGAAATAGACCAGGCTTTCAATCGCCCATGCACCGACGGCATCCAGCGCAAATGTCTTTCCTGTCCCAACCATCAGCCAGGCCACCGCCATGGTAAATGCCAGCACCAGCGCCGCCGGGCGCGTCAAGACGCCAAGAATAAGTAAACAAGGCGCGACGACTTCCCCCACCAGCACGCCGTAGGCAATGAACCCCGGTAGCCCTTTCGCGACCAGCATCCCGCTAATGCCATCCACGCCGTCGATGAGCTTATGCAGACCGTGAAACAACATTAAGCCGCCAACGGCAAGTCGTAACAAGAGTTTACCGGCATCTTCATGCGACAGCGTTTTATTTACTACGTTTAACAATCCCTTAACCATTTGATGTGCTTCCTGTTTTACACCCTGTGTGATCCCAGAGTATGCCCAATATTCCGCCAACAAAACCAGCGAAAAATAAGGGGCAATTGGCAACGTAACCTGTAGTTTCATCTAAGCTTGATAGCGTTATCACAAAAAGGAGATGGAAAACCATGAAACAGACCGTAGCGTCATATATTGCCAAAACGCTTGAACAGGCCGGCGTGAAACGTATTTGGGGAGTGACCGGGGATTCCCTCAACGGCTTGAGCGATAGCTTAAACCGCATGGGTACCATCGAATGGATGCCGACCCGCCATGAAGAGGTCGCCGCCTTTGCCGCCGGCGCGGAAGCACAGCTCACCGGCGAGCTGGCGGTGTGCGCCGGCTCCTGCGGGCCTGGCAACCTTCATCTGATTAACGGTCTGTTTGATTGCCATCGTAACCACGTACCGGTGCTGGCTATCGCCGCCCATATTCCGTCGAGCGAAATCGGCAGCGGTTATTTCCAGGAAACGCATCCGCAGGAGCTGTTCCGCGAATGTAGCCACTACTGCGAGCTGGTCTCCACACCGGAGCAAATTCCGCAAGTGCTGGCTATCGCCATGCGTAAGGCGGTGATTAACCGCGGCGTGTCGGTGGTGGTCCTGCCCGGCGACGTGGCGCTGAAACCGGCCCCGGAAAGCGCCAGCAGCCACTGGTATCACGCTCCGCAGCCCACGGTCACTCCGGCGGATGAAGAGCTGCACAAGCTGGCGCAGCTGATCCGATACTCGAGTAATATTGCCCTGATGTGCGGCAGCGGCTGCGCCGGCGCGCACCAGGAGCTGGTGGAGTTTGCGGCAAAAATTAAGGCCCCTGTCGTCCATGCCCTGCGCGGGAAAGAGCACGTCGAATACGACAATCCTTACGATGTTGGCATGACCGGGCTTATCGGCTTCTCTTCCGGTTTCCATACCATGATGAACGCCGACACGCTGATCCTGCTCGGCACCCAGTTCCCTTATCGCGCGTTCTACCCTACCGACGCCAAAATTATTCAGATCGACATCAACCCCGGTAGCATCGGCGCGCATAGTAAGGTCGACATGGCGCTGGTGGGCGATATCAAATCGACCCTGAAAGCCCTGCTGCCGCTGCTGGAAGAGAAAACCGATCGTCGCTTCCTCGATAAAGCGCTGGAGGATTATCGCGAAGCGCGTAAAGGGCTTGACGATCTCGCCAAACCCAGCGAAAAAGCGCTCCATCCCCAGTATCTGGCGCAGCAGATTAGCCGCTTTGCCGACGACGACGCGATCTTTACCTGCGACGTCGGTACCCCCACCGTCTGGGCGGCGCGCTATCTGCAGATGAACGGCAAGCGCCGCCTGTTGGGTTCGTTTAACCACGGCTCGATGGCCAACGCCATGCCGCAGGCTATTGGCGCCAAAGCGACCGCGCCGAATCGCCAGGTCATCGCCATGTGCGGCGATGGCGGTTTCAGCATGCTGATGGGGGATTTTTTGTCGCTGGCACAGATGAAGCTGCCGGTGAAAATCGTTATTTTTAATAACAGCATTCTCGGCTTTGTAGCGATGGAGATGAAAGCCGGCGGCTATCTGACCGACGGTACCGAGCTGCACGACACTAATTTCGCCCGCATTGCCGAAGCCTGCGGGATCAAAGGGATACGCGTCGAGAAAGCCTCTGAGGTTGATGAGGCGCTGCAGACCGCCTTTAGCACCGACGGTCCGGTATTAGTCGATGTAGTGGTAGCGAAGGAAGAGCTGGCGATCCCGCCGCAAATTAAGCTGGAGCAGGCCAAAGGATTTAGCCTGTATATGCTGCGGGCGATTATCAGCGGACGCGGCGATGAAGTGATCGAACTGGCGAAAACCAACTGGCTCAGGTAAAACAATGCTATCACCCAGAATCAGAACAAGGATATGCCGTGATAGATCTTCGCAGTGATACCGTAACTCGCCCCGGGCGCGCCATGATGGAGGCCATGATGGCCGCCCCAGTCGGGGACGATGTGTATGGCGACGACCCAACCGTCAATGAACTCCAGCGCTATGCCGCTGAGCTTGCAGGCAAAGAGGCGGCGCTGTTTCTGCCTACCGGCACCCAGGCCAACCTCGTTGGCCTGCTTAGCCACTGCCAGCGCGGCGAAGAGTACATCGTCGGCCAGGGCGCGCATAACTATCTGTATGAAGCCGGCGGCGCAGCGGTGTTGGGCAGTATTCAGCCGCAGCCGATCGATGCCGCGGCGGACGGTTCGCTGCCGCTGGATAAAGTCGCGGCCAAAATTAAGCCCGACGATATCCATTTCGCCCCCACCCGCCTGTTAAGCCTGGAGAATACGCACAACGGTAAGGTGTTGCCGCGCGGCTATCTGCAAGAGGCCTGGACGTTCACCCGCCAGCGCAATCTGGCGCTACATGTCGATGGCGCGCGTATCTTCAACGCCGTTGTAGCGTACGGCTGCGAGCTGCGCGATATCGCGCAGTACTGTGATTCGTTCACCATTTGCCTGTCAAAAGGGCTCGGTACGCCGGTCGGTTCTCTGCTGCTGGGTAGCGAAGCGTACATCCGCCGCGCCATTCGCTGGCGTAAAATGGTCGGCGGCGGGATGCGTCAGGCAGGCATTCTGGCCGCTGCCGGTCTGTACGCTCTGCAGAATAACGTAGCCCGTCTGCAGGAGGATCACGACAACGCCGCGTGGATGGCGGAACAGCTACGCGCCGTCGGCGCTGATGTGATGCGTCACGATACCAACATGCTGTTCGTACGCGTCGGCGAGGAGCAGGCTCGGGCGCTCGGCGAATTCATGCAGGCTCGCGGCGTGTTGATCAACGCCTCGCCAGTCGTGCGTCTGGTCATGCATCTCGATGTTAATCGCCAGCAGTTGACGGAAGTGGTCGGTCACTGGCAAGCCTTTTTACAACGCTAAGGAGTCAGGCGTGTCGCAATCTATTCTGGTGCTTGGCGCCAGCGGCTATATTGGCCAGCATCTGGTGCGCGAATTAAGCGCACGAGGTTATCCGGTGTTGGCGGCGGCACGCCATATCGACAGGCTGCAGAAGCTCGATCTTCCCGGCGTCACCTGCCACGCTATCGACCTCAATCAGCCGCAGGATCTCCCGGCACTGCTTCGCGGGGTCGATACCCTTTACTATCTGGTGCATGGCATGGGGGAAGGCGGCGATTTCATCGCCCATGAACGTCGGGTCGCCGTTAACGTGCGCGATGCCTTACGTCAGACGCCGGTGCGCCAGGTGATATTTCTCAGCTCGCTGCAGGCTCCGGCACAGGAGCAGTCCGACCATCTGCGCGCCCGTCAGGTGACGGCCGATGTCCTACGCGAGTCAGGGATCCCCGTTACCGAGTTACGGGCGGGTATCATCGTCGGCGCCGGATCTGCCGCTTTTGAAGTGATGCGCGACATGGTTTACAACCTGCCGGTGTTGACGCCGCCGCGCTGGGTACGCTCACGCACAACCCCCATCGCGCTGGAAAACCTGCTCTACTATCTGGTGGAGTTACTTAATCATCCGGCTCGCGAGCACCGCGTCTTCGAGGCCGCCGGCCCGGATATTCTCAGCTATCAGCAGCAGTTCACCCATTTTATGGCGGTCAGCGGCAAGCATCGCCTGTTGATCCCTATCCCCTTTCCGACCCGCTGGATTTCGGTGTGGTTCCTGAACGTTATCACCTCGGTGCCCCCCACCATCGCTAAAGCGCTGATTCAGGGTCTCAAGCACGATCTGATCGCCGACGATCGTTCGCTGCGCGCGCTGATCCCGCAAACCTTGATTCCCTTCGATCAGGCGGTGCGTCGTACTTTGAAAGAAGAAGAACAGCTGGTGAACTCCAGCGATTGGGGCTACGACGCTCAGGCTTTCGCCCGCTGGCGGCCGGAGTATGGCTACTACCCAAAGCAGGCTGGCTGCACCGTTAGCACCCAGGCAAGCCGTAAGGCGCTATGGCGAGTGGTGAACCAAATCGGCGGCAAAGAGGGTTATTTCTTCGGCAACATTCTGTGGAAAATCCGCGGCGCCATGGATCTGCTGGTCGGCCATCGTTTAGCCAAAGGGCGGCCGCAGCATGATTATCTGCAAACTGGCGATACGGTCGACAGTTGGAAAGTGATTATTGTGGAAGAAGAACAACAGCTAACCCTATTGTTTGGCATGAAAGCCCCCGGTCTTGGTCGTTTAAGCTTTACCATTAGCGATAAAGGCGACCATCGTGAACTGGACGTTCGCGCCTGGTGGCATCCGCACGGCATGCCCGGCCTGTTCTACTGGCTACTGATGATCCCGGCGCATCTGTTTATTTTTCGCGGCATGGCGCGACGCATCGCCCGCCAGGCCGAGCAAATCACAGGCAAAAACGAAGATTAAGCGTTATTCTTTCATGATTCTCATTGCATACTCGGGAGAATCACGGAAAAATGCGCACGAAATTCTTTTCTGGGACAGTAGATTGATATGAAGGTACTGGTTACCGGTGCGACCAGCGGATTAGGCCGTAATGCGGTGGAATATCTGCGCAACAAGGGCATCAGCGTGCGAGCGACCGGGCGCAACGAAGCGATGGGTAAGCTTCTGAGCAAAATGGGCGCGGAGTTTATTCCTGCCGATCTAACCGAACTGGTCTCTTCGCAGGCTAAAGTGATGCTGGCCGGTATTGATACGCTATGGCACTGTTCCAGCTTTACCTCGCCGTGGGGTACCCAGCAAGCCTTCGATTTAGCTAACGTTCGCGCAACGCGCCGCCTTGGCGAATGGTCCGTTGCCTGGGGCGTACGCAATTTCGTCCATATTTCATCGCCTTCGCTCTATTTCGATTATCACCACCATCGCGATATTCAGGAAGATTTCCGCCCACACCGCTTCGCCAATGAATTCGCCCGCAGCAAGGCGGCCAGCGAAGAGGTTATCAACCTGCTGGCGCAGGCGAACCCGCATACCCGCTTTACGATTTTGCGCCCGCAAAGCCTGTTTGGGCCGCATGATAAGGTCTTTATTCCGCGAATGGTGCAGATGATGCGCCACTACGGCAGCGTGCTCTTGCCGCGCGGCGGTAACGCGCTGGTGGACATGACTTACTACGAAAACGCGGTGCATGCGATGTGGTTGGCCAGTCAGCCGCAGTGCGACCACTTACCTTCCGCGCGGGCGTGGAATATCAGCAACGGCGAGCCGCGGACGCTGCGCAGTATCGTGCAGAAGCTCATCGACGAGCTGGGCATCAAGTGCCGAATCCGCTCGGTGCCCTATCCGATGTTGGATATTATTGCCCGCAGCATGGAGCATTTCGGCAATAAATCGGCAAAAGAACCCGCTTTCACCCATTACGGCGTTTCGAAGCTCAATTTCGACTTTACCCTCGATATCAGCCGCGCTCAGCAGGAACTTGGCTATCAGCCGATCGTTACCCTCGATGAGGGGGTTACCCGCACCGCCGCGTGGTTAAAAGACCACGGTAAACTGCACGATTAAAACCGACGCTTAAGGCAGCAAGTCACCCGGTTTGCTGCCAATAGGCGAAATACGCGCGCCTGATTTATCGATATAAAACCACTGCCCGCCAATCATCGACGTATGCTCGCCATCACGCCGTGTATTGCAACCGTTACAGACCAGCGCTTTCCCTTCTTTAAACGGCCAGGCGAAGTCAAACTGCGGGATAATTACCGCCTGAAGCTGTGCATTATAAAAACCGACCTTACCCTGCTGGCGAGAACGCACCAGTCCTTCAGCAAATTCATCGCCGCCATTATCAAACGGCAGCAAAGACAGCGCCTCACTGCGATCGTTAAGTAAGTAATAGCGCCCACTACCTGGCCACTCAGCAGAACTGATATACAGCTGGTAAAGGCCATTAGCAGACAACGCAAGCCGAGATAAGCGCGGGGAAAACCGCGGCTCTCCATCAACCCAACTGGCGCAATTCACCAGGGTCTCCTCTTCTGCGCTGATTTTCGCTAAATACTTGCAGGAATAACTTTGTGCGGAAGCTACAGAGGTAAAACACATCGCCGCCAGCGCAAGACGCAATACATCCTTGTTCATTTTATTACTCCATCATCCTTGTCCATATTTTTCCAGCAACGCTTCGGCGATCGCCTGCGTTTGCGCATCGGCCACGCCGTCCCAGCGTGCCGGCCTGAAGTGCATCTGGAAGGCCATAATCACCCGTTTTTGCTGCGCCGGGGTCATCTCCGGGGTGACCTGATAGCCGTAGCGCGACAGCAGGTCTAACAATTCTCCGCTATCAACTGGCTGCCAGCCTGGACGCCCTTGCAAATAAAAGGCGACGCGTGAATCATCAGGCCAGGCGCCAATTCCCTGCTGCGCCAGCGCCCGCCACGGGAACAGCGGGCCAGGGTCGTCCTTGCGCTGCGGCGCGATATCGGCATGAGCCACGACATTTTGCGGCTGAATGTGATAGCGGGCGATGATATCTTTCGCCAGCGGGATAAGCGCGTCAATTTGCGTCGGATTAAATGGGGTAAAACTTTTTATATCGCCGTTTTTTTGCCAGCCGCGATTTTCCAGCTCAATACCAATAGAGGTATCGTTGATACGCGTGCTGCCGCGCCAGAAGCTGATACCGGCGTGCCAGGCTAAATCTTCCTCCGGCACCAGTTGCCAGATACGCGGTTTACCGTGGTGCAGAGGCGGCTGCTCGGGGATTAAATAGTGCGAACTAACCTCTTTATCGGTCAGGGTCGCCAGCGAGACATCAAAGTTATCGGCGGTATAGTGAATGACCAGGACTTTAATACGCGGATAGGCCGCCTGCGCCGGATGACGGGTATCCAACTGATAACCCTGTTTGTCGACAATACCCTGCTCCTGCGCACAGCCTGCCAGCAGCAAAGCGGCAAGCGCAAGCTGGATAATGCGCTTTGCTAATAAGACCATCGATTACGTCCTTCTTGCTTGGCTTTATACAGCGCAGCATCCGCCTGCGCGATTAACTCTGACGCCGGGACGCGCCCGTCCGAGGCGACAATACCCATACTGACCGTCACTAGCGGCCCGGCATCGGATTTGGCATGCGGCAGCGCCGCTTCGCGAATCTTCTGTTGGATCCGCTGCGCCACCGCCGTGGCGCTATCTAATGATTGCAGCGGCAGGACAATCACAAACTCCTCGCCGCCATAGCGCGCCACCATATCCTCCTGCGCGCGTACCGACATTTTCAGCACGGAGGCGATGCAGGAGAGGCAGTAATCTCCCGCCTGGTGACCGTAGTGATCGTTATAACGTTTAAAAAAGTCGACATCGAGGATGATCAGCGCCAGCGGCTCTTTACGTTCCCAGGCCTGCGCTAAAAAATTGTCCAGCGCCCGGCGGTTGGCGGTCGCCGTCAAGGCATCCTGATTCGCCATGTTTTCCAACCGATTAATCAGTTGCATGTTCTCCTGATGGGTTTTCCAGGCCTCGTCATACCAGCGCTGTAATATCTGCCGGCCATAAATCATAATGGCGGTGCATATTCCCCACAGAATCAGAAAACGTAAATCGACACCATGATGTATTTGCACGCCAGCGAGTAATGAAATACCCCATAAAGGAACAAGGTAAGCCACGAGGCCCACCGGAAAATAATAGAGCGCGGCAAGACCGGTGGTCATTAAAATAACCAGCAGCGGCCACGCGAACGGCAGCGACCATAAAATGATGAAGCAGTAACTACTCACCGACCAGCATAAACTGAGAATCAACAAAATAGCGGAAATCACTTTTGTGGCATAAATACCGCTTAATATCCGCCCGGAGATAACCATCATGCAAAGCGCCAGCGAGAAAACGATAATGGCCCCAAGCGCCATCTCCAGATAAGGAATAATATCCTGGTGAGTCAAGCTCTGATGATCGAACTCGGTGAACAGAACGTTGCGGAAGATGACCATCAAGGCAAAGGCGATATTGACGAACGCTAACCACGGCATGCTGCGCGACAGTGCATGTTTTTGCACATTTTCGCGATTGGCCCACAGCATTGCTCGATCCTGGCGCGGATCCAGCCGTTGTTCGGTCGGCATAGCTACTCCTTTTTTAGCGACTGGACAAGCAGTTGAGCTGCCCGCTGTGTCTTTCTCTTTATGATAAACCATCAACCCCGGAATGTCTGTTGCTGGCCGCTTCAGCCCCTCGCCGCTTAACGTCATTTTCAGCTAACGACAGATGAAAATGGTCTTAGGCTCCGACAACGTCTATTACGCAAAAAAAAGCAAGCATTATCAATGAGAACCCTGTCATCTTTTCTTTAAAAAATCGTTAATTTTAGGTCATAAAAATGCAGCATTTCGCTTGAAAAAAAGACGGGCTTGATTCAATCTGATGGCGCTCATTGGTTAGTTAAAACAAGAGCATGATGATAGCAAGATAAACAATGGAGATTAATAATATGAAATATGCAGCTTTAGTGGCAGGTGCAGCATTGTTTTTAACCGCGAACGCGTTTTCTGCAGAAATTCTGAGCAAAGAAGATTTCGCTAAGGTAGAGGGTCAATACCAAAAAATTGGCACCATCTCCTCTACCGGACAAACTGCGCCAAGCGATGCGCGCGAAGAACTGATCAAAAAAGCCGATGAAAAAGGCGCTGACGTTGTGGTGCTCTCTTCCGGTAACACCGATAAGAAACTGCACGTATCCGCGAATATCTATAAGAAGAAATAATTAGTTATTGCCGATATAGAAACATTATCATCGTATGGTGATAGTGTTTCTTACTTATTACTCTGTGAATATTTATTTTTATACTCTTTTTCCATTTACCCCTCGTTAATAGTCATATCAAATATGCGCCTTCATCAGGATGCTAATCCGTATAACGCCTAAAATTGGTAATCCACTCCGTTAACGGACTCGCAATATATCCCCCGGACTATCAGTATAAATCCGACGCTAAAAAAGATATGTCCTCTATACTTTGGGCATAAGAATATGCTCGCGTTTTACATTACCGCAGGTGGCAAATGAAAAAAATCGCATTCCTTATTTCTGGGTTGCTCTGCTCTGGCTTCACCCATGCCAGCGCACTCTATTTTTATGAAATCGGCACCGAAGACGTCGGCCTGGCAGGGGCAGGTCAGGCCGCCCGCGCGCAGGACGCCTCCACCATCGTCACCAACCCAGCCGGCATGACCCGGCTTCCTGACCATATGTTTACCGGCGGCGCGCAGGTCATGGGCGGCGATATCCCGTATCAGATGAATAACGACCACGGCGGTAATAGCCCTGGTAACGTGATGAATCTGTTTCCTAACGCCAGCGGCTTTTACGCACAGAAAATTAACGATGATTTATATGCCGGGATTGGCTTGTACGGCAACTACGGTTTAGGCATCGATTTTGGCAACTGGGCCGGCGATCGTCTTATCAAGAAAAGCACCATGGTGGCGATGACGCTGAGCCCGTCGCTGGCGTGGAAACTTAACGATCGTCTCTCTGTCGGCGCATCCGCTAACCTGAACTATGGTTATTTATCGCTGACGCGTAACGTCGACGGTAATGACGAGAAAGATAAAGACCATGACTGGGCGATGAGCTACCGTCTGGGTCTGCTGATGCAGTTAACCGACCAGACCCGCGCCGGCATTACCTGGAACAGTAAAACCGATTATGACTTTAACGTTAAAGGCAAAGCGCGTTTCCCCAATTTACCGAACTTTGCGTATGATTTGCCTATCTCCGCCCAGGTCCGCGCGCCGCAGCAGATCATGCTCAGCATGGTCCACGATATTAATAAACAGTGGTCGGTGATGGGCGATCTCGGCTGGCAGGACTGGAGCCAGTTCGGCAGCCCGCAAATCACCGTTTCCGGTCACGAAAGTAGTAAAAATAACCGCCTGAAGGACTCCTGGCATACCGCCGTCGGCGTGCAGTACCGGCCGACCGAGCAGTGGCGTTTGAACGCCGGCGTCGGTTTCGACAGTACGGTCTATGATTCGCAAAGCGACACCGCGCTCTCCCTGCCAACCGGCGATGAGTGGCGCTTCGCCACCGGCGCGCAATACCAGATAACCCCGGCCAGCAATATCGGTGTCGCGGTCTCTTATCTGCACATGCAATCTTCCCACGTAAAATCACCGGAAATCATCGCCGGCAGCTACGATCATCCTTACCTGTGGTTCGCCAGCGTCAACTATAGTTATCAGTTCTGATGCGCCGGCTGCCCGCGCAAGAGGCGCGGACAGCCGATGGCCGTTGTCACATCAAGGTCTTAGCTCTTTGCGTCAAGTACAATTGTCGCGCTTACGCTATGCTTTAGCAGAATCTAACAACGTAGTGAGTTCATAAGGAAATCATCATGCGCTACAACATTCTTGCACTTGTTTTGCCTTGCGCACTGGCGCTGAGCGCCTGTACCACCGTGACCCCGGCTTATAAAGACAACGGCACCCGCAGCGGTTCCTGCATCGAGGGTGGCCCGGACGAGGTAGCGCAGCAGTTCTATGATTATCAAATCCAGCATCGTAATAACGATCTCACCGCGCTGCGCCCGTATCTGAGCGACGATTTGGCTAAACTGCTGAACGACGCTCGTCAGGACCCATCGCGTAACGGGCTGCTGCAATCAAATCCATTCTCCAGCAGTTCTACCCCGGCGGATAGCGCCGACGTCGCCAGCGCCTCAACCATCCCGAACCGCGATGCGCGCAATATTCCGCTGCGCGTTGAATTAAAACAGGGAACTCAGAGCTGGAAAGATGAAGTGCTGATGATTCAGGAAGGCCAGTGCTGGGCGGTTGACGATGTCCGCTACCTCGGCATAAACAGCCACGCTCCGGCCGGCTCGCTGCGTCAGAGTCTTGAGAAACGCTAATTTCGGCGTTAAAGCCACCCCGCTGAAACGATAACCCCGGTAAAATGTCGGTATTCCGTGTGGTAATGCCGACATTTGTTCCCCCCTACCACACGAACCCATATTTTGTGCTAACTTTAGTGATAAATGTGGTTTACATTTAACTTTTAACGCATAAATATTGCATAACTATTCTGTCAAAGGTACTATTTGCGGCCTCAATAGCTATTTGTATCAGACTGCCCAGATGAGTATTAAACTAAACGGCATTAATTGCTTCTACGGCGCGCACCAGGCGCTGTTCGACATCACGCTGGATTGCCCGCAGGGGGAAACGCTGGTGCTCCTCGGCCCAAGCGGCGCCGGTAAAAGCTCGCTGCTTCGCGTACTCAACCTGCTGGAGATGCCGCGTTCCGGTACCTTAAACATCGCCGGTAATCAATTCGACTTCACCAAAGCGCCGTCTGACAAAGCTATTCGCGAGCTGCGCCAGAATGTCGGGATGGTCTTCCAGCAGTACAACCTGTGGCCACACCTGACCGTGGTGCAAAACCTGATCGAAGCCCCGTGCCGCGTGCTGGGCTTAACCAAAGATCAGGCGCTGGCGCGCGCCGAAAAACTACTTGAGCGTTTACGCCTTAAACCTTACAGCGACCGCTATCCGCTGCATCTGTCAGGTGGTCAACAGCAGCGCGTAGCGATAGCCCGCGCGCTGATGATGGAGCCGCAGGTGCTGCTGTTTGATGAACCCACCGCCGCGTTGGATCCGGAAATTACCGCCCAGATCGTCAGCATCATTCGCGAACTGGCGGAAACCGGAATTACCCAGGTTATCGTTACCCACGAAGTGGAAGTGGCGCGTAAAACCGCCAGCCGCGTGGTGTATATGGAAAACGGGCATATCGTTGAGCAAGGGGATGCTAACTGCTTCGCGCATCCGCAAACCGACGCCTTTAAAAACTATCTTTCACATTGATGTTTTCGGGGAAATAACGATGAAAAAAGTACTGATTGCCGCTCTGCTCGCGGGCATGAGCCTTTCCGCTACCGCAGCCCAGACTATCCGTTTCGCCACCGAGGCCTCCTACCCTCCGTTTGAGCTGGTAGACGCCAACAACAAAATCGTCGGCTTTGACGTCGATCTGGCTAACGCGCTGTGTAAAGAGATGGACGCGACCTGCACCTTTACTAACCAAGCTTTCGATAGCCTGATCCCAGGACTGAAATTCCGCCGCTTCGACGCCGTCATGGCCGGTATGGATATCACCCCTGAGCGTGAAAAACAGGTGCTGTTCAGCACCCCGTATTATGAAAACTCGGCGCTGTTTGTCGGCCAGCAGGGCAAGTTCACCGGCATTGACCAACTGAAAGGCAAGAAAGTTGGCGTGCAGAACGGTACTACCCATCAGAAATTCATCACTGATAAGCATCCGGAAATCACCACCGTTCCTTATGACAGCTACCAGAATGCTAAACTGGATCTGCAAAACGGCCGCATTGACGCCGTCTTCGGCGACACGGCGGTAGTGACCGAATGGCTGAAGAGCAATCCGAAGCTGGCGCCGGTGGGTGATAAAGTGACGGATAAAGACTACTTCGGTACCGGCCTCGGCATTGCGGTTCGTCAGGGCAATACCGAGCTGCAGCAGAAATTTAACGCTGCGCTGGAAAAAGTGAAGAAAGATGGGACGTACCAGACCATCTATAGCAAATGGTTCCAGAAGTAACGCTGAATGAACGAATTTTTTCCATTAGCAAGCGCCGCCGGGATGACCGTCGGCCTTGCCGTTTGCGCGCTGGTCATTGGCCTGGTGCTGGCGATGCTTTTCGCCGTGCTGGAGTCGGTGAAATGGCGCCCTGTGGCATGGTTGGCGACCGGCATCGTGACGATTTTACGCGGCCTACCGGAAATCCTGGTGGTGCTGTTTATCTACTTTGGTTCCTCACAGCTGCTGCTGACGCTGTCTGACGGTTTTACTCTTAATCTTGGGTTTGTGCAGATTCCGGTACAGATGCAAATTGAGAATTTCGACGTCAGCCCGTTCCTCTGCGGCGCCATTGCGCTTTCCCTACTGTATGCCGCCTATGCCTCGCAGACCCTGCGCGGCGCCTTGAAAGCGGTGCCGCAGGGGCAGTGGGAGTCCGGACAAGCGCTGGGTTTGTCGAAGGCGGCGATATTCTTCCGCCTGGTGATGCCGCAGATGTGGCGCCATGCCCTGCCGGGTCTTGGCAACCAGTGGCTGGTGCTGCTGAAAGATACCGCGCTGGTCAGCCTTATCAGCGTCAACGATCTGATGCTGCAAACCAAAAGTATTGCTACCCGTACTCAGGAGCCGTTTAACTGGTACATCATTGCGGCAGCTATTTATCTCGTCATCACCCTGTTGAGTCAATACATTCTCAAACGTATTGATCAGCGTGCGACGCGCTTCGAACGGAGACCAGGTTGATGCTCGATTACTTACCCGAACTGCTGAAAGGGCTGCATACCAGCCTGACGCTGACGGCGGCATCGATCGTCGTGGCGCTGATCCTGGCGCTGATCTTTACCATCGTGCTGACGTTAAAAACGCCGGTGGTGGTGTGGATCGTCCGCGGCTATATCACCCTGTTTACCGGGACACCGCTGCTGGTGCAGATCTTCCTGATCTACTATGGACCAGGACAGTTCCCGTCATTACAGAATTACCCGGTGCTGTGGCATCTGATCTCTGAGCCCTGGCTGTGCGCGCTGATCGCTTTGTCGTTAAACAGCGCGGCTTATACCACCCAGCTGTTCTATGGCGCCATCCGCGCCATTCCGGACGGCCAGTGGCAGTCCTGCAGCGCGCTGGGGATGAGCAAGAAGGATACGCTGGCGATTCTGCTACCGTATGCTTTTAAACGCGCCCTCTCCTCGTACTCGAACGAAGTGGTGTTGGTCTTTAAAAGCACCTCGCTGGCTTACACCATCACGCTGATGGAAGTGATGGGTCATGGCCAGCTGCTGTACGGGCGCACCTATGACGTGATGGTCTTCGGCGCAGCCGGTATCATTTATCTGGTGGTGAACGGCCTGCTGACGCTGCTGATGCGTCTGGTGGAAAGAAAAGCGCTGGCCTTCGAACGTCGTAACTAACATCACGAAATGCATAAACAGTAATATATGAAACGGGTAAGTGCTAATGCTTACCCGTTTTTTTTATAACCAATAAAATAAACATACAACTTTATTGCATATAAATTCATTTAGTGGCATTGTGAACTTCAGCCGTAAACCGGCACAACATCATAAGATTGACCGACGGGAGTCCCACTATGAAAAAGTTAGTTCTGGCCGCACTGCTTAGCTCTTTCGCCTTTGGCGCCGCTGCCGCGGAAAAAATCAGCTTTGGCGTTTCCGCGACCTATCCGCCATTTGAATCCATGGATGCGAATAACCAGATTGTCGGTTTCGATCTTGATCTGGCCAAAGCGCTGTGTAAGCAAATGCAGGCCGACTGTACTTTTACCAACCACGCTTTCGACAGCCTGATCCCGGCGCTAAAATTTAAAAAGTATGATGCGGTGATCTCCGGCATGGACATCACGCCTGAGCGTAGCAAACAGGTCGCGTTTACTGACCCGTACTACGCCAACTCGGCGCTGGTAATCGCCAAAAAAGACGCGTACCACTCTTTTGATGACCTGAAAGGTAAGCGTATCGGCATGGAAAACGGCACCACGCACCAGAAATACCTGCAGGATAAGCACCCGGAAGTCAAAACCGTCGCTTACGATAGCTACCAGAATGCCATTATCGACCTGAAAAACGGCCGTATCGACGGCGTCTTCGGCGATACCGCGGTGGTCAACGAATGGCTGAAGACCAACCCGCAGTTAGGCGCGGCGACGCCGAAAGTGACCGATCCGCAGTATTTCGGTACCGGCCTCGGCATTGCGGTGCGCCCGGATAATAAAGCGCTGCTGGAAAAACTGAACGCAGCGCTGAAAGCGATTAAAGCTGACGGAACCTACCAGAAAATTAGCAACCAGTGGTTCCCGGAGTAAGATCTACGCTTCCCGGCTTACGGCGCAGCCGCCTGAGCCGGGTCTATCGGTAACGACCCCCCTCACAGCGGCAGGGTAAACTGGAAACAGGCCCCTGCCGGTACTTCCAGCAGGCGAATTTCCCCCCCGTGCAGTTGCAGCATCCGGCGAACAATCATCAACCCCAGCCCGCCCCGTGAGGCGCTCTGCTGCCCCGGTTCCAGTACCGATGGCCGCTCAAACAGATTGGCCCGTAACTCACCGGCGACGCCCGGGCCGCTATCGGCCACCTCGACCACCACCTGTGCCCCCTGCTGGCGCGAGGAGAGACGAATTTCGCCCCCGTGCGGAGTATGGCGAATGGCGTTATCCAGCAGATTGGTTAATACCCGCTCCATCATCGAGAGGTCTGCCTCAACCAAAGGCAAGCCTGACGCCAATTCCAGGCGCAGACGGATTTCGCGGGTGGCAATCGCCAGATCGAATTTTTGCGCCACGTCCTGAATCAGCTCGGCAAGGATAAACTTTTCCGGCTGCGGCTTAATACCGCCATGTTCAAGGCGTGCCAGCTCAAATAGCTGCTGCGACAGATGACGAACTTTATTTCCCTGGCGTAGCGCGATATTCAGATACTGCTTACGCTCCTGCGCCGTCAGGCGATCATCCTTTAGCGATAACGTCTCCAGATATCCCAGCAGCGAAGTGAGCGGCGTGCGCAGGTCATGCGAAATATTGGCAATAAATTCCCGGCGCTGACGATCGCTATCAGCCAGCCGATCCCATTGCCCGGCGATCTGCTGCGCCAGTTCGATAAAGCGGTTATGCAGCAGCGCCACTTCATTTCCGGGATGCGGGTCCGGCGCCTGCGCCGCCAGCGCTTTGATTGCTCGAATGCTGTCGCTGTCTCCGGCTGCCACCTGCGCCGTCAGCTGGCGTACCGGGCGTGTTACCCAATACCACGCCAGGCCGCCGGCCAACAGGCCAAACAGCGCCACCAGCAGCAGGGTCCATAGCAGCAGGCTCCACAGCGTCTTCTGCCAGGCGTTTTGTGCCAGTTCATTAAAAGTTTCGCCCTGCAGGATAATGTAGAGATAGCCACGTAGCTGGCCGTCAAGGCGCAGCGGCGCGGCGCTAAACACTTTTTGCTGGTCCATGCTGCGCGGATCGTCACCATAAATTGGCCACGCGCCGCCGGAGAGAAACGCCTGCACCGGCGCCATGGCAATGCGCTGGCGTTTAATGTGCCCCGGCGGCGCGGCATCCGCCAGCAGCTCGCCATCCGGCGAAACGAGGTACAGCTCGACGCTTGGGTTAAACACCATCAGACGGTCGAATAGTGGTTTCAACGCCGCGCGATCGACCTCGCCGCGCGCGTTGAGCAGCGGCTCGCGGGCGGCGATCTGCTGCGCCAGACCGGCTGAAAGCCGTTGTACCATGACGTTACCGTACTGCGCGCTGCTATAGAGCTGGAGTAGACAAACGGACAGCGCACACAGCAGCAGCAAGGCGATAAACACCAACGATAACCGCTGGCTGAGGCTGAGTCGGCGGATCATGACTGCGCCCCGGCGCTATAGGGCGCAAATTTATACCCCTTCCCCCAGACGGTAAGAATAATGTCCGGCTCTGCCGGGTCGCGCTCTATTTTCGTACGCAGACGATTAATATGCGTGTTGACCGTATGTTCGTAGCCTTCATGCTGATAGCCCCAGACGCTATCCAGCAGCGCCAGACGCGAAAAAACTTCACCGGGATGGCGGGCAAAGTAATAGAGCAGATCGAATTCGCGCGGCGTGAGGTCAACCAGTTCACCGCGCAGCCTGACCTCCCGGGACAGCGGGTCGATATTCAGGCCGTGGCAGGCGATACGTCCGGCATCCATCAAGAGATTTTGTCCCATCGCTTCCTGACGGCGGAAAACCGCCTTCACCCGGGCAATCAGCTCCAGCAGAGAAAAAGGTTTCGCCAGATAATCATCGGCCCCCATTTCCAGCCCCTGCACGCGCTGGGTTTCGCTGGAACGGGCGCTAATAATAATCACCGGTAGATAGCGCGTTTGCTGACGGATGCGACGGCAAATCTCCAGCCCGTCGACGTTGGGCAACATCAGGTCAAGAATCACCGCATCCCAGACGCCGTTATCCAGCTGGCGCAGCGCCTGCGCGCCGTCCGCCTCGTGCTCGATTTGGTACCCTTCATCCTGCAGATTCAGGCGCAACAAAGCCGCAATATCATCATCATCTTCCACCAGCAGGATTTTTTTACTCATCAGATTCGCTCCACGAATTTCACGCTCGTTTCATAAAGCTTACCCGATTTCAGCCGCTTAAAGAGTTCACATTTTGTTTAAACTTCACGAACCAGCAGCGTCAGCACTTCATAATGCGCGGTATGTGGAAACATATCGAACAACTGCACTCGCTCAAGGCGATAGCCCTGCAGACGATCAATATCTGCGGCCATCGTCCGGGCGTTACAGCTCGAATAAATGATATACGGCGGCGCCATGCGGCTTAGATAATCGCACAGTTCGGCGCCGATGCCGCGCCGCGGCGGGTTGACCAGCACAAGCTGTGGAATATCGTCTTCATGCGTCGCGAATTGCGTGGAATCCAGCGCCTGAAAATGAAGATTGGTTAATCCCAATTGGGCCGCGGATTGCTTCGCGCAGGCGATGGCTTCCGGGGCGATTTCGATACCGGTAAGGCGCATCTGCGGGGTTGCGCAGTGCAGGCCGAAACCGCCGACGCCGCAAAACAGATCCCACATGTGGTTGACCGGCAGCGCGCGTACCCAGTCGCGGGCGGTAGCATAGAGCTGGCTCGCCACCGTCGGGTTGGTCTGGAAAAAGCTTTGCGGGCGGATCCACAGCGGTACGCCGTTAAAGTTCTCCGCCAGCGCCTGTTGATCGCTGAGGAAAATCTCCTGCTCCCCTTCCATGATAGCCATATGCACGGGCTGAATATTGGCGGTAATCACCTTTAGCTGCGGCAACTGCTGCTGTAACCACGGCAGCGCGGCGCGCAACTGTTCAAGCTTTGCCGCAGAGCGCAGAACGAAACGCAACATCATGCCGCCGTGCTGGCTTTCTGTCAGCAGCAAATACTTCAGTTCGCCGCGCTTGCGGGCAACGTTATAGGGGGTGAGTCCGGCGCGGGCGATAAACGGCTTCAGCGCGGCGAAAACCGGTTCAAAACTCGGCGGATACAGCGGACAATCGGTGAGATCTTCCGGCGTGCCATCACGATGCAGCATGCCTAGCAGCGGGCGCTCTACGCTACCGCTTACGACCATTTTCGCTTTGTTGCGAAACGCCGTCTCCGGACCTGAAACCGGAGCAAGCCATGTCGCCGCTGGATGACCCGCCAGCAGTTCGCGCAGGTTAGCCATTTTATCGGCGAGCTGTTGCGTCAATGGCAATTCCAGCCACTGACAAGAACGGCAGCGGCCCGCGTCGTAAAGTGCGCAATGCATAAGAAGACCTTCAAGAAAACCGGGGCGGGGATTGTATCACCGTTATTGCAAGCGGAAAAACCGTCGGCACGACGCAGGGATAAACAATAGCGCCAGCACCAGCAGATCCGGCAGCTTCTGCAGAAACAGCGCATGGAGAATTTCCCGCTTTGACTCCCCGGCCACGCTGAACAGTTCTGGATAGCCGTAGCCAATCGAGGCCGCCCACAGATAAGAGATGACGATAATTTGCGTCAGCAGGTAGAGCCAGCGCGCCCAGTTGCGGCCTTTCACCAGCGAAAAGGCGCACCAGATCTCGATAAACACCAGCGCCAGGCTCGCCAGAAACACCAGCGTCAGGGCCCAGGTTTGCACGCTACGATGGACAAAATCGGCAATCCCTTGCAGGCCAAGCTGATTGAGGATCATTAACAGGTCAAGACCGCGAATTAAGATAATAGCAAAGGCCGCCACCTGTACCAGCGCAGGGACGTTAAGACGAGCATGAGACGATCGAGTTTTTGTAAACAATCCCAACGTAAAGTCATCCATGAAAACGGCGCCACGAGTGCGGCGCCAATGTTACCTCTATTGCAGAGATTATACCCTAAATAATTCGAGTTGCAGGAAGGCGGCAAGTGAGTGAATCCCCAGGAGCTTACTCTAGTAAGTGACTGGGGTGAACAAACGCGGCCAACGCACATGCAGCTTGAAGTATGACGGGTATAGTGGGTTCAGCCCCTTCTTGCACGCTGGATATCGCGCACTCGCTGCTTTTCTGCGCGAGCCATTAAATACCAGGCGATAAAACCGACAATTCCCACCACACCGAGGATTAAGGTCGCCAGGGCGTTAATTTCCGGGTTAACGCCCATCCGCACGCTGGAGAAAACCAACATCGGCAGCGTCGTCGCCCCCGGCCCGGAGACGAAGCTGGCAATCACCAGGTCATCAAGAGACAAGGTAAACGCCAGCAGCCAGCCGGAAATGACCGCGGGCATAATCATCGGCAAGGTTATCACGAAGAATACCTTCAGCGGCGCGGCGCCAAGATCCATCGCCGCCTCTTCGATTGACCTGTCCAGCTCGCGCAGACGTGAAGAGATCACCACCGCCACGTAGGCGGTACAGAAGGTGACATGCGCCAGCCATATCGTCAACATGCCGCGATCCGATGGCCAGCCGATGGAATGCCCCAGCGCGACAAACAGCAGCAGCAGCGACAGCCCGGTAATCACATCGGGCATCACCAGCGGCGCGGTGATCATAAAAGCAAAACCGTTGGAACCGCGAAAACGGCCAAAACGCACCAGCACCACCGCGGCAATCGTGCCGAGGATCGCCGCCGCCGTCGCCGCGCAGGCGGCAATGGTCAGGCTTAACCCCACCGCGCTCATCATCGCGTCATCATGAAACAGCTCGCTATACCAGCGCGTCGACCACCCTGCCCATACCGTCACCAGCTTCGAACTGTTAAATGAATAGATAACCAGCATCAGCATCGGCGCATACAGGAAGGTAAAACCGAGCACGAGGATCAGAATCCGCCATGGCGAACGTACTACCGGTAAGTCATTCATCCATGATCCCCCATCTGTTTTTGCTGATGCTTGTGGAACCACATGATCGGCACGATCAGCAACAGCAACATCACAATCGCCACCGCCGATGCTACCGGCCAGTCGCGGTTATTAAAGAACTCCTGCCACAGCACGCGGCCAATCATAATGCTGTCGGGGCCGCCGAGCAGTTCCGGGATCACGAACTCGCCCACCGCCGGAATAAACACCAGCATCGAGCCGGCGATAATGCCGCCTTTTGTTAACGGAACAATCACCTGGAAGAAGGTCTTTAACGGCCTGGCGCCGAGATCCAGCGACGCTTCCACCAGCGAATAGTCGATACGCGTCAGCGCGGTATAAATCGGCAGCACCATGAACGGCAGGTAGGCGTAAACGATACCGATGTACACCGCCAGGTTGGTATGCAAAATCTCCAGCGGTTGATCGATAACTCCGAGCCACAACAGGAAGTTATTGAGCACCCCGTTGCTTTTCAGCAGCCCCATCCAGGCGTAAACGCGAATGAGGAACGAAGTCCACGAAGGTAATATCACCAACAGCAGCAGGATATTGCGCGTCGACGGCTTGCTATGCGCCACCGCCCACGCCAGCGGATAGCCCAATAGCAGACAGCAAAAGGTGGAAATTGCCGCCACCTGCAGCGACTGCAGATAAGCCTCAAAGTACAGCGGATCGTCGGTCAGCTGCAGGAAGTTGCCGAGGTTGAGCGTCAACGTCAGTTGACCGTCGGCCCACGACAGTAACTCGGTATAGGGCGGGATCGCCCGCGCCATTTCGGCCAGACTGATTTTAAAAACGATCAGGAATGGCAGTAAAAACAGCAGGATTAACCACAGATACGGCAGCGCAATCACCAGCTTACGCCCGTGAGCCATCTGCTGGCGCGCCAGCCACAGGGCAAAACCGCCGGGCTTTTTGCCGCCGGCTGGAGGTTCTAATGTGCTCATCGTCCTCTCCTTACACCGTCAGAACAACACAGCTATCGGCATCCCAGCACAAGCGAACTTCATCACCCCAGGTCGGCATGCCTTTGCGATGGCGATGCTCATTTTGCAGCTGCGCGCTGATCATCTGCCCGCTTTTCAGACGGACATGATAGATAGACAGATCGCCGAGGTAGGCAATATGGATAACCTCGCCTACCGCAAAGTTAAAGCCGTCCGCCGGCGGTTCGTCGCAGAGCATGATTTTCTCCGGACGCAGCGCCACCCAGACCGGCACGTTATCCACCACCGAGGCATCCGGATCGACTTTCAGCGGATGCACCAGCCCCGGCGCATTCAGTACCAGGCCATCTTCCAGCCGCTCTTTAACCAGCCCTTCGAAGACGTTTACCGAGCCGATAAACTCGGCGCTATAGCGGGTCGTCGGATGTTCATAGATCTCCTCCGGCTCGCCGATCTGCACGAACTTACCGCGGTTCATGATGGCGATACGGCCTGCCATGGTCATCGCCTCTTCCTGGTCATGGGTGACCATCACGCAGGTGACGCCGACGCGCTCAAGAATATCCACCACCTCAAGCTGCATCCGGTCGCGCAGTTTTTTATCCAACGCGCCCATCGGTTCATCAAGCAGCAGCAGTTTCGGCCGCTTCGCCAGGCTTCGCGCCAGCGCCACGCGCTGACGCTGCCCGCCGGAGAGCTGGTGCGGTTTGCGTTTGGCGAACTCCTGCATATGCACCAACGCCAGCATCTCCTGGACGCGGGCGTTAATCTCCGCCTTCGGTAGCTTGTCCTGCTTAAGACCAAAGGCGATATTTTGCTCCACCGTCATGTGGGGAAATAGCGCGTAAGACTGGAACATCATATTGATCGGCCGCTGATACGGCGGCACGCGCGCCAGGTCGACGCCATCCAGCACAATCTGCCCGGCGGTGGGCAACTCAAAACCTGCCAGCATACGTAGCAGCGTCGATTTCCCGCAGCCGGACGCGCCCAGTAAGGCAAATATTTCGCCTTTATAAATAGTGAGGTTGACATCATCGACGGCGTGTTGCCCATCGAAGGATTTGGTTAAATTACGGATTTCCAGCAGCGGGGTCAGCGCTTTGGGGGCTTTCGCCTGTGGGCGGGGCATTGCGTCATTCACTCGGGTGCTCTCCGGCAAATACAATCACCGTATGGCCCGGTTGCCATACATTCTTCAGTTCTATGTCCGCCAGCGAACAGCAGGTCAGACCTTTACAGGCCCGGCGAACCGGGCCTGACGGCGTTATTTTCCGCTTTTTACTTTGGTCCACGCGCGGGTGCGCACGCGGTCAATCTTCGGATCCTGCACCTTGAGGGTGAACAGCTTGGCGAAGACATCCTCTGGCGGGTAAATCGCCGGATTGTTGCGGATGTCGGCGCTGACCAGCGGCGTCGCCTCTTTGTTACCGTTAGCGTAGTAGACGTGATCGCTGATATGCGCAATAACCTCCGGACGCAGCAGATAGTTCAGGAACTGATAGGCTTCGTCTTTATTTTTGGCATCCGCCGGCATGGCGAAGACATCAAAGAAGGCCAGCGCCCCCTCTTTCGGAATAAAGTAGGAGATATTGACGCCGTTCTTCGCCTCTTTGGCCCGATTCGCCGCCTGCCAGACATCGCCCGCCCAGCCGATAGCGACGCAAATATCACCGTTTGCCAGGTCATTGATATATTGCGAAGAGTGGAAGTAACGGATATTGGGCCGCAGCTTCAGCAGCAGATCGGTTGCCGGTCCGGTGTAATCATCGGCTTTGGTGCTGTTTGGATCTTTGCCGAGATAGTTCAGCACCGTCGAGAAAATCTCTTCCGGAGCATCAAGGAAGGAGACGCCGCAGCTTTTCAGCTTCTCAAGGTTTTCCGGCTTAAGCACCAGATCCCAGCTGTTCAACGGTACGTCTTTACCCAGCGCCGCTTTCACTTTATCGACGTTATAGCCGATGCCGGTGGTCGCCCACATGTATGGCATCGCATATTTATTATCGGGATCGTGACGCGCCACCAGTTGTAAAACTTTCGGGTCGAGGTTTTTCCAGTTCGGCAGTTTGCTTTTATCCAGCGGTTGGAATACCCCGGCCGCCAGCTGGCGTTCAAGGAAGCTTGCCGACGGCACCACCAGATCGAACCCGGTGCTGCCGGCCATTAATTTACCTTCCAGCACCTCGTTGGAATCAAATACGTCATACACCACTTTAATGCCGGTCTCTTTTTCAAAATTGGCGACCGTGTCCGGCGCAATATAATCAGACCAGTTATAAACGTGCAGCGTTTTTTGTTCCGCTGCGAGCGAGCCGGCAGAAACGGCCATCAGCGCACCCGTAATCACACCTGTTAACCATTTTTTACCCAAGGCGGTCATATCTCTGTTTCCTTCTCAAGGCCCGTTAATTCACGGACGCAATAGACGAACCTGAACGCATGCAAGAATCATGCATATTTTTCATTGCCTGAGATAAGGAGAGGAAACCTCTCCCTGATTGGCTGCCCGCAAAAGGACGCCTCGCCAGAATAACTGTAGCCAGAATAAGAGGATATAGCCCAGGCAAAAAAACGCCCTGGATCATATTTCCAGCCAATAAAGGTCTACGAGATAAAAGCGAAGCGCTAAAACAGCAGTGAATAATTCTTTAAAGACGGGTTTGAGACAGAATAAATAAGCAACCGCCATCGCAGCGGCTGCTTTTATTAATTAGTGCAGAAAATGGTATTGCACTTCTTCGGCTGCGGCCTCTTCTTCCTGTTCTTCCGCTTTATACAGCAGTTGATTGGCGCCGGCTTCCAGAATGACCATCGAGACCTGCTCTTCGCTCTGGCGGAAGAACCAGGCAAACTGTTCGAGAGTGACGCCCGCGCCAACGGGCAGCGCCTGGCAGACCACCAGCTTCGGCAGGTTATCATCCTGAATATCAAGGAACGCTTTTACGGTCAGCGAACTGGCGTTAATCGCCGACAGATCCGCCGACAGCGGCAGCAGCGCAGAGGGCTTCACTTCCGCCAGCGCCGAAAACAACACCACGTTGTCCAGCAGGTCGATTTTGGCATCGAAAATACCGTCGAAATTCTGCATATGCGGCAGGTGCAACGCCTGGCAGGAGTCGCACTCAAAAAAACTGATGCCTAACTCGTCGAGCCAATGACGTAATGTATCAAGACCCGGAACGACCAGTGAATCCATAGTGCCTGTGACCTCTTGCTGGATAAAAAACGACGCATAGCTTACGCAAAAAATGCGTCGCATTCCATGAAAGGATAACGAAGTGACGCTACCCTCCCATTTTTAGACAATATCCAGGCGTGGCCTGGCGCTCGATCCACGCGATCATCCGTCCGGCAATATCGACGTGAGTGGTGGTTTCAATCCCTTCCAGCCCCGGCGAGGCGTTAACTTCCATCACCAGCGGACCGCGGTGGGCGCGTAGGATATCCACGCCTGCCACGTCCAGACCCAGCGTTTGCGCCGCTTTAATCGCCATCTCCCGCTCCTGATCGCTAAGCGTGGCCGTAGTGGCGACGCCGCCGCGGTGCAGGTTAGAGCGAAAATCGCCCTCCTTAGCCCGCCGTTCAATCGCCGCCACCACCTCATCGCCAACCACCAGGCAGCGGATATCGCACCCTTTTGCCTCAGCGATATATTCTTGCACCAGAATGTGCGCATTGAGGCCCCGGAAGGCGTCAATCACGCTTTCCGCCGCCTGTCGCGTTTCCGCCAGCACCACGCCAATCCCCTGCGTCCCCTCCACTAACTTCACCACCAGCGGCGCGCCGCCGACCATGGCGATCAGATCGCTGGTGTCGTCCGGCGAGTGAGCAATACCGGTGACCGGTAGATCGATTCCCTGACGCGCCAGCAACTGCAGCGAGCGCAGCTTATCGCGGGCGCGGGTAATCGCCACCGACTCGTTTAGCGGATAGCTGCCCAGCAGTTCGAACTGCCGCAGCGCGGCGGTGCCGTAATAGGTGATCGCCGTACCAATACGCGGAATGACTGCATCAAAATGGGGCAACTGTCGCCCTTTGTAGTGAATCGAGGAGGCAACCGGGCTGACGCTCATATAGCAGGAGAGCGGATCGAGGATCTCGACCTGATGCCCGCGTTTTTGCGCGGCTTCACGCAAGCGGCGGCAAGAATAAAGCGTTCCATCCCGGGATAATATAGCGATTTTCACCCAACACCTCTTAGAAAATAACTGGCGGCCAGCACTCTGCGTTTGCAGGTTGAAGTGTATAGGGAATCAGCGCGTTGCCCAGCCCTGTTTATGCAAATAATCGAGAATAAACGGCCGGCTCTCTTTGATGATGGTGCGGCGGATATGATCGCTCCAGGTATCGCGGCGGGTATTGCTGCCGCGCGTCAGATAATAGTCCGCCAGCTGTTCGTCATACTGCGCCAGCACCTGTTGATCAAGCGGTTGGTAGTGATTCTCATGCACCAGCATCGCAGGCGGAATACGCGGTTTAACCTGCGGGTCGTCGGCAGGCCAGCCAAGGCACAGGCCAAACAGCGGCAACACGTGTTTCGGCAGCTGCAGCAGCTCGGTTACCGCGTCAATGTTATTACGCAGGCCGCCAATATAGACGCCGCCTAATCCCAGGGATTCCGCGGCGATTAAGGCATTCTGCGCCATTAGCGCGGTGTCGACGACGCCCAGCAGCAGCTGTTCAGCCAGCCCCAACTGCGCTTGCGGGCAAATTTGCAGGTGGCGGTTGAAATCGGCGCAGAATACCCAAAACTCCGCCGCCTGCGCCACGTGCTGCTGGCCGCCGGTCAACTCAACCAGCTGCTCACGCATCTGCGGGTCGGTAATGCGAATAATCGAAGTACATTGTAAAAAGCTGGAGCTGGAAGCCCCTTGCGCCCCGGCAATGATCGCCTCACGCTGTTGGTCGCTAATCGGCGCGTCGGTAAAATGGCGGATGGAACGGTGGTTACGCAGCAGATCAATGGTCGGCGTCATGGTGTTTTTCTCGTTCGGACGGGGTAGAAGATGAGGTCTTATTATCGGTCAACTGCGGCGCGACAATTTTCGCTATTCGCCACATTAAGGCTATCGCCACCGGGATCATCAGCAGGATCCCGGCAAAGATCATGATGAGCGCCGCCGTCGGGCTGGCAAACGGCGCAGGCAGCTGAACATACTGGTTTAATGACAGCCAGGCCAACGTCAGCAGCGCCATGCCGACGAGCTCAACAATCAGAATACTTTTGGGTAATGCGGCAGGCGATCGCATAACGCTCCTCAATATACTCATGCCGCGCACAGCGCATCGCTGGCGCATCTGTATAGGGTCTTGCAGCAGATGATATTGATCAAGCATAACCCGCAACCATCGCTACAAAAGGTAAAACCTTCTTCCCCTTACTAACGGAACGCGGCATCATAGCCACATTCGCCATCCGGCTGAGATTTAAGGAGAGAAGCATGTTTACCGTTATTTTTGGTCGCCCAGGTTGCCCGTATTGCGTTCGCGCCAAAGAGCTGGCCGAGAAACTGAGCAACGAGCGCGATGACTTCAGCTATCGCTACATTGATATCCACGCGGAAGGCATCAGCAAAGCCGATCTGGAAAAAACCGTCGGTAAGCCGGTAGAAACCGTACCGCAGATTTTCGTCGATCAGAAACACATCGGCGGCTGCACGGATTTCGAAGCCTGGGCGAAGGAAAATCTCGGCCTGTTTGCCTGAGAGACTTCACTCTTCCGTTGAGTGCCTGCGTCTGGCGTCCAGCCAGACGCAAATAAATAAAAAGCATAGCGCCCCGAGCGCGCACCAGAAGACCGCGCTAAAAAGCCACGCCAGTTCCTGCCAAAACGATCGATGAGTAATAAAGAACATCCGCATCACCACCAGACAAACCGGTGCCGCCAGCATGGCGCCAATCAGCGGACGTATGACGCGCCTTCCGGGGGATAAACAGCTCGCCACGGCGCCAGGTAGCACAAAGAACAGCAGTCCAAGCTCGGGGTTGCCCGTTTGCCGAAAAGCCCCTTTCATATGCAGCAACAGCGATAAACAGACCACAATAAACAGAAAGAACCCACAAATTATACCGGCCCACGCGCGCTCAGATTTCACGATATCCTCCTGATTTCGCCTCTAACTATCTTTCACTTCATCCAGTCAGAAATAGCATTCTGGCAGTCCATGCTTATAACGCTCCCGTCAGAGTAAAACGATTGTGACTAGCCGCAGCAACCAGGAAAGATTAAACTAGCGGCACTGTTTTATCGGTATTAACGGGATGCCAGAATAACGTTCGGCATAGTGCGAACGCTTGAGCAACCTTAGACCAAAAAACCATTTCCTTCAACAACTTACTAGTAAACGAGAAGTTGGCTTTCGTGAATATAAACGTCGCAGATTTGTTAAACGGGAATTACATCCTGTTATTGTTTGTTGTACTCGCACTGGGTCTTTGCCTGGGGAAACTTCGCCTCGGGTCAGTACAACTTGGTAATTCCATTGGCGTTTTAGTGGTTTCTTTATTATTAGGTCAGCAGCACTTCGCCATTAACACAGATGCGCTAAATCTTGGCTTTATGCTGTTTATTTTCTGCGTCGGCGTCGAAGCGGGCCCCAACTTTTTTTCGATTTTTTTCCGCGACGGCAAAAACTATCTGATGCTGGCGCTGGTGATGGTGGCCAGCGCGATGTTAATCGCTATGGGGCTGGGCAAATTGTTTGGCTGGGACATCGGCCTGACCGCCGGGATGCTGGCGGGCGCTATGACCTCCACCCCGGTGCTGGTGGGCGCTGGCGATACCCTACGCCACTTTGGCCTGCCCAGCGATCAGCTGGCGCAGTCGCTTGACCACCTGAGCCTCGGTTACGCCCTGACCTACCTGGTTGGCCTGGTGAGCCTGATCGTCGGCGCGCGCTATATGCCGAAGCTGCAGCATCAGGATCTGCAGACCAGCGCCCAGCAGATCGCCCGCGAGCGCGGTCTGGATACCGACTCCAAGCGTAAAGTCTATCTGCCGGTTATCCGCGCCTACCGCGTCGGCCCGGAATTGGTCGCGTGGGCGGACGGCAAAAATCTTCGTGAGCTGGGAATTTACCGCCAGACCGGCTGCTATATCGAGCGTATTCGTCGTAACGGTATCCTGGCGAACCCGGATGGCGACGCGGTACTGCAGATGGGCGACGATATCGCGCTGGTTGGCTACCCGGACGCCCATGCCCGCCTCGACCCAAGCTTCCGTAACGGTAAAGAGGTGTTTGACCGCGACCTGCTCGATATGCGTATCGTCACCGAAGAGATTGTGGTTAAGAATCATAACGCCGTCGGCCGCCGCCTGGCGCAGCTGAAGCTGACCGATCACGGCTGTTTCTTAAACCGGGTGATCCGCAGCCAGATTGAGATGCCAATCGACGATAACGTGGTGCTCAATAAAGGCGACGTGCTGCAGGTGAGCGGCGACGCCCGCCGCGTAAAAACCGTCGCTGACCGCATCGGCTTTATTTCGATTCATAGCCAGGTGACCGATCTGCTGGCTTTCTGCGCCTTCTTTATCGTCGGCCTGATGATCGGCATGATCACCTTCCAGTTCAGCTCGTTCAGCTTCGGCATCGGTAACGCCGCCGGCCTGCTGTTCGCCGGCATTATGCTTGGCTTCCTGCGTGCCAACCATCCGACCTTCGGCTATATCCCGCAGGGCGCATTGAACATGGTCAAGGAGTTCGGCCTGATGGTGTTTATGGCCGGGGTCGGCCTGAGCGCCGGCGCGGGTATTAATAACGGTCTGGGTGCCATTGGCGGGCAAATGCTGGCCGCCGGTCTTATCGTCAGCCTGGTGCCGGTGGTGATCTGCTTCCTGTTCGGCGCCTATGTGCTACGCATGAACCGCGCGATGCTGTTCGGCGCGATGATGGGCGCGCGCACCTGCGCCCCGGCGATGGAAATTATCAGCGATACCGCGCGCAGCAACATTCCCGCACTCGGCTATGCTGGCACTTACGCTATTGCCAACGTGCTGCTCACCCTTGCCGGTACGCTAATCGTCATCATCTGGCCGGGCCTTGGCTAGTCCCGGCCGAAAATTTTTAACTTTTTCGCAAAAAAATCGGTGATGAACAGAACTTTTTCCCAGGACGTCAGTCATAACTAGTGCCACTGCTTTTCTTTGATGTCCCCATTTTGTGGAGCCCATCAACCCCGCCGTTTAGGTTCAAGGTTGATGGGTTTTTTGTTGTCTGAAAATATAACCCTTTATAATCAATTGATTAAACTATGAATCCTAGGCCTAGGGCGACAAAATGGCGGCAGGGAATCAACTCTTAAAGATTTCCACGAGTTTTACGATAGAAGGCAATGCCTGAGCGACGACAGGCAACCCAGCAAGAAGCGTCTTGATAACAGGCTTTGATGGGGCATCAGCCTTTATTTGGCCTTCCACAATGTCTAAAGTTGCTTTAGTCGTTTGTGAATCGACAGGTTCCATCGCGGCTGTTTCAACATCTTTTCTTGCTGAATCTAGTATGGCCATTACCTGGCGAACACTATCATCACTGCCAGTGAAATTGTTTGAGTTATCAACTGAGCTATTGTTTACCCTGCTGTTATTCCCAAAAAAGTTATAGTTTGTGGTATGTGAGGTTGGGGCCGCGGCTTGAGGTTGTTGTTTGCCTTTTCTCCTAACCTCGGTTTGATAATGCGCCGGTATCCCATGAACCCCTTGATAGAAATTTGGTTCAACTACTACGTATTCTTCAAATTTCTCGCCTGGCATTTCACGGTGCAATTCATCTCCAGGCTCAATCGAAACATCTCCTCTCATTATGTAAATTTTACCTTTTTGAACACTCCCTCTTAGATCTGTTACTCGGCTTCCATCCGTCTTAACCAGGACCAACTTGTCACGCATCATTTGAGCAAAAGGCATATTAAACTCCGTAAATTAAAGCGATCTATCTTCATCGAACTTAGTAACAAATAATCAGCATCTTGCTCTAAGCATACTCGATTATTCCCTATTTTTTAGAAGGTCGCATAGCCGCAAAAAAAGTATCTTGCAGCAATGTGATTTCTGTTTCAAAAACATCCACAATATCACTGCAGGCCCCGTCATATCTGGAATCTCGCGCTTTTCTTTATCCTACCTTCCAGCGTAAATTGATCATCTAAAACCCATGTAAAATATATTTTTCCCTTAAATTTCATTGGGTTGTTTTTTCTTAGATCCTCCGCAGATCCTTCAAACTGAAAAACACTGAAATTCTTTTCAATTTTTTCAGTTTCCAATCTCAGCAAAACCGCCAGCACTGGCGCGGGCTAGCGATACCTTTTGAAGAAAAATCCCACTGAAAAATTTTTATGATCCAGAAACCGCAGGCGGGTGCGGTGTAGCGCCGGTTTCGTCACGGAAAGATTTATTTTGTCAGGCTCACACGCTGCCAGCGCTCTGCTGTGCGCACAATCTGTTTTACGTGTTCAGTGGGTTGTTTAGCCGCGAAAAGGCCACTGCAGCGTTACGCGGCGTTTTATGAGGGCATAAAAAAACCCGCATTACGCGCAATGCCGATCAGTTAAGGATCGGTTGATCGCTCCTCAAACTACGGCAATATAACGGCTTCCACTACAGGGAGCCGTTTTCTTATGCCACTTCTCAATGACCTGCTCGATTTCAGCGACCATCCCCTTATGCCGCCGCCTTCTGCACAGATGTTTGCAGAACATCTCCCTGCTGAGTGGATACAACACTGCCTGACGCTCTCTGAGCACGCCACCGTCCGGCGTCGCCGTCTGCCCGGTGATATGGTTATCTGGATGGTCGTGGCGATGGCCTTTTTCCGCAATGAGCCGATTACCGATGTGGTCCGCCGACTGAACCTGAGTGCTGATGGTGAAGCGGGTATGAACCTGCTGGCCCTCAGCGCTGTCACCCAGGCTCGCCAGCGGGTCGGAGCGGCTCCGGTTGAATGGCTCTTTCGCCAGACCGCGCAGACCTGGGGAGCCGTGCGCTACCACAACGATGACTGGCAGGGCCTGCAACTTTTTGCTGTTGATGGCGCTCAGTTCAGAACACCTGACGAATCTGAACTTCGCGACTATTACGGCTCAGCGAATACGTCCACCACGCGCCAGAGTGCATATCCGGTTATGCGTCTGGTGGCCTTAATGAACCTGGGCAGTCATGTACTGCTGGATGCGGTGACCGCCCCTTACCGGCGGAGTGAAATCCTACTGGCACAGTCGATGACGGCCTCTATTCCGGATAACTCCGTCACGCTGTTCGACAAACTGTTCTACAGCGCAGACCTGCTGGTGACGCTGAATCAGCAGGGGAATAACCGGCACTGGCTGCTGCCAGCCCGCAAGAATATGGTGGCGGAAACAGAGGAAAGTTACGGTTCAGGCGACAGGCTACTGAAGCTGAAGGTGTCCCCGCAGGCCCGGAAAAAGAATGCGTCACTGCCGGAATACTGGTATGCCCGGGCGGTGACTTACGAGGTGAATGGTGTGGAGAAAACGGTCCTGACCTCGCTTCCGGCAGACCGCTATCGGGCAAAGGATGTGGCAGAGCTTTATCATTCACGCTGGGAAATCGAGGTCGGGTTCAGAAACCTGAAAAGCAGTCTTCTGGATAATGCGCTGGTGCTGAGAAGCCGGAAAGTTGACCTGCTGGAGCAGGAGGTATGGGGGATGTTACTGGCCTATAACCTGATACGGCGCGAGGCAACAAGGGCGGCGGAGAAACACAGGAAAGCGCCCTCAGAAATAAGCTTCAAGTTCGCGTTCCAGTTTATCGCGACGGAAATGATAGTGCTGGGCAATACGGTATCGCCGGGAACCATCCCGAGGCGGCTGGAGCATCTGCGAGGAAATCTGGAGGCGGTGTTCATAACAAAACGCCCCCGACCTCCAAGGCCGAGGGCGGTTAAGATGTCAAAAACCCGCTATCCGGTGAACTCTCATGCCGCTCCGCTTAAGTGAACGGCATTGCGCCAGCGGCGGGTCAATATCAGTAAGCAAATTGTTCTTGCATACCTTTGGGATGAGGTGGTGCTGCGCTGATTTTTTGAGGACGGCATACTTGTAAGCATCACAGAAGTTAACGAGTGGCTGAGTGATGAAGTGATACGCTTTAACCCATACCTGACCGATGAAGACTGACGTTTAGCCGACCAACCTTTGATATCAACCGCCCTTCCCCGGGCGGTTTTTGATTGCCCCCCCTAAACCACCTCCCCAATAGGTGGTTTAGGGGGGCAATCAAAACGCTCTTAAGATCGTTTCTGTTTACGATTTGACTCTATTTGTTTTCTAAGCTGGATAAGCCTTTCAACCAACTCAAAAACTTTTGTACTTGGATTATCAGTATCGCTAGCTTCAGCTGCCTGTAAACTTCTCTTAGCCCTAAGGACTACTTCATTTAAATCTTTTGACTCTAGAGCATTTAGGGTTTTATGAAAAATCCCTTTTGAGCCTTTCTCATAGTTCTTAATATATTTTTTTAACTCACTGACAATTTGATTTCCCGAACTGTTACCCGGTAAATTTCTAAATGCCTTTGTCGAATAGGTATAATGTAGAAGTAACCAATACTCAAAACAAGGTACTGAATTCACAGTAAACCAACTTGAACTTGGTTTACTTCTCCTGAGAGCATCGAGTGCTGCCACATAGTCAGTGTGGGCATCCTTATCTATCACAACAAAAATTTGATCATAAGGAGCCCCCTGTTCAGTCATTTTTTTATGCTGTTCTTTTGCATGACGAACAACACACATTGGACTAGAGCCACACTCACCAGTTACATCAATTACACTTGCTGTAAGTAATTCAAAATGGTTAATCAAATCCTCAAAGTAATTTGGTTCGGTTTTCTTACCCTCACAAACAATTAATATTTTAGCGAGAGGGGATTTAACTGCATTACGTCTTGCCAGATCCTTAGCAGTTTTAGGAGCACGTTTCTTTTTAAATAAATCCTCGCTTCCCATATCAAATTCCCGTCAATTTTTTGATAAACGGTAATGCTCCATACCTACCGTCTAGGTATGCGGCTTCTAGATTTTCCCTTCCTTTTCTTGGGCTAAAATCAGTCAATGGGTATAGATTAGTTTCACTATGTTCATTTTTCTCACAAAACCAGACTTGATCGCGTCTAAAAATGCTTTGATTCAGAATGGATGTTTCGTGCGTTGAGAAAATTAACTGAGCACCTTTTTTATTAGTATCAGGACTATTAAAAAGATTTACCAAAAAACTAACCAGCTTAGGATGCAATGTATCATGAAGCTCATCGATAAATAGTACATATCCATTATCGAGCGCATCCAACCATGGACCAGCTAAAGAAAAAAGCTTCTGAGTGCCATGAGACTCTTCCTCAAGAGAAAAACTAACCGGCTCACCTTTATCGTTATAATGGACAGTAGTAACATCGAAGATATCTTTATCCTTCATGTTAGAAATAACGATTTTTTTGATATCATCTGGCATATCAGATGGCAAATCGTCTGGATTAAATTTTTCTTTTGTAACTAAAACATCATCAATGCCAATGTCTGCAGCTTTCAAGAAATTCAAGATTTCTTTCTTCGTATCCTCAGTACAGCGTTTGGCGGAGAATGTATTGGCCCACCCTTTAACCCCAGAAAGTCTCAGCGTTTTTTTAAACCAAGTAAATACAGGCTTAAGCTGCTCACTATTTAATTGAACAGCTGTAGATAAGAACAAGGCATTATTTCTTGTTGAGCGCTGCCAAACTTGTTTTTCACCAAGTAGTGATGCGCCAAAATCCCACTCATACTCCTGCTTCTCTTCATCCCAAGCTCTGAAATACCATTTTTGAGGTCTTCCTTTTGGGTACGCAAAGAGCCATTCATCAATAATTCTTTCATTTGTAGCAGAAAAACCAAACTGATACCGAATGCCCTCTGCAATAAAAGTAACTTCAAATTCAGTAGGATTTTTAATTGAATCCGAATCAAGCTTGAAAGGAAATACAGGAACCTCTTCGCCAGCCTGAGTGTTAGATGCAGATTGAGTTACGATATCCATCATAGCTCTGACAGCGAGAAGCACATTCGACTTGCCTGCTGCGTTAGCACCGTAAATAACAGCTGACTTGAGAACATTAAGATTAACGTTTCCTTCAACTGTAAAGATATTCTCTTCTAACTCATTACTTTTATTAGCAATAAGTGAAAATGTTTGTTTGTTTTTAATTGAGAGATAGTTCTCAACATTGAATTCAATAAGCATTTTTCCCCCCTCCTGGTGGTTGAATAATCTTAGTTGCAAAAGCAACAAACGTCACCAACAACCAAATCTTAGGACACTTTATGACAAAAAACGTCAAAATGGTACTCCTAAAGTGGATTAACGGCCATTTTAAGACTTAACCACCATTGCTTTCAGCTAGCTTTGCGCCCTGAACGCGCGCTCGTATCCCCACCACGCCTGCCCGCGTTATGTAGCAGTTTTCATGCACATTCATGAAATATGAAAAAGCCCGCCAGTTCTGGCAGGCGGGAGCGAAAACGATCCTCAAACGATCATGCCTTTTCATGCAGCATAGACATGCACAAAAACTCTAAAGCCTCGCATGGCTCGTTGCTCAACACTGCCGACACCAGAATCTAGTCCTGACGTCAGCAGCGTTGCTATGACTAACAGGAGAGATCTATTGAGCGGTTGTACTCATGAGCACGGATTTTCGCCATCAGTTCATCATCGCATTCACTAGCCGCTACAAGCCTCTCAAAAAAATCAATGTGTGGACTGACCCCGCCCCGTTAAACGATCCTGCCCTCTCAATAATTACCTTTGGCTGCATATGGTTCATAACCAGCTTAATATTGACGTTAATATATACTCTCAGACTTAAAAAATTCATTATCCGGGAGCATGAAAAAGCCTATGACTATCTAACATAGCACTCCAGACTTTAGCTTAGGGGGTGAGAACTCTGTTACATTTGTCATTTGCACGACGTATATTATCAGTTCCGGTAATATTGTTACTGGAACTGCAGAGCCTATCATCCTGTGATAATTATTGATATTATTGTCCGCAACGATTAAGAGGTGTTTCGGTTGAAGGTAAAAACATGATTGATGTACAGCAGGAACAAACACTTCAGAAGCACGGTTTTACCAGCAAAGAGATCAATATGCTGCGAAAAGGACTTGAGAGTCCACAACGTAAAGATCAAAGCCTGCAGGTCTTGTTGGTGGAGCTAAGGCGTCGTTTTTACATGTCCTGTATCATCATCATTGCCCTGCTTATCTTTTGTAGCTACGCGGTGCTGACTAATGATACCGGTTATGGGCTGGCTTACTTTGCTGTGACTGCAGTTTGCTGCGCCTTTGCACTAATAGCTACACCTTATCCGCTTTCATGGAAAGCGATAACATTCTTAAGAAAGAAACTCTACCCAAATTAATTTAACAAGCAATTTTTTCATCAGTACGATACGTTCTCCCTATGTTGTATAACTGATATGTCCTCAACATGCCACTTAAATATCCCCTCTTAAATAATCGGCGATAAAGCTTATCAAGCACACCAGCGAAAAACAGATGGCGAAACCACCCAGCTTGAATAACCAGCCATCCAGAGCAATAAAACAAACCACAGCGGCGATAGAGAAGCTGCCCGTTCCGACAGCTTCAAACATATTGATTGCATGAATGCAGATCTTTTTACAAACATAGCTTGAAGAGAATCTTTTTGGTTTCATTGGCTCTTTCTTATCCCTGCATCAGGTAACCCAAGGCTAATCAAAAGCGCGTCTATTGGCCAGTAATAATTAGAGCATTCCCTTATTAAATCAACAAGTTAAACAAACACCTAATAAAGAAAATCAATCCCTAAACGTAACTCCCCCCTACTTGCACGGTCTATTTTTTCACCCATACTTTGCTGATCCACTCCCACATAAGGCGCTCTTCATGTTGCTTAAAGATAAGACCGTGGTGATTTTCGGCGGCAGCGGCGCGATTGGCCGCGCGGCGGCGCTCGCCATGGCGAAAGAAAGAGCGCGGATCTTTCTGGCCGCCCGGCAGGCGGATAAGCTGGAAAAGGCGGCGGCTGAGATTCGCGCCGCAGGCGGGAGCGTCGAGACCCTGCAACTGGATGTGCTGGATGGCGGGCAAACCACCGCGCAGGTGGCCAACCTGGCCGGGCGAACCGGCGGGATTGACATCGTAGTTAATGCCACCGGCTTTCTCCACAATCAGGGGAAAACGCTGGCACAATTATCCCTTGCCGAGTATCACCAGGGTTTTGTCCCCTTTCTTGATGCCCAATTTACTATTGCCCAGGCAGTGGCGCCGTGGATGGGTGGCGAACGCGAGGGCGTCATTATTACCACTATCCCTCCTTCCGCGACGATGGCCATCCCTGGACACCTCGGCCATATCGTCGGCTGCGCCGCAATGGAAGCCTTTATCAAAGCATTGGCCAGCGAACTCGGCGCCAAAAAAATCCGCGTGCTCGGCGTACGGTCACACGCGATAGCGGATGCGGCGCTGGCGGGTTCTTATACTGCCGAGGTGTTTGCGCCTAAAGCACAGGCGCTGGGCTTGAGCGTCGAACAGTGGCTGGGTGGTGCGGCGCACGGCACGATGCTGCAGCGGTTACCAACGCTCGCGCAGATAGCCGGGGTCATCACCTTTCTCGCGTCACCATCGGCGGCGGCGATGACCGCCACGGTGGTTAACGTCACCGCCGGAGCGACGCTTAGCTAGCGCTATTCTCCCCCGCCAGCCGCCCGACCATTAAGCGAATCGCCGCTTTCGACAGCGGCGCGCTATCGGTCACGAAGTGCAGCGTCATCCCCTCGATAAACGCATCCAGCCCGCGCGCCGTCGCCGGTTCAAACCACTGCTCCAGCGTCTGCTGGCTGCGCAGCATCCAGCTCTGCATGACCGTTTTCAGCGCTGGTCGGCTGCTGCAAAACGCGTACAGCTGGTACATTAACTCCATATTGCGCGCGGTGGTCACTTGGGCGCTGAAGATCAGCTCGGCGATAGCGTCGCAGGCCTGTTGGCGGCTGCCGACGCCGTCGAAAAATTGCTGATACTGCGCCGACATTTCCACGGTGAAGTTACGAAACGCCTCCTCAATCAGCGCCTCAATACCGCTAAAATAATAGGTCAGCGAGCCCAGCGGTACCCCGGCGCAGCTGGCGATTTTACGGTGCGTTACCGCATGAATTCCGTGCGCGGCGATGGTATCCAGCGTCGCCTGCAGGATGCGCTCGCGCCGCTGCGGATCGTTCGGTCTGCGGGTCATCGGTGTGTTTTTCCCCTCTGTGCGCTATGCAAATCAAGCGATAGCGGAATGTGTACAAATGTACACAACCTTGCTACTGTTGTCTGCAACTCTTCTTTCTCGGGCGTTTATGGATGACGGCGCAAACTTCTCGCAAAGCCCTCCAGCTTCGGCTGTGGGCGCTATTTATGTTCTTCTTTATTCCCGGCTTATTGATGGCCTCCTGGGCCACCCGTACGCCCGCGATTCGCGATTTACTAACCCTTTCCACTGCTGAAATGGGAATGGTGCTATTTGGCCTGTCGATTGGTTCGATGAGCGGTATTCTCTGTTCAGCATGGCTGGTGAAGCGCTTCGGTACCCGTAAAGTCATCCGCACAACTATGTTGTGCGCCGTGGCGGGCATGCTGGTGTTAAGCCTGGCGCTGTGGCTCGCCTCCGCGCCGCTGTTCGCCTTTGGGCTGGCTATCTTTGGCGCCAGCTTCGGCTCGGCGGAAGTGGCGATTAACGTCGAAGGCGCCGCCGTTGAACGGGAAATGAATAAAACCGTGCTGCCGATGATGCACGGTTTTTACAGCTTCGGCACCCTCGTGGGCGCCGGCATCGGTATGGCGGTGACCGGTTTTGGCCTGCCCGCCGCGCCGCATATTCTGATCGCCGCGCTGGTAGCGATTGCTCCTATCCTTATCGCCATTCGCGCCATCCCCGACGGTACCGGCAAAAACGCCGCCGAATCCGCCCATAGCGAGGCCAAAGGCCTACCGGTCTGGCGCGACGCGCAGCTATTGCTGATCGGCGTAATCGTGCTGGCGATGGCCTTTGCCGAAGGTTCCGCCAACGACTGGCTGCCGCTGCTGATGGTCGACGGCCATGGCTTTAGCCCCACTTCCGGTTCGCTGATTTACGCCGGTTTCACCCTCGGCATGACCCTCGGCCGCTTCACCGGCGGCTGGTTTATCGACCGCTACAGCCGCGTCGCCGTGGTACGCGCCAGCGCGGTAATGGGCGCGCTGGGCATCGGGCTGATAATTTTTGTCGACAGCACCTGGGTTGCCGGGGTATCGGTACTGCTGTGGGGGCTCGGCGCGTCGCTTGGTTTCCCGCTCACCATTTCCGCCGCCAGCGATACCGGCCCGGATGCGCCTAAACGCGTGAGCGTCGTGGCGATTACCGGCTATCTGGCTTTTCTCGTCGGGCCGCCGCTGCTGGGCTTCCTTGGCGAACACTTTGGCCTGCGTAGCGCCATGATGGTAGTACTGGGACTAGTCATGGTGGCGGCGCTGGTAGCCCGCGCGGTAGCCAAACCGCAGCCTGAACCTGTGATGGAGAATAGCTAATGAGCATCAAACTGATTGCGGTAGACATGGACGGCACCTTTTTAAGCGATGCCAAAACCTATAATCGCCCACGATTTCTGGCGCAGTATCAGCGCATGCGCGAACAGGGCATTCGCTTCGTGGTCGCCAGCGGCAACCAGTATTACCAGCTGATATCGTTCTTCCCGGAGCTGGTCGATGAAATCGCCTTCGTCGCCGAAAACGGCGGTTGGGTTGTAAGCGGTAAAGAGGATATCTTTAACTGCCGGCTGCCGACGACGCATTTCAACGCCGTCGTCGACCACCTGCAAACGCTGCCGCATATCGAAATTATCGCCTGCGGCAAACGCAGCGCCTATACGCTCAATAGCTATAACGACGAGCTAAAAGCGGTGGCGGCGAAGTACTATCACCGTCTCGAACTGGTGGATGATTTTAACCATCTCGATGACGCGATCCTCAAATTCGGCCTGAACGTGCCGGATCATCTGATCCCGGAAATTCAGCCGAAGCTACACGCGGCGCTGGGCGATATGGTTACCGCCGTCGCCACCGGTTACGGCAGTATCGATTTAATCATCCCTGGCGTGCATAAAGCCAACGGCCTGCGCATTTTGCAGGAGCGCTGGGGTATTGATAATCATGAAGTGGTGGCCTTCGGCGATAGCGGCAATGATATTGAAATGTTGCAGCATGCCGGCTTTGGCTTCGCCATGGCGAATGCCAAAGCGGAGGTCAAAGCCGTCGCCAGCCATCATGCGCCGCATAATAACGAAGAAGGCGTATTGCAGATTATCGATAAGGTATTGAATCGCGAAGCGCCGTTCGCCTGATGAATCCCCGGATGCCTTTGGGCATCCGGGTTTGCTACGTATCACGCCTGCTGCGAACTGCCGACGCTTTTATCTTTCAGGAAGTAAATAATCAGCCCCAGCCATAGCACCCCGCCCAGCAAGTTAAACAGGCTGAACAGGCCGTTACCGCCAAGCTCATACGCATGCTTGCTAAGCTCAATGCCCACGGTAAAGATCAGCATCTGCAGCATACCCATCGCCGCCGAAACCGTCCCTTTACTCATTTCGCTGGCGAACAACGTTAAGCGCACCAGCCCGGCGTTAGCCAGGCCAATCCCGAAAGCGTAGAAGCTTAAACCAGCGGTCATCCACAGATAAGCATGGGACGAGACCACCGTGGCCGCCGCCGACAGGAGCAGGCCAAACATAATCGGCCAGCCGCCCATAATAATCAGCGAACGTACCGAGCGGCGCGAGGTGAGACGCGCCAGCACCAGGTTGCCGGCGATCAGCGCGCCGAAAATCGGCACCTGCAGCATGCCGTACTCATAGCTGGTGGCCTGCTCGCCGCTGATGATAATCACCGGCGATTGCGCAATCCACGCCAGCAGCGGCAGGCTAACAAAACCGGTCGCCAGCGCGCCGGCGACAAAGCGCAGGTTTTTCAACACCAGACGATAGTCGCGGCCCAGCTCTTTTACCGACAGTTTTTCCCCCATCCGCGTCGCCGTTTCCGGCATCGCCCGCTGCAGCCCCACAAAGGAGATGGCCGCCAGCACGGCGAACAGCACAAACATCATCTCCCACGGCAGCATATGCACCCAGGCAGCGCCGACCAGCGGCCCGAGCAGTGGCGCAATCAGCGCGACGTTAGCCATCAGGGCGGTGATTTTGATACACACCGCCTCCTCAAACGACTCCTGGATAGCCGCATAGCCCACCGCGCCGATAAAGCACAGGCTGATGCCCTGCAGGAAACGCAGCAGGGTAAATTGCTCAATGGTTTGCGCCAGCAGCGTCGCCAGACAGGTGACGATAAACCACACCACCCCGGTCAGCATCACCGGACGGCGGCCAATACGATCCGACAGCGGCCCCAGCAGCCACTGCAAAAACATCCCCCCCGCCAGATAGGCGGTCATAGAGGTGGGGACCCACTCATTGCCGACCTGAAACTCCTGCACCACCGCGAGCATACCCGGTTGGATCATATCGTTGCCGATATAGGTGGAGAATTCATATAACACAAGGCACAGCGGGAACAGTAACGCCTGACGACCGAGGCGCTTACCTGATAACGAATAATTCTGCATGCAATCTCTTAATTAAAAAAAAATCGCGCAAAGTTTAATGAAAGTCGACCCGGGGAGATAGTGAATTGTGAGTGACAATGAAAAATATCGCCAGCCCGCGGTACTGCATGAAACGAATATTTATATTTCGTTTATGTTTCAATGAGATTACAGCCGATATACTTGCTATGGCGAAATACCGGCAAGGGCATCTCACGGATATATTTCGTAACAAACTGATAATTAAGACAATGCTGCTTTACCCTATCGTTGCCTTTCAATAAGGTGAGCAGCTTATTGCCATCGTAACCAGAGACTGGAAGCATGCTGGAAAATATCAACTACGCGCTGTTTGCCCTGATTAACGCCACCCCGGCCTCCTCGTGGTGGGCGATTGAGGTCGCCACGTTTATTGCCAAAGACTTAATTATCATTGTGCCGCTGCTGGTGGTGGCGCTGTGGCTGTGGGGGCCAAACCAACGTCAGCTGGTATTTAAGGTCATGCTGGCCCTGGCCCTGAGCCTGTCTATTTCGTGGGTTATCGGTCATCTGTTTCCGCATGACCGGCCGTTTGTTGACGGCGTCGGCTATAACTTCCTGCATCATGCGGCGGATGACTCGTTCCCAAGCGATCACGGCACCGTCATCTTTACCTTCGCGCTGGCGTTTTTATTCTGGCACCGGGTGTGGTCCGGCGCGCTGCTGCTGGTCATCGCCTCGGCGATTGCATGGTCGCGCGTCTATCTGGGAGTACACTGGCCGCTGGATATGTTGGGCGGGCTGCTGGCTGGCATGTGCGGCTGCCTTGGGGCGCAACTGCTGTGGCAGAGCGGCGGTCATGGTCTCTACCAACGGCTGCAGCGCCTGTATCGTCTCTGTTTCTCGCTGCCGATTCGTAAAGGCTGGGTACGCGGCTAACGTCTGACAGGTGACGAACCCCTCGCCGCCGGGTAAAATCAAGCTGACGCCCTGCCCTTGCAGGGCGATTTTAGCTCAGAGGGTATATGGAAACTCGTCGTGACGAACGCATTAACCAGCTCATTCAGGCACTCAAGCGCAGCGATAAACTTCACCTGAAAGAAGCAGCTTCGCTGCTTGGCGTATCAGAAATGACCATTCGTCGCGATTTGAACGGCCACAGCGGCCCGGTGGTGCTGTTGGGCGGTTACATCGTGCTGGAACCGCGTAGCGCCACGCACTATCTGCTGAGCGATCAGAAAACCCGTCTGGTGGATGAAAAACGCCGTGCCGCGCGCCATGCCGCCGGGCTGCTTGAAGCGCATCAGATGGCCTTTTTTGACTGCGGCACCACGACGCCATGGATAATCGACGCCATCGATAACGAGCTGCCGTTTACCGGCGTGTGCTACTCGTTAAATACCTTTCTCGCCCTGCAGGAAAAACCGCTGTGTCGCGCTATTCTGTGCGGCGGCGAATTCCACGCCAGCAACGCCATCTTTCTACCGCTCAGCCTGCAGGATACCTTGAGCCATCTCAGCCCGGATATCGCCTACTACTCCGCCGCCGGTATCGACTGCGAGCAAGGCGCGACCTGTTATAACCTCGAAGAGCTGCCGGTGAAACACTGGGCCATGAACAACGCTCGCTACCATGTGCTGGTGGTCGATCACAGTAAGTTTGGCAAAGTGCGGCCGGCGCGGATGGGGGAGTTATCGCGTTTTGACGTCATCGCCAGCGACGTTCGCCCGGATGACGATCTGTTGGCGCTGGCGAAAGAAAAGCAAATATCACTGCTGTACTAACCGCGCCCCGTAGGGCGCGGCCTGTCTCTTAAGAGAACCAGCTGCCGAACCAGCCGTGCAGTTTCATCAGCACGAAGTCGACCATGCGGCTGAAGAAGCCGCCCTCTTTCACGTCTTCCATGACGATCAGCGGGCGCTGTTCGATAGTTTTGTCATTGAGTTTAAAGTCGATGGTGCCCACCACCTGCCCTTTCGCCAACGGCGCGGTGAGCTGCGGCTCAGTCAGGTTGTAGCTGGCTTTCAGGTTTTTCAATTGCCCGCGTGGAATGGTCACCGATCCGGCTTCGCCGGCGCCCAGTTTGACTTCATTACTGTCGCCGAACCACACGCGCTGGGAAATAAAGGTGGCATCCGGTTTGATTGGCGTGACGGTTTCATAGAAACGGAAGCCCCAGGTCAGCAGTTTTTCGGACTCGTTAAAACGAATACGGTCGGTTTTAGTGCCCAGCACTACCGCGATAAGGCGCATATCGCCCTGGGTCGCGGAAGAGACCAGGTTGTAGCCCGCGCCGGCGGTGGTGCCGGTTTTAACGCCATCGGCATTGAGGTTGGTGCTCCACAGCAGACGGTTGCGGTTTGGCTGACGGATTTTATTGAAGGTGAACTCTTTCTCTTTGTGTACCGCGTACTCTTCCGGCACATCATGGATCATCGCTTTAGTCAGCAGCGCCATATCGCGCGCGGTACTGAACTGCCCCGGCGCGTCCAGGCCGTGGACGGTTTTAAAGGTGGTGTTGGTCAGGCCGATTTTCTGCGCGTAGCCGTTCATCAGATTGACAAACGAATCCTGGCTGCCGGCGACATAGTCGGCGATAGCGATGCTGGCATCGTTGCCGGACTGAATTATCACGCCCTTATTGAGGTCTTCAACCGATACCTGCATGCCTGGCTTCAGGAACATCACCGAGGAGCCGCGCAGCGCCGGGTTACCGGTGGCCCACGCATCGCGGCCGACGGTGACCGTATCGGTCAGTTTGATTTTGCCTGCTTTCAGCGCCTGGCCTACCACGTAGCTGGTCATGATTTTGGTCAGGCTGGCCGGGTCGAGTTTCTCGTCGGCATTACCTTCACTCAGCACTTTGCCGCTGGCATAGTCCATCAGGATCCAGGCTCGCGCATCAATCGATGGCGCATCAGGAAGTTGATCCGCCGCCTGCACTGCAGGGGCCACGAGAAGTAAAAGCGCGCAGCCTGCCGCGAGGCCGCGAAGGGAAAAAGCATCATGCGTCATAAGAGCCACCCAAGTATCCTTTCCAAACAAAATATGCCGCAACACTCTTGCCGCACAGCACAAGGCGGTGAGTAAAGCGTACAAATGACCTTAAAGAAACAGCGAGTTGGTAAAGTTTTTAAAGTTTACGCAATAACGACGCTGCCTGCTGAAAACAAGGCAATTTTTTTGATCGTGATTGCCTTAATATTAACTTTATTCCAACATGATTGCTCACCATGTTGCAACGGCGATTAAATAACATGCAGGAGCGGATATGATTACGTTATGGGGCAGAAATAACTCGACCAACGTGAAGAAAGTACGCTGGGTGCTGGCTGAGCTGGATCTTCCTTATCAGCAGATTCTGGCGGGGCTGGAGTATGGCCTCAATCACGACCCGGAGTATCTGGCGATGAACCCGAACGGCCTGGTGCCACTACTCAAAGACGATGCCAATGGGCTGGTGCTGTGGGAATCCAACGCCATTATTCGTTATCTTGCCGCGCAGTACGGGCAAAACCGTCTGTGGGTGGAGTCGCCTGTGCAGCGCGCACAGGGTGAAAAGTGGATGGACTGGGCCAACGCTACGCTGTCCCCGGCGCACCGTCCGGTATTAATGGGGCTGGTCAGAACGCCGCCGGACCAGCGCGATCCGGCGGCCATTGAGGCGGGTATTCACGCCTGTGAAGGGCTGTTCGCCATGCTCGACGATGAACTGGCGAAGCATGCCTGGCTTTCCGGCGATGAGTTCGGCCTTGGCGATGTGGCGGTGGCGCCGTTCGTTTATAACCTGCTTTCCATCCTCGACAGCTGGCAGCCGCGGCCCCATCTGCAGCGCTGGTATCAGCAAATCCAGCAGCGTCAGGCGTTCCGCGACGTCGTCATGATCCCGGTCACCTGAGGTGATTACTCCGGGCTGACCTTGAGCAGTTCGCCGTCGGGCTCGTCGGTTAACAGATAAAGATAACCGTCGGGCCCGACGCGCACATCACGAATGCGTTTGCCGCGATCTTTTAATAGCCGCGTCTCCTCGCTGAGGGTATTGCCGTCCACCGAGAGCACAATCAAGGACTCATCCTTCAGCGCGCCGATAAACAACTTGTGCCGCCACTGCGGGAAAGTCGACGCGTTGTAAAACGCCATTCCGCTCAGCGCCGGGGAGGCCGGCCAGACGTGCAACGGTGCCTCGGTATTCGGCGCGCTCTTTCCTTTAGCTTCCGGGATAGGTTGACCGCTATAGTTAATGCCGTGCGTCGCCAGCGGCCAGCCGTAGTTTTTCCCGGCGAGGGGAATATTGATCTCATCGCCGCCGCGCGGGCCATGTTCGTTCAGCCACAACGTATCGCTCCACGGATTCATCGCCATTCCCTGCGGGTTGCGAATGCCGTAAGCCCAAATCTCCGGTCTGATGCCAGTACGGCCGACGAAAGGATTATCTTTGGGTATTTCCCCCTGTTCGGTCAGGCGCACCACTTTTCCCTGCAGCTTATCGAGGTCCTGGGCCGTCGGGCGCTGATTATTTTCGCCTAAACCGATAAACAGATGACCTTTGCCATCGAAGACCATCCGCCCGCCGAAATGATTGCCAGTGGAGAGCTTCGGCTGCTGGCGGAAAACGGTTTTAAAATCTTCCAGGTTTTGCAGGTCGGCGCTGAGGCGGCCATACCCCACCGCCGTCCCCGCTTTGCCGTCATCGCCAGCTTCGGCATAGCTCAGCCATACCCGGCGCGACTGAGCAAAATCCGGCGCCAGAACCACATCCAGCAGGCCGCCCTGGCCGTTGGCCCACACCTTCGGCACGCCGCGAATGGGCGCCGATAATCCTTGATCGAGCTGCCAGCGTTTAAGTTCGCCGCCGCGCAGGGTAATCAGCACGCCTTCATTGTCCGGCAGGAATGCCAGTGACCAGGGGTGGTCGAGGTTATCCTGCAGTACCTCAACGCGCGGCGCGGCCATCGCCGTCATGGGCAGCAGCACAGTCATAAGAGCTATTTTGAGATATCGGCGCATGGCGCACTCCTTTCGTCAGCATTGCTGATAAGGGTAGCCAGCGTGGGCGGTCAGGCAGGGATTTTTACATAAACTTTAACAGGGGGGAAAAATCCCCCCTGGATTCAGGCGTGGGTCATTGGCGCTGAGTTATTCAGAATGTGAATATTCATCGTCAATCCCGACAGACAGCGTTCTAGCTTCTCTACGTTAACGGCAATATAAGCCGGGCAATCATGATGCCCGCTCATCAGGCAAACCGCCGCCGAAGCGACGGACTCGCCGGCAAGGCGGAAGGCTTCCATCTCTTCCGGCGCGATGGCGTGCTGCAAACGCGGCGCGTGTACGCGCAGTTCATGGCATAGCTCAAACAAGTTATCACGCAGATGGTCATTTTCGCTGACTGACATATAGCCTTTCGCTTTACGAAGCTGGAGATAAGCCGCCAAATCGATATTGGCATTAATCAGCTTATTCAAAAGGTTAGTGTAACGTCTGTCAACGCTCATCACGGTCCTCCTCTGTCGTCCATTACCATAATCATAGTATGGTCATTTTTTGTGCGGAATCATGAGCGAGGTCAATAATCACACAGCAATTAACATTATTTACAATGTTACAACCTGGGCGGCCAACAACGCGGCTTAAACGCCTCCGCTGCGCTAACGCTTTTTCATCATTCATCGCCGCCTGGCTATACTCTTTTTCGCAAAGATCTGTAGAATTCCTGCCCTGACCATTCCAATAAATGAACATTTTTTAAGCTATGAGCAATGTCACGCACCAGCCGAAAATCGGCTTCGTCTCCCTGGGCTGCCCGAAAAACCTGGTAGACTCAGAACGTATCCTCACCGAACTGCGTACCGAAGGGTATGATGTGGTTCCCAGCTACGACAACGCCGATATGGTTATCGTCAACACCTGCGGCTTTATCGATAGCGCCGTGCAGGAGTCGCTTGAAGCGATCGGCGAAGCCTTAAAAGAAAACGGCAAAGTGATCGTTACCGGCTGCCTCGGCGCGAAAGAAGATCAAATCCGCGAAGTGCATCCGAAGGTGCTGGAAATTACCGGGCCGCATAGCTACGAGCAGGTGCTGGAACACGTCCACCACTATGCGCCAAAACCGAAGCACAACCCGTTCCTCAGCCTGGTGCCGGAACAGGGCGTCAAGCTGACGCCGCGTCACTACGCGTACTTAAAAATTTCTGAAGGCTGCAACCATCGCTGCACCTTCTGCATCATCCCGTCAATGCGCGGCGATCTGGTGAGCCGCCCGATTGGCGAAGTACTGGCGGAAGCCAAACGCCTGGCCGATGCCGGGGTGAAAGAGCTGCTGGTGATTTCGCAGGACACCTCCGCCTATGGCGTTGACGTCAAGCACCGCACCGGTTTCCACAACGGTATGCCGGTGAAAACCAGTATGGTCAGCCTGTGTGAAGAGCTGGCGAAGCTCGGCATTTGGGTGCGTCTGCACTACGTCTACCCGTATCCGCACGTTGACGATGTGATCCCGCTGATGGCGGAAGGCAAGATCCTGCCGTATCTCGATATTCCGCTGCAACACGCCAGCCCGCGCATTCTGAAACTGATGAAGCGCCCGGGTTCCGCAGACCGTCAGCTGGCGCGTATTAAACAGTGGCGCGAGATCTGCCCGGATCTGACCCTGCGTTCCACCTTTATCGTCGGTTTCCCGGGCGAAACGGAAGAAGATTTCCAGATGCTGCTCGATTTCCTGAAAGAAGCGCGTCTGGACCGCGTTGGCTGCTTCAAGTACAGCCCGGTTGAGGGCGCCACCGCCAACGAACTGGCGGATCAGGTCCCGGAAGAGGTGAAAGAAGAGCGCTGGAACCGCTTTATGCAGCTGCAACAGCAGATTTCCGCCGAGCGTCTGCAGGAGAAAGTGGGCCGCGAAATTATGGTACTGGTCGATGAAGTCGATGAAGAAGGCGCGATTGGCCGCAGCATGGCCGATGCCCCGGAAATCGACGGCGCGGTCTATCTGAACGGTGAAACCAACGTTAAACCGGGCGACGTGCTGCGGGTGAAAGTTGAACACGCCGACGAATATGACCTGTGGGGTTCCCGGGTCTAATCCAGCTTCCCGGATAGCGGCTTACGCCTTATCCGGGCTACCAAACCGCTCAAATCTGTAGCCCTGCCAGGCGTAGCGCAGGCAGGGATAACCCGGATAGCGGCTTACGCCTTATCCGGGCTACCAACCGATCAAACCTGTAGCCCTGCCAGGCGTAGCGCAGGCTGGGCTAACTTACCAACTTTGCTCCCGCCGCGCTTGTCTCCTACCCCTTTATCTTCGGATCCAGCGCATCGCGCAGGCCGTCGCCCAACAGATTAAACGCCAGCACCGTCAGGAAAATGGCGATCGCCGGGAATAACGCCACATGCGGCGCCATCACCATATCCGCGCGCGCTTCATTCAGCATCGCCCCCCACTCCGGCGTCGGTGGCTGGGCGCCAAGGCCGAGGAACGACAGGCTGGCGGCGGAGATAATCGACACGCCGATGCGCATGGTAAAATAGACCACTATCGACGACACCGTACCGGGCAAAATATGGTTGAACAGAATAGTCGTATCGCTGGCGCCAATACTGCGCGCCGACTCAATAAACGTCTGCTGCTTCAGCACTAACGTATTACCTCGCACCAGGCGGGCGAACGCCGGGATTGAGAATATCGCCACCGCGATAATCACGTTGGCCATCCCGCTGCCCATCACCGCCACTACCGCAATCGCCAGCAAAATGCCGGGAAAAGCAAATAGCACATCGCAGATGCGCATGGTGATGCGGTCCCACCAGCCTTCGTAGTACCCGGCCAGCAGGCCGAGCACGGTACCAATTAGCGCGCCAATCAGTACCGCCAGTACCCCAGCGGCCAGCGAAATCTGCGCGCCGACCAGCACCCGGCTGAAGATATCGCGCCCCAGCGAATCAACGCCGAACCAGTGCACCATTGACGGCCCTTCATTGAGCCGGTCGTAATCAAAATAGTTTTCCGCGTCATACGGCGCTATCCACGGCGCGATAATCGCGACGATAATCAGCAGCAGCACAAATAGGCCCGCCGCCATCGCCACCGGCTGGCGACGAAAACGCCGCCAAAACTCGTGCCACGGCGTGCGGATCTGCCCGGGCTTAACGCCCGGCATGGCGTTGATAACCGCTTCCCTTCTCCAGTTGAGCAATCGCACCTTACTTGTACCTGATAGCCGGGTTAATGGCGGCATACAACACGTCCACCACTAAGTTGATAAGAATGAACTCCAGCGAAAACAGCAGCACTTCCGCCTGGATCACCGGGTAGTCGCGCATCTCCACGGAATCGACCAGCAACCGGCCAAGCCCCGGCCAGTTGAAGACCTTCTCCACCACAATGGAGCCGCCGAGCAGAAAACCGAACTGCAGACCCATCATGGTCACTACCGGGATCATCGCGTTGCGCAGGCCATGCTTCAACACCACCAGCGTTTCGCTCACCCCTTTAGCCCGCGCGGTACGCATGTAATCCTCATGCAGCACGTCGACGAACGACGCGCGGGTGAAGCGCGCCATCACCGATGCCACCGCGGCGCCAAGGGTCAACGACGGCAGAATATAGTGCCGCCAACTGTCGGCGCCGACCGTCGGCAGCCAGCCCAGCTCGACGGAAAAAACCTGCATCAGCAGCATGCCGAGGGCGAACGCCGGGAAGGAGATACCGGTTACCGCCAGCGCCATCCCCAACCGATCCGGCCAGCGATTGCGCCACACCGCCGCGGCGATGCCCGCCGCCATGCCGAACAGCACCGCCCAGCTCATACTGGCAAGCGTTAACCATAGCGTCGGCATAAAGCGGCTGGCGATTTCGCTGGTCACCGGGCGGCGCGAAGCCATCGAGATGCCGAAATCCCCCTGCAGTACGTTGGTGATGTAGTGCCAAAACTGCACGTGCAGCGGCTGATCGAGCCCCAACTGTTGGCGAACCATCGCCACCACCTGCGCATCGGCTTCCGGCCCGGCGATCAGCCGCGCCGGATCGCCCGGCAGCATATGTACAAACAGGAACACCAGAACGGCGACGATAAACAGCGTCGGAATGAGCCCCAGCAGGCGCTTCAGAACGTAATTCAGCATCGCCCCCTCCCATTTCGGCAGAGGGTACGCGTGAGCATAAGCACTATCACTGCGTCAGATCCGCCTGCTCGAAGCTAAAACCGGTATCCGGTTGAATATAAAACCCGGTCAGGTTTTTGCTATGCGCCGATACCAGCTTTTCCACCACCAGCGGCACCCACGGCGACTCTTTCCAGATAATGTCCTGCGCATCTTTATAGAGTGTGGTCTTCTGTTGCGCATCGGTCGTTTTCAGCGCCTCGCTCAGGTCTTTATCGACCTGCGGGTTACTGTAAAACGCGGTGTTAAACAGGGTCGGCGGCCAGTTTTGTGAGGCGAATAGCGGCGACAGCGCCCAGTCAGCTTCGCCAGTCGACGCTGACCAGCCGGTGTAGAACATCCGCACCCCGCTCTCTTTCTGCCCCTTGCCTTCAACCTGCGCCGCACGCTGTCCGGCATCCATCGCCGTCACTTGCGCTTTTATACCCACCTGCGCCAGCTGCTGCTGGGTAAACTGCAGCACCTTCTGCGCGGTGCTGTGATTATGCGATGACCACAGCGTGGTGCTAAAGCCGTTAGGGAAACCGGCTTCTTTCAGCAACTGACGGGCTTTCGCCGGGTCGTAAGGCCATGCGCTGTAGGTCTGGGCGTAAGCAATAGAAGGCGGTACGACGCCGGTCGCCGGGGTGGCGTATCCGGCAAACGCGACCTTAACCAGCGCCTGACGGTTAATCGCATAGTTAATGGCTTCCCGCACCTTCGGATTATCGAACGGCTTCTGCGTTACGTTCATGCTGATATAGCGCTGCATAATCGACGGGCTGGCCACCAGCTCCAGCTTGCTGTTTTTCGCCAGCAGCGGCGCTTGCTCGTAAGGGATCGGGAAGGCGAACTGCGCCTCGCCGGTTTGCAGCATCGCCGCACGGGTGTTGTTATCGACCACCGGGCGCCAGGTAATGGAATCCAGCTTCGGCAGCCCCGGCTGCCAGTAACCGTCAAACTTGCTGACTTTGACGAAATCGGTCTGGTTCCAGGTATCGAGCTTATACGGCCCGGTACCTACCGGGTGGAAGCCGATCTCCTTGCCATATTTTTTCAGCGCCGCCGGCGAAATCATCGCCGTCGCCGGATGGGCAAGAATATTGATAAACGCCGAGAACGGCTGTTTGAGCGTGATTTTGACCGTCGTCGGATCCACCGCCTCGGTGCTGGCGATATTCTTGTACAGGTTATAACGTTTGAGATGGTTATCCGGATTGCTGGCGCGGTCGAGATTCGCTTTCACCGCTTCGGCGTTAAAATCGGTGCCATCCTGGAATTTCACCCCGCTGTGCAGCTTGATGGTATACACCAGACCATCCGCCGAAACGGTATAACTTTCCGCCAATACGTTTTGCAGTTTCATCTCTTTATCAAGGCCGAACAGGCCTTGATAAAACGACTTCGCCACCGCCTGCGATAACGTATCGTTCGCGTCATAGGGATCAAGGGTCGTGAAGTTGGAACCGACCGCCACTACCACATCTTTCGCGGCGAAGGCCGGCGTCGCCGCCAGCGCCGAGGCGATGCCAAGCGCCAGTAGCCATTTGCGTGTAACAGGTTGAGTCATGTTGTTATGCTCCTGCAAGAGTGCGTTAGGTTGTTATCGGCTCAGTACATCTGCGGGCTCGCGGGCGACATAATGCCCCGGCGCTACCAGCTGTAACGGCGCGCTGTCGATTTCTTCTCCCGGTTTATAGATATTCCCCGGCAGCTCGTCAGAGAGTAATACGCGCTGCGGTTGACGATGCGCCGGATCGGCGACCGGCACCGCCGCCATCAGTTTACGGGTGTAAGGATGCTGCGGGTTCTCAAACACGGCGCGACGCGGGCCAATCTCCACGATCCGCCCGCGATACATCACCGCTACGCGGTGGCTGATGCGCTCCACCACCGCCATGTCATGGGAAATAAACAGAAATGCGATGCCCATTTCACGCTGTAAATCGAGCAGCAGATTAATAATCTGCGCGCGAATAGACACGTCCAGCGCCGACACCGACTCATCGGCGATCACCACTTTCGGATTGAGTGCCAGCGCGCGGGCGATACAGATACGCTGCCGCTGACCGCCGGAAAACTCATGCGGATAACGCCACGCGTGTTCCGCCTCCAGCCCCACGCGCTGCAACAGCCAGGCGACGCGTTCGCGAGCCGCATCCCCTTCCAGCAGACCATGCACGCGCAGCGGCTCCATAATGGAATAACCGACCGTCTGCCGCGGGTCGAGCGAAGCGTAAGGATCCTGAAAAATAAACTGAATATCGCGGCGCAGCGTCTGTAGCTTGCCGCCGGACAGCGCATCAATACGCTGGCCGTTAAAGGTGATGCTGCCGCCTTGCGCTTCCACCAGCCGCAGCAGCGCCCGCCCGGTGGTCGATTTACCGCAGCCGGATTCGCCGACCAGCGACAGCGTTTCGCCCGGCCACAGGTCGAAAGTCACTTTTTCCACCGCATGCACTTCGCGGGTGACGCGGTTGAGAATACCGCCGCGGATCGGAAAACGCGCGACCAGGTCGCGTACCTGCAAAATCGGTTTACCAGCTACCACGGTATTCTGTTCCGGCTGCTGGGTCACACCGTCGTTGAGCAGCGGGAAGCGTCGCGGCAAATCGCTGCCGCGCATCGAGCCGAGCTTCGGCACCGCCGCCAGTAGCGCCCGGGTATAAGGATGCTGCGGGGCGCGAAAAATATCCTCGACGCGCCCGCTTTCTACCGCTTCGCCGCGGTACATCACCAGCACGCGATCGGCGATTTCCGCCACCACGCCCATATCGTGAGTGATAAACATCACCCCCATCGCCATCTCTTTTTGCAGCGCGGCGATAAGCTGTAGGATCTGCGCCTGAATCGTGACGTCCAGCGCGGTGGTGGGTTCATCGGCAACCAGTACCGCCGGGCGACACGATAACGCCATGGCGATCATCACCCGCTGGCGCATGCCGCCGGAAAGCTGATGCGGATAGCGTGAAAGCATCGCTGCCGCCTCCGGAATACGCACCCGTTCGAGCATCTTTTTCGCTTCCCGCAGCGCCTCGTCATGGCGCAGTCCCTGATGTAGCCGAATAGACTCGGCAATTTGTTCGCCGATGGTGAATACCGGGTTCAGCGAGGTCATCGGCTCCTGAAAAATCATCGCCACGTCCGCGCCGCGAACCTGACGCATCTGCCCCGACGTTTGAGCATTAATATCAATCACCTGACGGTTACGTCGGCGCAGCAGCAACGCCTCGCTGCTGACTTCGCTGACCGCCTCGTCGAGCAGGCGCATCAGCGCCAGGGCGGTCACCGATTTTCCGGAGCCGGACTCGCCGACAATCGCCAGCGTCTCGCCGCGGCGGAGGCTAAATGACAGGTTACGCACCGCAGAAACGCGCTGCCGCTGCTGGCTAAAGGCGACGTTAAGATCGCGTACCACCAGCACATCGTCTTCATCAATTTCATGACTTTGCGGCAAACTCGCTTCTCCTTTTATTCGCGATAAATTCCAATCGTCGGCGTATCGCCCGCATAACACCACGCCCGGTACATCCCCTCACTGTTGAACGGCAGCACCACATTCCCCTCGCGGTCGATGGCGATAAGGCCCCCGCTGCCGCCCAGCGCCGGCAGTTTTTCCTGCACCACCCGCTCGCAGGCCTCAAACAGGCTGAGATTGCCGTACTCCATCAACGCTGAAATGTCGTAAGCGGCGAGCGTGCGCATGAAGACTTCGCCGGTGCCGGTGCAGGAGACCGCGACGCTGGCATTATTGGCATAGCAGCCCGCGCCCGGCACTGGGCTGTCGCCGACGCGTCCGGGCAGTTTATTGGTCATTCCGCCGGTGGAGGTCGCTGCCGCCAGATTACCGGCCAGATCCAGCGCCACCGCGCCGACGGTACCCATTTTGTGGCGTTCATCGAGTGGCGCAGCATGATGGTCGAGAATAATCTCGCCGCCCTCTTTCGCCTGCTGTAACTGCAGAAGCCGCTCGGTAGTGGAAAATAACTCGTTTTCAACCAGCGCCATCCCGCGCGAGGAGGCAAATTTTTCCGCCCCTTCGCCGATAAGCAGCACGTGCGGACTTTCTTCCAGCACCAGACGCGCCGCCAGCACCGGGTTACGCAGATGCTTTACGCCAGCCACCGCGCCGGCCTGCAGGCTATAGCCATCCATCACGCAGGCATCCAGTTCGTGAGTTTGATCGTGGGTAAACACGGAACCTATTCCGGCGTTAAATAGCGGGCACTCTTCCAGCAGGCGTACCGCTTCGGTCACTGCATCCAGCGCGCTGGCGCCTGCTGCCAACATTTTTTGTCCACTATCGACGATGGCCGACAGCGCGGCCACATACTCGCGTTCGCGCGCCTGAGTCATCTGCGCGCGGCTAATCGCGCCGGCGCCGCCGTGGATTGCTATTACCGCCTTACCCATTCAATCTTTCCTTTGCCATAAACTGTATAGATATCATTATACTGACTAACTTTTTATACGTTTTTTGAATATAGAAAGAGCATCCGGTGATGTAAAGCCTCGTACCGCAGTGGCATACAGTCGCCGGCGCTTTTCTGCCATAATAGGCGTTTTCGACGTTTTGCCAGCAGGAGTAACCCATGGATTTTACCGCCGGACTGATGCCGCTCGACACAGCCCTGACTCAGATGCTCGACCGTATTTCGCCGCTGCAGGCCACGGAAACCCTGCCGCTGCTGCAGGCCTTTTCGCGCGTGACCGCCCATGATGTCGTTTCGCCGCTGGACGTACCCGGTTTTGATAACTCGGCGATGGACGGCTATGCCGTGCGCCTGGCCGACCTCACCGACGGCGCGGCGCTGCCGGTTGCCGGTAAGGCCTTTGCTGGCCAACCGTTCCACGACGCCTGGCCGGCGGGCACCTGTATCCGCATCATGACCGGCGCGCCGGTGCCGGAAGGCTGCGACGCCGTGGTGATGCAGGAAGAAACGGAACAAAGCGACGCCGGCGTGCGCTTCATCGCGCCGGTAAAAGCCGGGCAAAATATTCGCCGGCGCGGGGAAGATATCGCCAACGGTGCGGTAGTATTCCCGGCGGGTACGCGTCTCACCGTAGCCGAGCTGCCGGTGCTGGCATCGCTGGGCATTGCCGACGTCGAGGTAGTCCGTAAAGTGCGCGTCGCGGTCTTCTCGACCGGGGATGAACTCCAGTTGCCGGGCCAACCGCTCGGCGACGGCCAGATTTATGATACTAACCGCCAGGCGGTACATCTGATGCTCGAACAGCTGGGCTGCGAGGTGATCAACCTCGGCATTATTCCTGACGATCCGGCAAAGCTGCGCGACGCCTTTATCGCCGCCGACCAGCAGGCCGATGTGGTAATAAGCTCAGGCGGCGTCTCCGTGGGCGAAGCCGATTACACCAAAACTATCCTCGAAGAACTGGGCGAGATCGGCTTCTGGAAGCTGGCGATTAAGCCGGGTAAACCGTTCGCCTTCGGCAAGCTCAGCAACAGCTGGTTCTGCGGCCTGCCGGGCAATCCGGTTTCCGCCACCTTAACCTTCTATCAACTGGTACAGCCGCTGCTGGCCAAGCTCTCCGGCAACCGCGGTCAAACCCAGCCGATGCGTCTGCGCGTGCGCGCCGCCAGTCGGCTGAAAAAATCGCCGGGCCGCCTCGACTTCCAGCGCGGCGTGCTGCAGCGCAATCCGGAAGGCGAACTAGTGGTGAGCACCACCGGCCATCAGGGCTCGCACATTTTCAGCTCATTCAGCCTCGGTAACTGCTTTATCGTACTGGAGCGCGAACGCGGCAACGTCGAAGCGGGCGAATGGGTCGAAGTCGAGCCCTTTAATCATCTGTTTGGGGGGCTGTAATGGCCGTTGAGCTGAGCGACGAGGAGATGCTGCGCTATAACCGGCAGATCGTACTGCGAGGGTTTGATTTCGACGGTCAGGAGCGCTTAAAAGCCGCTCGCGTACTGGTCGTCGGCCTCGGCGGGCTCGGCTGCGCCGCCGCTCAATACCTGGCGGCAGCCGGGGTGGGTCAGCTCACCCTGCTGGATTTCGATACCGTTTCATTATCCAATCTACAACGCCAGACGCTGCACAGCGACGCGACCATCGGCCAGCCGAAGGTCGATTCTGCCCGCGATGCGCTGGCGCGCATTAACCCGCACGTCCGGCTGGTCACCATCGATGCAATGCTGGATGACGCGGCGCTGGCAACGCAGATTGCTGAGCACCATCTGGTGCTGGACTGTACCGACAACGTTGCTGTTCGCAATCAGCTTAACGCCGGCTGCTTCCAGCACAAAACCCCGCTGGTCTCCGGCGCGGCGATTCGTATGGAAGGGCAAATCAGCGTCTTTACCTATCAGGACGGCGAGCCCTGCTATCGCTGCCTGAGCCGCCTGTTCGGCGAAAACGCCCTCACCTGCGTCGAAGCCGGGGTGATGGCGCCGCTGGTCGGCACTATCGGTTCACTGCAGGCCATGGAGGCGATTAAACTGCTGACCGGTTACGGCGCCCCTGCAAGGGGCAAAATCGTGATGTATGACGCGATGACCTGCCAGTTTCGCGAAATGAAGCTGATGCGCCACCCGCAGTGCGAGGTGTGCGGTTCACGCTAATTCCAGCCGCCGGCGAGGCAGGTCGCCGGTTATTTTGTGAACCACGCCGTTCTTTTTCTCCCCATCTCTACTACCCACTCGATTGTTGATTTGCATCAATATAACTTTCATTCGAAAGTTATTTAATCTTCATATGCAAATAAGAGGGTAAATCATGATCTTCAACATCCAGCGCTACTCCACCCATGACGGCCCGGGGATCCGTACCGTCGTATTCCTTAAAGGCTGTTCGCTGGGCTGCCGTTGGTGTCAGAACCCGGAAAGCCGCGCCCGCAGCGAAGACCTGCTGTATGACGCGCGGCTGTGTCTTGACGGCTGCGAGCTTTGCCAGCAGGCGGCACCGGAGGTGATTACCCGTACTCTGGATGGCCTGATCATCCATCGGCAAAACGTCAACGACAGCCACATTGCCGCGCTACGCCACTGCTGCCCCACAACCGCGCTGACGGTCTGCGGCGAGGAAAAAAGCGTGACGGAAATTATGGCGACGGTGCTGCGCGATAAACCGTTTTACGATCGCAGCGGCGGAGGCATTACTCTTTCCGGCGGCGAGCCCTTTATGAACCCGGCGCTGGCGCAGGCGCTGTTCGAAGCCAGCCATCAGGCGGGCATTCACACCGCCGTGGAAACCTGCCTGCACGTACCGTGGAAGTACATTGAACCCTCTTTACCGTTTGTCGATCTGTTTCTGGCCGACCTGAAGCACGTTGACGAGGCCGTTTTCCAGCAGTGGACCGACGGCAGCGCCCGCCGGGTGCTGGATAACCTGCAGCGCCTGGCGCAGGCCGGGAAAAAAATCATTATCCGCGTCCCATTAATTCAGGGATTTAACGCCAGCGAAGCCGATATTACCGCGATTACCGATTTTGCCGCTGACCGTCTTCAGGTCAGCGAAATCCATTTCCTGCCGTACCACACGCTGGGAATGAATAAATACCAACTACTCAGTCAGCCCTATACCGCACCGGACAAACCGCTGGCCGCTCCCGAGCTGCTGGCCTTTGCACAGCAGTACGCGCAAAGCAAAGGTTTAACGGCGACCCTACGAGGATAACTTATGACCACCTTAAAACTGGATACTCTGAGCGCCCGCATTCAGGCGCATAAAATGGCGCTGGTGCATATCGTTAAGCCGCCGGTTTGTACCGAGCGCGCCCAACACTATACCGCCGCCTATCAGCAACATCTCGATAAACCGATCCCGGTACGTCGCGCGCTGGCGCTGGCCCATCACCTGGCGGAACGCACTATCTGGATCAAGCACGATGAGCTGATCGTCGGCAACCAGGCCAGCGAAGTTCGCGCCGCGCCGATTTTCCCGGAATATACCGTCAGCTGGATTGAGAAAGAGATCGACGATCTCGCCGACCGTCCGGGCGCCGGCTTCTCGGTCAGTGAAGAGAATAAGCGTGTCTTACATGAAGTGTGCCCATGGTGGCGCGGGCAGACCGTTCAGGACCGCTGCTACGGCATGTTTACCGATGAACAAAAAGCGCTGCTCGCCACCGGCATTATCAAAGCCGAAGGTAACATGACTTCCGGCGACGCCCACCTGGCGGTCAACTACCCGCTGCTGCTGGAAAAAGGGCTCGACGGCATGCGCGCGAAAGTCGCTGAGCGCCGCTCACGCATTAATCTGACGGTGCTGGAAGATCTGCACGGCGAACAGTTCCTGAAGGCGATCGATATCGTTCTCGCGGCAGTGAGCGAACACTGCAAACGCTTCGCTACGCTGGCGCGCGACATGGCGGCGCAGGAGCCGCGCGAACTGCGCCGCGACGAGCTGCTGGCGATCGCCGAAAACTGTGAAATTATCGCCCACCAGCCGCCGAAAACCTTCTGGCAGGCGCTGCAGCTCTGCTACTTTATTCAGTTGATCCTGCAGATTGAATCCAACGGCCACTCGGTCTCTTTTGGCCGCATGGACCAGTACCTCTATCCATACTACCGCCGCGACGTTGAACTGCAGCAATCGTTGGATCGCGAACAGGCCATTGAGCTGCTGCATTGCTGCTGGCTGAAGCTGCTGGAGGTCAACAAAATTCGCTCCGGCTCGCATTCCAAAGCTTCCGCCGGTAGCCCGCTGTACCAGAACGTCACCATCGGCGGGCAAAATCTGGTCGACGGCCAACCGCAGGACGCCGTCAACCCGCTGTCGTACGCGATCCTCGAATCCTGCGGCCGCCTGCGCTCGACCCAGCCGAACCTCAGCGTGCGTTACCACGCCGGGATGAGCAACGACTTCCTCGACGCCTGCGTGCAGGTGATCCGCTGCGGTTTCGGCATGCCGGCGTTTAACAATGATGAAATCGTCATTCCGGAATTTATCAAGCTAGGGATTGAGCCGCAGGACGCCTACGATTACGCCGCTATCGGTTGTATCGAAACCGCGGTTGGCGGCAAATGGGGCTATCGCTGCACCGGCATGAGCTTTATTAACTTCGCGCGGGTGATGCTGGCGACGCTGGAAGGCGGCCGCGATGCCACCAGCGGCCAGGTGTTCCTTGCCCAACAACATGCGCTGTCGAAAGGTAACTTCACTAACTTCGACCAGGTACTGGAAGACTGGGATACTCAGATCCGCTACTACACCCGTAAATCCATCGAGATTGAGTACGTTGTCGATACCATGCTGGAAGAGAACGTCCACGATATTCTCTGCTCAGCGTTAGTTGATGACTGCATCGAACGGGCGAAGAGTATCAAGCAAGGCGGCGCGAAGTATGACTGGGTTTCTGGTCTGCAGGTCGGGATTGCCAACCTCGGCAACAGCCTGGCGGCGGTGAAAAAACTGGTCTTCGATCAGGGCGTCATCGGCCAGCAGGAGCTGGCGAAAGCGCTGGCGGAAGATTTTGCCGGCCTGACCCACGAACAGTTACGTCAGCGGTTAATCAACGGCGCGCCGAAGTACGGCAACGATGACGACAGCGTCGACATTCTGCTGGCCCGCGCCTATCAGACCTATATCGACGAGCTGAAGCAGTACCATAACCCGCGTTACGGCCGCGGCCCGATTGGCGGTAACTATTATGCTGGTACGTCGTCTATTTCCGCGAACGTCCCGTTCGGCGCGCAGACCATGGCGACGCCGGATGGCCGCAAAGCGCACGCGCCGCTGGCGGAAGGGGCCAGCCCGGCCTCCGGTACCGATCACCTGGGGCCAACGGCGGTTATCAGTTCGGTAGGCAAACTGCCGACCGGCGCGATCCTCGGCGGCGTGCTGCTCAACCAGAAGCTGAATCCTTCCACGCTGGAGAACGAGTCTGATAAGCAAAAGCTGATGGTGCTGCTGCGTACTTTCTTTGAAGTGCACAAAGGCTGGCATATTCAGTACAACATCGTGTCACGCGAAACGCTGCTGGAAGCCAAGAAACACCCTGACCAGTACCGCGATTTAGTGGTCCGCGTCGCCGGATACTCGGCGTTCTTCACCGCCCTGTCGCCGGATACTCAGGACGATATTATCGCCCGTACCGAGCATACGCTGTAAGGAAAATACCCGGCCGGCGCTGCGCTGAGCCGGGTGACATCTTCTGTACCCGTTGATAATTGGATAAACTTTCATTCGAAATAAATTTGTGCTCCCCATCACATTGTAATTAGAATGTTACTGGTCGAAGTTAAGCCAGGAGCACCTCTTATGACCGTTAAAGTTATCGTCACCGATATGGACGGAACTTTTCTCAATGACGCCAAGCAGTATGACCGCCCGCGTTTCCTCGCGCAGTTTGCGCAGCTTAAACAGCAAGGTATTGAATTTGTTGTCGCCAGCGGTAACCAGTACTATCAGCTGATCTCATTTTTCCCGGAAATCCGCGAGCAGATTTCGTTCGTCGCAGAAAACGGCGCTCTGGTTTACGAGCATGGCAAACAGGTGTTCCACGGCGAACTGACCCGTCACGAATCACAGGTGGTGATTGGCGAACTGCTGAAAGATCCGCAGCTCAACTTTGTCGCCTGCGGCCTGCAAAGCGCATACGTGAGTGATAAAGCCCCGGACGCCTTTGTTGAGCTGATGTCGAAGCACTACCATCGTCTGCAGCGGGTAAGCGATTACCATCGCATCGACGATACGCTATTCAAATTCTCCCTCAACCTGCCTGATAGCGATATCCCACAGCTTATCGATAAATTGCACGTCTCGCTGGATGGGATCATGAAGCCGGTCACCAGCGGCTTTGGCTTTGTCGATTTGATTATCCCCGGCCTGCATAAAGCCAACGGCATCAGCCGCCTGCTCAAACGCTGGAACCTTTCGCCGCAGCAATGCGTAGCAATTGGCGACAGCGGCAATGACGCCGAAATGTTAAAACTGGTGAAATATGCTTTTGCTATGGCCAACGCTGCCGACAGCATCAAAGCCATCGCCGGTTTCACCACCGATGACAATAACCACGACGGCGCGTTGAAGGTGATTCAGGCCGTTCTCGATAAGACCTCCCCTTTCAACGACTGATCCTGTGCCGGGGTATCCGCCCCGGCTTTTCCATTTTGTGCGCCGCTGCATAATTTTAAACTTGCATTAACTCTAATTTAACTTAAATTAACGTTTGTAAGATTTAATACTTTCGAATGAAAGATACAACGAGGTAATTATGGCTGCTCTCCCTACCCACGAAACATTACCTGCCGACCATAAAGCGGCGATTCGCCAGATGAAACAGGCCCTACGCGCGCAAATCGGCGATGTTCAGGCAGTGTTCGATAAACTCTCGGCGCGCATCAGCGAGCGCCTGGACGAGATTAATGCCCTGAAAGCCGCGGGCCAGGAGGTCTGGCCGACGATCCCGTTTAGCGATATCGCCCAGGGTAAAGTGAGCGATGCGCAGCGCGAGGCGATTAAGCGCCGCGGTTGCGCGGTTATCAAAGGCCACTACCCGCGCGAACAGGCGCTGGCCTGGGATAACGCGATGCTGGAATACCTGGACCTGAACCATTTCGACGACGTTTACAAAGGGCCCGGCGACAGCTTCTTCGGCTCGCTGGAGGCTTCGCGCCCGGAGATCTATCCGATCTACTGGTCGCCCTCGCAAATGCAGGCGCGCCAAAGCGATGAAATGGCGGCGGTACAATCCTTCCTTAACCGCCTGTGGCGCTTTGAGCAGGACGGCAAACGCTGGTTCGATCCGGATGTCAGCGTGATTTACCCTGACCGCATCCGCCGCCGCCCGCCGGGAACCACGTCAAAGGGGCTGGGCGCGCATACCGATTCCGGGGCGCTGGAGCGCTGGTTGCTTCCCGCTTATCAGCAGGTTTTCGCCAACGTCTTTAATGGCAATATCGACGCCTACGATCCGTGGGACGCGGCGCATCGTACCGAAGTGGAAGAATACACCGTCGATAACACCACCAAATGTTCGGTCTTCCGCACTTTCCAGGGTTGGACAGCGCTGTCGGACATGATCCCCGGTCAAGGGCTGCTGCACGTGGTGCCGATCCCGGAGGCGATGGCTTACGTTCTGCTGCGTCCGCTGCTGGATGATGTGCCAGAAGATGAACTATGCGGCGTCGCGCCGGGCAAGGTACTGCCGATCTCTGAGCAATGGCATCCATTGCTCATCAAAGCGCTAAGCTCGATTCCCGCGCTGAATGCCGGTGATTCCGTCTGGTGGCACTGCGATGTCATTCACTCGGTCGCGCCGGTGGAAAATCAACAGGGCTGGGGCAACGTCATGTACATCCCGGCCGCGCCGATGTGCGAGAAAAACCTCGCCTATGCGCAGAAGGTAAAAATCGCGCTGGAAAAAGGCGCCTCGCCGGGGGATTTCCCGCGCGAGGATTATGAATGCGACTGGCAGGCGCGCTTCACCGTTGCCGATCTTAACGATCACGGCAAACGCGCATTGGGCATGAAGATCTAATCATCATACAGACCTTGCTGTTCTACGGCGGTATGGCTCTTGCCTGGCCGGATCCGCCGCACCGAATCGCGTACCACCAGGGCGCCGTGCAGCAGTAGCGAACCGTGTGGCGCTTCCGGGCGCAGCAGACGCTGCTGGAGAAGATGCACCGCCTCGCTGCCGAGCTCATCCCGCGGCACATGAATCGCCGTCAGCGGCACGTCCTGAATCGCCGCCAGATTAAAACCGTCGATACTCATCACCGAGACATCCTGCGGCACCCGCAGGCCTCGTTTTTGCAGCGCGCTGACGGTACCGGCGGCCATAAAATCGCCGCCCACCAGAAACGCCGTCGGCATCGGGCGCCCCTGTAAAGCGTCGAGCCAGGCACCGACCTGCTCTTCCGTTTCTCTGGCGCTAAAGTTGGCGACGCTAATCAGGTCACGGCTACCGGTAAATCGCAGGTTGCGCGCGCGCCACGCCTCCTTGATACCCACCAGCCGTAGCTCCATGGTATAGCGGCGCAAGCACATCACGTTCATTACCGCCTGATGGCCCATATCAAACAGATAACGAGCGGCGCACTGGCCAATCAGCCGATGGTCAGGCGCAATAGAAGGAAGCCGCATCCCTTCATCCCGGCAGTTAATTAATACGCAAGGTTTGCCAAGATCCGCCGCCAGCGCGTGGATATGCCGATCGTCAATACCCAGCAATACCGCCGCCTGGGTGTCGGTCTCGTTCATGCGTGCCAGAAACAGATTGGCGTCGCTGTCGTTTTCTTCCAGCGCGCAATAGCGCAGACGTACTTCATGCGGCGCCAGCGCGTTATTAATACTCTGGATGACGCGGTAGTAGAAAATATCTGAACGTTCGTCGAAGGCCCGTTGCGGAGCAAAAATCAGCAGGTTGTTGAGCAGTAGCCGCCCGGCGGCCAATCCCTGCATCACCCCCAGCTCGCGGGCGCAGGCCAATACCGCCTGACGGGCCTTTTCGCTGGTATTCGCTTTTCCGGCTAAGACGCGCGAAACCGTACTGGCTGACAGCCCGGTGCGGGCGGCAATTTCGGCGACTCGCAGCTTTTTATCCATTCTGTGATCCAGCTCCAATTCAAAAATGAAAGAATTTTCATAGTCGCCAAACCCTGACCAACAAGCAAATACTCCGGCAAATTATGAGAACTACGTCATCTCATGAAAAATTTTGCATAAATAGCGCTACTGCCCGCCGTCTTTCTCCCTTATTTTGAATTGGTCCAATATCTTCCATACTAGTTATACCAATAGATATTGAAATAAAAACAAATAATTCAAATGGTTAGAACTATTACGTGACGACTCAGCGGCTGAAGCGTCATTTCCCCCTACAACGTCTTGTGGAGAGTTCTATGAGTCAAGGCCTCAACAATGATATGGCAGTCAGCAAAACGCGCCGGGTGGTGAAAAACCTGCGCTGGTGGGTGCTGGTGCTGTTTTTACTTGGCGTCACCGTCAACTACATCACACGTAACTCGCTGGGGATTATCGCCCCGGAACTGAAAGCCACTCTCGGTATTACCACCGAGCAATATTCGTGGATCGTCGGCGCATTTCAGCTGGCTTATACCATCTTCCAACCGCTGTGCGGCTGGCTTATCGACGTCATCGGGCTCAAGCTGGGCTTTATGGTTTGCGCCACATTGTGGGCGGTAGCCTGTATCGCGCACGCCGGAGCAGGCAGCTGGCTGCATCTGGCTATTTTACGCTTCTTTATGGGCGGCGCAGAGGCGGCCGCCACCCCGGCTAACGCTAAAACCATCGGCGAGTGGTTCCCGAAACCCGAAAGGCCGATCGCCGCCGGCTGGGCCGGCGTCGGCTTTTCTATCGGCGCGATGCTGGCACCGCCTATCATCTACTTCGCCCACGCCTCCTTCGGCTGGCAGGGCGCGTTTATGTTTACCGGCGTGCTGGCGCTGCTGTGGGTCGTGCTGTGGTGGGCGTTCTATCAGAGCCCGGAAAAACACCCGAATCTCAGCAAAAGCGAGCTGGAGTACATCAAGCAGGACAACGAAGCGCCGCCGGTGAAGCTGCCCTTTTTTACCGCGCTAAAAACCGTCTCGAAGAACAAACGTTTCTACGGTATCGCCATCCCCGCTTTTATGGCCGAGCCCGCCTGGGCGGTGCTGAGCTTCTGGGTGCCGCTGTACCTGGCGAAAGAGCACGGTATGGATCTTAAACAGATAGCGATGTTCGCCTGGCTGCCGTTCCTCGCCGCCGACCTTGGCAGCGTGGTCAGCGGCTATCTCACCCGCCTGTACGTCCGTTGGTTCGGCTGTACGCGAGTCAATTCGGTCATCGCCAGTTCTGTGACCGGCGCGTTTCTGATGATCTCGCTGGCGCTGGTCGCTATTACCCGCGATCCCTATATCACCATCATCCTGATCTCCATTGGCGGTTTCGGCCATCAGATCATCTCCTGCATGCTCAGCGCGCTGGTGGTGGAGTCTTTCGACAAGGGACAAATGGCGACGGTCAACGGTATGCGCGGCTCCGCGGCGTGGATCGCCAGCTTCCTGTTCTCATTATTAATCGGGGTGACCGCCGACAAAATTGGCTTCAACCCGCTGTTTATCGCCATGGGTTTCTTTGACCTGATTGGCGCCGTTTTCCTGGTGGCATTTATTGCTGAACGTCGCGCCAAGCGCGCCTGAGAGTGGATGTAAAATATGAAGACGTTGAAACACTGGAGTTTGCACCAACAGCTGGAGCATCACGTTGAATTGACCGTTGATGGTCAGCACACTTTGTGTCTGTATGTGCTGGAAGAGAATTTATTCCGCGTCCTGCTGAAGCGCCAGGGCCAACTGGCGCTGGATCGCACCTGGAGTATCGCCCCGCAGCAGGATGTGCCGTGGGAAGGCCGCGCGCGGGATGACCTCAGCGGTTTTAGCCTCCCGGCCTGGCAGATGAGCGAAGCGGATGACACGCTGACCATCGCCACCAGCCAGCTGCGCGTCACCGTCCACCAGCCGCTTTGGCTGGAGTGGAGCTATCGCGACGAGGCCGGTGAGTGGCAGACGCTCGCCAATGACCGCCCAACCAGCGCCTATCTGGCAAACGCCCACGGGGATGGCGTCGCCCATTATCTTAGCCGCCGCAAAGATGAACGTTTCTACGGGCTGGGTGAAAAAGCCGGTGACCTGCAGCGTAACGGCAAACGCTACGAAATGCGTAACCTCGATGCCATGGGCTACAACGCCGTCAGCACCGACCCGCTGTATAAACATATTCCGTTTACCATCACGCAGCGCAGCGATATCAGCTACGGCCTGTTCTATGACAACCTGAGCAGTTGCTGGCTGGATCTGGGCAATGAAATCGACAACTACCACACCGCCTATCGCCGCTGGCAGGCGGAGGCCGGCGACATCGATTATTACCTGTTTACCGGTAAGCAGGTGCTGGATGTGACCAAAGCGTTTGTCCGTCTGACCGGTAAAACGCTGTTTGGGCCGAAATGGAGCCTCGGCTATAGCGGCTCGACGATGCACTATACCGACGCGCCGGATGCGCAAAATCAGCTGATGAACTTTATCCGCCTGTGCGAGCAGCATGCGATCCCCTGTGATTCGTTCCAGCTCTCTTCCGGCTATACCTCAATCAACGGCAAACGCTACGTCTTTAACTGGAACTACGACAAGGTGCCGCAGCCAAAAGTGATGAGCCAGTCGTTCCACGATGCCGGGCTGAAACTGGCTGCCAATATCAAACCGTGTCTGCTGCAGGATCACCCACGCTATGGCGAAGTGGCGGAACGCGGCCTTTTCATTCGCGATTCGCAAACCGATGCTCCCGAGCGTTCCAGCTTCTGGGACGATGAAGGTTCGCATCTCGACTTCACCAACCCGCACACCGTGACCTGGTGGCAGGAAGGCGTGACCACCCAGCTACTGGAGATGGGTATCGATTCGACCTGGAACGATAATAACGAGTATGAGGTGTGGGACGGCGAGGCGCGCTGCTACGGCTTTGGCCGCGAAATCGCCATTAAGCATATTCGTCCGGTGATGCCATTATTGATGATGCGCGCCTCGCTGGAAGCGCAGCAGCGCTTTGCGCCGCAAAAGCGCCCGTATCTGATCTCCCGCTCCGGCTGTGCCGGGATGCAGCGCTACGTACAGACCTGGAGCGGCGACAACCGCACTAACTGGGATACGCTGCGCTATAACACCCGTATGGGATTAGGGATGAGTCTCTCCGGGTTGTTTAACGTCGGCCATGACGTCGGCGGATTCTCCGGCGATAAACCCGAACCAGAACTGTTCGTTCGCTGGGTGCAAAACGGCGTGATGCATCCGCGCTTTACCATTCACTCGTGGAATGACGACCAGACGGTCAATGAACCCTGGATGTACCCGGAAATCACCCCGGCGATCCGCTCTGCCATCGAGCTGCGCTACCGTCTGCTGCCCTATTTGTACACCCTGTTATGGCAGGCGCATGCCGATGACGAACCCATGCTGCGCCCGACCTTTCTCGATCACCAGCACGATACCCAGACCTTCGCCGAGTGTGATGACTTTATGCTGGGGCGCGATCTGCTGGTAGCAAGCGTGGTCGAGCCTGGCGCCCGTCAGCGCCAGCTGTGGCTGCCCGATAATCAGGACGGCTGGTACGATTTTTACAGCCACCAGTGGTTCGCCGGTGGTCAGTGGGTGACGCTGGACGCACCGCTGGAAAAACTGCCGCTGCTGGTCCGCGCCGGCGCCGGTCTGCCGCTCAGTGAACGTATCAACCACATCGATGCGCAAAAAGACGATCGTCGCGAACTGCAGTTGTTCCCGCTGAAAGGTGCCGGCTCAACCCGCGGTCTGCTGTTTGAAGACGACGGCGAAAGCTGGGGCTATAAAGAGGGGGATGCGCTATGGCTGGAGTGGGAAATGACCTGCAGCGCCAGCAGCATAAACCTGAAAATTAATGCTCGCGGCAACTATAGTCCGGCGTGGAAAGCCTTGAAGCTGTCATTACCGGCGGGAGAAAAACGCCAACTGCTGGTGAATGGCGTCGAAGGGACCGAGTGGAGGCTCTGACCAAGTCCCGCTGAAACTGCCGGTATTGGTGGTCCAGAAATCCCCGGTGGCGCTACCGCTTACCGGGGCTACAACACTGTGCGGTTTGGTCGCCCGGGCAACGGACAGCGGGTAGCCCGGGTAAGGCGCAGCCGCTACCCGGGTAACGGGGAGGAATTACTCGATACCTTTACTGCGCAGGTAATCTTCGTAGTTGCCGCTGAAATCGATTACGCGTTCTGGGGTGATCTCCAGTACGCGAGTCGCCAGCGAACTCACGAACTCACGGTCGTGAGAAACGAAAATCAGGGTGCCCTGATACATCTCCAGCGCCATGTTCAGCGATTCGATCGATTCCATATCCAGGTGGTTAGTCGGTTCATCCATCACCAGGATATTCGGTTTCTGCATCATCAGCTTACCGAACAGCATGCGACCTTTCTCACCACCGGAGAGGACTTTCGCCGGCTTTTTGATATCGTCCTGGCTAAACAACAGACGACCGAGGATACTGCGTACCGCCTGCTCGTCATCGCCTTCCTGTTTCCACTGGCTCATCCAGTCAAAGACCGTCAGGTCGTTCTCGAAATCTTCGGCATGATCCTGAGCGTAGTAGCCGATACGGGCGTTTTCGGACCACTTGACGGTACCGTTATCCGCTTCCAGTTCGCCGACCAGGGTTTTCAGCATCGTTGATTTACCGACGCCGTTGGTCCCCAGTACCGCCAGCTTTTCGCCAACTTCCAGCAGCAGATTAACCCCTTTGAACAGCGGGCCGTTATCGAAGCCTTTCGCCAACGCTTCCACTTCCAGCGCGTTACGGAACAGTTTCTTATCCTGTTCGAAGCGAATGAACGGGTTCTGACGGCTGGAGGCTTTCACTTCATCCAGCTTAATTTTATCAATCTGACGGGCGCGAGAGGTCGCCTGACGCGATTTTGAAGCGTTGGCGCTAAAGCGGCTAACAAAGGCCTGCAGGTCGGCAATTTGCGCTTTCTTCTTGGCGTTATCGGCCAGCAGACGCTCACGCGCCTGGGTCGCCGCGGTCATATATTCGTCATAGTTGCCCGGATACACGCGCAGTTCGCCGTAATCGAGATCCGCCATATGAGTACAGACCATGTTCAGGAAGTGACGGTCGTGCGAAATGATGATCATGGTGCTGTCGCGTTCGTTCAGCACCTGCTCCAGCCAGCGAATAGTATCGATGTCGAGGTTGTTCGTCGGTTCATCGAGCAGCAGGATATCCGGATTGGAGAACAGCGCCTGCGCCAGCAGGACACGCAGTTTCCAGCCCGGCGCGACTTCGCTCATCGGGCCGTAATGTTGCTCCACCGGAATACCGACGCCGAGCAGCAGTTCACCGGCGCGCGCTTCGGCGGAATAGCCGTCCATCTCGCCGTATTTTACTTCCAGGTCGGCCACTTTATAGCCGTCTTCCTCGCTCATTTCCGGCAGCGCGTAGATGCGATCGCGCTCTTGCTTCACTTCCCACAGCTCGCCGTGGCCCATGATAACCGTATCCAGCACGGTGAACTCTTCGAAGGCGAACTGATCCTGGCGCAGCTTACCGATGCGCTCGTTCGGATCGAGAGACACGTTGCCCAGCGTCGGCTCAAGATCGCCGCCGAGGATCTTCATAAACGTAGATTTGCCGCTGCCGTTGGAGCCAATCAGGCCGTAGCGGTTGCCGCCGCCAAATTTGACGGAGATGTTTTCAAACAGCGGCTTACTGCCAAACTGCATGGTGACGTTGCTGGATACTAGCACGAGGATATCCTGAAAATAGAGAATTAGGGATGTGATGAACCAGACATTATGCCAGCAAATGCTTCACTTTTCACGGCTTGCGGTAAAAAGCCCGCCAATAACTATGCTATGGTCAGGGTTTTACCGCAAAATGACCGATTGCTAAGACATAATAATTATCCGCAATTCAGAGGGAATTTATGACCACCCGCACCAGCCATCCTGCATTTATCTCGCTTCAAGGCGGCATCAACTTTCGCGACCTAGGCGGTCAACGCGCGGCCGACGGCCGGCGCGTACGTTCAGGCAAACTGCTGCGCTCAGGCTCGCTGCACAACATGACGCCGGAGGATCTCAATCATCTCAGCGCCATTCCGCTGAGCCGGGTGCTGGATTATCGCGATCCGACAGAGGTCAACCGCAGCCCCGATCGGCTGAATAGCGAAGCCTTTTACCTCAACGCCCCGGCCAATCCGCTTTCCAGCAGCGTCAATGCGAAAGTCACCGAGTTTAACGCCGCGACCCTCAACACCATGGACGGCGAGCAGTTTATGCTACAGCTCTACCGCCAGTTACCGTTTAATAACGCCGCCTATCGCCAGTTGACGCAATGGCTAATGGAGCCTTTTGACGGCGCCCTGCTGCAGCACTGCGCCGTCGGTAAAGACCGCACTGGCGTCGGCTGCGCCCTGACGCTGTTCGCGCTCGGCTGTGATAGCAATACGGTCATGGAAGAGTATCTGCTGACCCAGGGGATGCTGGCGCAGGTCGAAGGATTCCTGCTCGACACCTTCGGCGAAGGCCTTAATGAGCACGGGCGTAAAAATCTCGCCGCCATCATGACCGTCCAGGAGTCATATCTGGCGACCGCGTTGTCCAGCATTGAACAGCATTACGGTCATGTCGACCGCTGGCTGGAACAGGAATACCGCCTGACGCCGCAGGCGCGTGAAGCATTGCAGTCGCGGCTGCTGGAAGATTAATCCACGTTTCACTAACCAGACGATTCGCCGTGAAAGCGGCGCGTTGCGCACTACACTATTAGCAACAGGAAAAAATTGTGATTTCGTACACATCTGATTTACCTGTTTATCGGAAAGCACATATAATGCGCTCCCATCTACTATCTGAATATCTAACAAGGCCCGTGTGGCGTTGACACCGCGCACGACATGAAGAATATGAAATTATCGACACTATTAGCGGCAGCCTTCGCCATCGTGGGCTTTTGCAACACAGCTTCAGCTGTTACCTATCCTCTGCCAACCGACGGCAGCCGTCTGATTGGCCAGAACCAGGTCATCACTATTCCAGACGATAATAAACAGCCGTTGGAATATTTCGCTGCCAAATATCAGATGGGTCTGTCCAACATGTTGGAAGCGAACCCGGGCGTGGATACCTACCTGCCGAAAGGCGGTACCGTGCTGAATATTCCGCAACAGCTGATTCTGCCGGACACCGTGCATGAAGGCATCGTCATCAACAGCGCCGAGATGCGTCTGTACTACTACCCGAAAGGCACCAATACCGTGATCGTACTGCCGATCGGTATCGGCCAGTTGGGTAAAGATACGCCGATCAACTGGACGACCAAAGTTGAGCGTAAGAAAGCGGGCCCGACCTGGACCCCGACGGCGAAAATGCACGCCGAATACGCCGCGGAAGGTAACCCGCTGCCGGCAGTCGTACCAGCAGGCCCGGATAACCCGATGGGTCTGTACGCGCTGTATATCGGCCGTCTGTACGCCATCCACGGTACCAACGCCAACTTTGGTATCGGCCTGCGCGTGAGCCACGGCTGCGTACGTCTGCGTAACGAAGACATCAAATTCCTGTTTGAGAACGTGCCGGTCGGCACCCGCGTGCAGTTTATCGATGAGCCGGTAAAAGCCACCACCGAACCGGATGGCAGCCGCTACGTTGAAGTACACAACCCGCTGTCGACCACCGAAGCGCAGTTCAAAGGCGGCGAAATCGTGCCTATCAGCCTGACTCAGGCCGTGCAGTCGGTGACCAGCCAGCCTGACGTTGACCAGAGCGTAATGGATCAGGCGATCCAGAACCGTTCAGGGATGCCGGTGCGCCTGAACTAAGTTCAGCTAGCACATGAAAACGGCGGGCCTGGTGCCCGCCGTTTTTTTATCTGCATCTGCTAAGCGCTGCGCCAGCAGGGAGCGCTCCCGGTTAGCCGTTATTGACCAGAATGACCCCGCCATGATCGTAGCGGTAGTGACAGTGCGCGTACTCCAGCGGCGTACCGTCTTCCAGATAGATAACCTGCTCAACCTCCAGCACCGGGTCGCTCGGCTCGCAGTTAAGATGTAATTTGTCCAGCTCATCCGGCTTCATCGCCCGCACCACCCGATAAGACCCCATCAGCTTCAGCCCCAGCGTCTCCTGCACATAACGAAACACCGAAGTCTGCAGATGACTTTTATTGAGCCCCGGCACCAGCGCCACCGGCATTACCGTGAGATCCAGCGAGACCGGCTCGCCGTTAAGCAACCGCAGGCGGACAAAGTCATACACCGGCGCATCGGCGTCGATCAGCAGCGAACTCTGTTCCTTCTCGCTGGGAAAACGCAGTTCAAAGCGCACTACTTCGCTTTGCACCTCGCCGAGATGCTCCCAGGTTTTGGTGGCGCCGAAATAGTCGCTGCCGGGCAGTTCCCACTGCGATAGCTGGAGGAAATTTTTCCGCACAAAGGTACCCTGCCCTTTGCGGGTGTAGATAAGCCCCTCGACAATCAGCTGACGCATTGCCTGCTGGATCGTCATCCGGCTGGTATTGAACTCTGCCGCCAGCGCAAACTGGTCAGGTAACGGCGCGCTGGCAGGATACTGCTGGCTAATGATCCGCTTTTTTATTTCCCGCGCGATATTAAGATACTTCGCCGTCATTCTCCGATCCTTTACTATTTTGTGAGGGGCTGGGGGGCAGCATACACCGCCCGCTCGCCGTTACATCTCTTCGCCATTACTGTGGATAACCCGCTTCAACCACGCGTAGCTTTTCTTCGGTACCCGCTTAAGATCCTTGAGATCGTGGTTTTCACGATTGACGTACACCACGCCGTAGCGTTTACGCATGTCGCCCTGCGAGCTAAGGATATCGATTAATCCCCAGCCGAGATAGCCTATCACCTGCGCCCCGTCTTCAAACATTGCCGCTTTCATGGCGTTAATGTGGTCACGGTGGTAGGCAATGCGGTAATCATCGGCGACCTGATTTTCGCCGTCCCAGGATTCGATCACCCCAATCCCGTTTTCAATTGGGAAGACCGGCAGCCGCCAGTCGTTGTAATAGCGGGTAATGATCGTGCGGAATCCCAGCGGATCGATCTGCCAGTTCCATTCCGTCGCTTTCAGGTATGGATTGTCCTGATTACCGAACAACATATAGTTGTTCACCGCCGTACCTGGCGGAATCGCGTCGCTATTGAGCGTGCGGCTGGCGTAGTAGCTGAATGCCAGATAGTCGACCTTCACCCTCGCCATCAACGCGATATCTTCAGGGCGATAGATATCGTCAAAACCTTCACGGGCGACAAAATGCATCACTTCCGGACTATAGCCCTCGCCCGCGTAGGCGCGCAGCAGATTCTGATTTAAAAACTCGTCCAGTTGCTGGGCGCACAGAATATCGCGCGGCTTACAGGTTGCCGGATAGACCAGCGCATGGGCCAGCATTCCGCCCATCAGACACTGCGGTTTGGCCTGATGCAGATAGTCGGTGAGATGGACGTGCGCCATCATTACGTGGTGCTGGATCTGGTAGAGTTCGCGCAGCGTTTTATAGCCACGCAGATAGCCGGTGATCAGAAAAGCCTCCGGCGAATGGTAAAGATTCTGTTCGTTGAAGGTCAGCCAGTACTTCACCTTATCGCCGTAGCAGTCGATCATCTTCTGGCCATAGCGGATAAAAGCGTCCATTACCCGGCGATCGGTAAAACCGTTATAGCGCTCCGCCAGCGACAAGGGCATATCGAAGTGATAGAGGCAGATCATCGGTTCAATACCGCGGGCAATGAGCTCATCAATAAACTGATGGTAGAACGCAATCCCCTCTTCATTAAACTCGCCATCTCCCTGCGGACAGACGCGGCTCCAGGCTATCTGGAAGCGATAGCAGTTCATGCCCAGATCCTGCATTAAATCAAAGTCTTCGCGGAAGCGATGGTAGGAGTCGGTCGCTACCTTCCAGTCCGAGGCGAACTCCGACGGTTCACGGATATCGTACACCGACATCCCCTTCCCCCCCTCATTCCACGCCCCTTCGGTCTGCATGCTGGAGACCGAATTACCCCATAAAAAATTGGCCGGTAGTTTGTCTTTCATGGTTCGCCTCTGTATATGACTAGTCATTTAAATGTTATGACTAGTCATATACAAAAAAACTACCTCCGAAGCAAAAGCAGGATCGTTTTCTGTGAGCCATACAAACAAAAAAGATCGCCGCAAGCGGCGATCTTTATAAGCACGAAAAAACAGCGTTACTGCGCGTCAAGCTGCTTACGGCGATATTCCCCCTGGCGCTCCAGCATCCAACCCGGATACTCGCGCGGCAGCGCGCTGACCGCGTCAAGCTGGCGCAGCTCATCTTCACTCAGGCGAATAGCGGTGGCGGCAATGTTATCCTGCAACTGCTCGGCCCGTTTGGCGCCAATAATAACGCTGGTGACCGCCGGCTGATGCAGTAACCACGCCAGCGCAATCTGCGCCACCGAGACCCCTTTCGCTTCGGCTATCACCTGCATAACGTCAATGCAGTCAAAGGCGCGATCTTTATTCACCGGCGGGAAATCGAACTCCAGGCGACGACCGCCCGCTTCCGCCTGACCATCGCGGCGATATTTACCGCTCAACAGACCGCCCGCTAGCGGGCTCCAGACCATCAGGCCGAGACCTTCGCTTTGCATCATCGGCACCAGTTCGCGTTCCAGCTCACGCCCGGCAATCGTGTAGTAAGCCTGCAGAGAAGCAAAGCGCGAGAGCCCGAGGCGTTCCGCGATGCCCAGCGCTTTGGCGATTTGCCATGCCGCCCAGTTAGAAACACCGATATAGCGCACATGCCCCTGCTGCACCAGGGTGTCCAGCGCCGACAGCGTCTCTTCAATAGGCGTCGCCGGATCGAAACCGTGTAATTGATAGAGATCGATATGATCGAGCTGCAGGCGGCGCAGGCTCTCTTTCACGCTGCCCATAATGTGGTAGCGTGAGCTGCCGCGCGAGTTCACCCCAGCGGTGCCGGTTTCGCCGAACACTTTGGTCGCCACCACCACGTTTTCACGCGGTATCTTCAGATTCTTTAACGCCTGGCCGGTGATCTCCTCCGAGCGTCCTTCTGAATAAACGTTGGCGGTATCAATGAAGTTGATGCCCGCATCCAGCGCGCTGCCCACCAGCTGTTCGGCTTCCGCCTGGCGCAGCTGGCCGATTTTTCCCCACATCCCCTCTTCGCCGCCGAAGGTCATGGTGCCAAGGCACAGCTCAGAGACAAACAGGCCGGTATTTCCCAGTTTTTGATAACGCATAGCAGTCTCCTCATTCGGATGATTAACGTCAGCCAGATAGTTATAGCCCGAGCGTCGTCATTGCGAATGGGGTGTTCCTGCCCGTTTCTTGCCCAATCCTCTGAAAATCAGCGCCACAGCGCGAGCATGGCGTAACCGGTGAGCGCCGCCCAGATCAGCAGCGGAATGGAATAAAGATGAAAACGCCACCAGATCCGGCGATCGCCGGCCATCCGCAGCGCAATCAGATTCGCCAGCGATCCGGGCAGCAGGCCAAAACCGCCGACGTTCACCGCCCAGGCTAACAGCATCGTTGGCGGCACGTAGTTGAGCAGCAAAATAGTCGACGGCACGTTGCTGATAAACTGCGACAGGCCAATTGCCGTCAGCCATAGCCCGCCATGCGAGAGCTGGCCGACGTCGTTCAGCCACTGCTGCAGCACCGGCAGCTGCGTCAGCAGGTGAACGTCGATAAACATCGCCATAAACACCAGCAGCAGCGACCAGTCGACGTTGATAATCACCGCTCGCGCCAGCAGCAGGAACCCGACGGCAATGAGCGCCAGCCCCCAGAGTTCCTGCTTCATCTCCAGCGCAGCCAGAAAGATAAGGTAGAAAGCGAGGCAGCTCCACACCAGCTGCGGCCGCCACTCCGGCGCTTTGTCGCTACTTTGATAATTGAGCCGAGCGGCGGGGAAACAGAACCAACACAGCACCAATAGCGTGATCATCATCGCCGCCGCCAGCGGCAGCATCTGGCCGATAAAGGCAAGAAACGATAGCCCGGAGCGGCCCCACAGTAAAATATTCTGCGGATTGCCGATGGGCGTTAATAAAGAGCCGGCGTTAACCGCCAGCGCTTCAAAAATAATCAGCCGGTTCACCGGGATGGCGCACCATTTTTTCAGCGTTAACGTGAGGGGAACGACAATGAACAGCGCGACGTCGTTGGTCAAAAAAGTGGAAAGCAGCGCGGCAGCCAGCACCATGAAGATGGCCAGTTGGCGTTCGGTGACGAAACGGCGCGCCATTTTGCGCCCCAGCACATCAAAATAACCGCTCAGTTCAATCCCTTTGGTCAGCAGCATCAGCCCACTAAGGGTGATGATCGTGTGCCAGTCGATAGCCTGCCCCCAGCGCTGAGGCGCGAAAGGAACAAACAGGCTAAGGATAACGGCGATAAGTAACAAAAGATGCAGGAAACGGTCGCGAGCGAGCGACTGCACAAAGGGGAGATTCATTCTGCGTGTAATCTCTGGGTAAACAGCTTAAATTGCGCCAGCGTCTCTTCGCTAACGTGGTGTTCCATTCCCTCGGCATCGCGGCGGGCAATCTCCGGACTCACGCCAATCGCCAGCAGAAAGTTTTCCACTATCTGATGACGCTCGCGGCTTTCATGGGCCAGCTTTTCCCCTTCCGGGGTTAAGAAGATCCCGCGCCAGGGGATCTGTTCGATCAAGCCGACGCTCGCCAGACGTTTAAGCATTTTCGCCACCGTCGGTTGCGAAACGCCAAGACGCGCAGCCATATCCACCTGGCGCGCTTCGCCCACTTCGTTGATCAGATCGGAGATAAGCTCCACATAGTCATCAATCAGCTCGCGACGATGCGCTTCGCGCACCTGACGAAACCCCTCTACGTGTTCTTCGACATTAACCAGCTGCGTCACTTTTTTAGTTATGGGCTTACCTGCGCGACGGTTCATTGTGCTTCCTCGTTGGTGTGACGCGTCAAGCATCATATAAAAGGATCCACATTGTAATGGATTGCGCCCGGAGCACAAAAAAATAACATTTTAGCCATAGCTATAAAATATAGCCTGTGCTATATCTGTATGTAATGCAAACAGCCATCACGGATTTGACGGCGCGAAAACGCAGGAGGAATAACCATGAACGAATTCAAGAGGTGCTTAAACGTGTTTAGCCATTCACCCTTTAAAGTACGCTTAATGCTGATCGGCATGCTGTGCGACATGATCAACGGCAAACCGCAGCAGGATAAACCTAACCACTAACGCGGCGTCGCGGTACGCCGCTTCATTTTTTTGTCATTTTTCCCCGTTAACCTACCCGGTTGTCTCGCCCTTCAGCGCTTTTTTCAAGTTTTGTAAGCTTTCTCGCAAAACAATCTGTTATGAACAGTTGACCTTACCATTCGCAGGCCCTATCGTTTGTCAGCCCTGCCACTACTGCGGCTCGCAGAGACCCTCTTCACGCACTGTCCAGCAGGTTTTACCCCCTTGATGCCAGGGGACGAACATGGCGTCTTGTTGATTACGAATTATGAATGTCACTCTGAAAGAAACGCTGGCCGCCCGCAGACTGGCCCTGAACCCGTGGACAGGATTCTACTTTTTACAGTCGCTGTTGATTAATCTGGCGCTTGGGTATGAATTTAGCTTGCTCTATACCGTTGCGTTTACCTGCGTACTCCATCTGCTTTGGCGCACCTTTCCGCGGGTACAAAAAGGGGTAGTTGGCCTCTATTCCCTGCTGGCCGCGATGTACTATCCCTTCGGCCAGGCTTACGGCGCGCCAAACTTCAATACGTTGCTGGCGCTGCACGCCACCAACGTGGAAGAGTCGACGGAAATTCTCACTATTTTCCCGTGGTACAACTATTTGCTGGCGGTATTTATCTTCGCCCTCGGCGTCATTGCCGTACGGCGGAAACCACAGCCGCCCGCGCGCCTTGGCAAAGTGGAATATCTGGGGCTGCTGTTTAGCATCGGTATCTTCTTCCTGCAACCTGTGCAGAATCTGGCCTGGGGCGGCGTCTTTAAAGTCATTGATAGCGGTTACCCCGCCGTGCGCTTCGTAAAAGACGTGATCGTTAATAACAATGAAGTGCTGGATGAACAGGCGCGGATGGCGCAGTTGGCGAACATGAAAGATAGCTGGCACGTGCTGGCGGTGAAGCCGAAATACCATCTCTATGTCGTGGTGATTGGTGAGAGCGCGCGCCGCGATGCGCTTGGCGCTTTCGGCGGCCACTGGGACAACACGCCGTTCGCCAGTTCGGTCAACGGCTATCTGTTTAAAAACTACGTCGCCGCCAGCGGCTCCACGCAGAAATCGCTGGGCCTGACCCTCAATCGGGTGGTAGACGGTAAACCCCAGTATCAGGATAACTTCGTCACCCTCGCCAACCGCGCGGGCTTCCAGACCTGGTGGTTCTCCAATCAAGGGCAAATTGGTGAATACGACACCGCCATCGCCAGCATCGCCAAACGCGCCGATGAGGTGCAGTTCCTGAAAAATGGGGATTTTGAAGCCAATAAAAATACGCAGGATGAGCAACTGCTGAAACTGACCGAGCAGGTATTATCAGTCGAGCGCAGCCAGCCGCAGTTGATCGTATTGCATATTATGGGCTCGCACCCGCAGGCCTGCGATCGTACCAAAGGCAAGTACACCACCTTTGTGGAGTCAAAGGAGACCTCATGCTATCTCTACAGCGTGACGCAAACCGACGCGCTGTTGGCGAAACTCTACGGCCAGCTACAGAATTCCGGCAGTTCTTTCTCGCTCACCTATTTTTCCGATCACGGTCTGGCATTTAAAGAACGCGGTAAGGCGGTGCAGTATCTCGCCCATGATGACAAATATCAGCAGAACTTCCAGGTACCGTTTATGGTGCTCTCCAGCGACGATAAAGCGCATAAGATGATTAAAGCCCGCCGCTCGGCGAATGATTTCCTCAGCTTCTTCTCGCAGTGGACCGGCATCAGCGCACAGGAAATTACCCCACGCTATCGCTTTATCTCGGAACAGAAAGCCGGACCGGTGTATATCACCAATTTCCAGTTACAGAAGGTGGATTACAACCATCTGGGCAGCGACGAGTTTACCGTCAACTAAACGGTATCGCCGAATCACAGGCAAAAAAAATCCGCCCCTTGAGGCGGATTTTTTATATCACCGAAGTGATTAGAAGCGGTAACCTACGCCAGCAATCCAGGTGCCGACGTCAACGTTACGAATGCGAGACTGCTCGTAGGAGAAGTCCAGGGCAACGTTTTCGATCGGGTTGAACTGCATACCAGCGCCGTAAGAGAAACCGTAGTCGCTCATGTCGGATTTCTGGTTCGGGAAGTTGTTGTTCTGGAACTTACCGTAGCCAACACCGATTACGCCGTAGATGCTCGCCCAGTCGTTCAGACGGTAAGCCGGACCAGCGGTGATGCCGTAGTACTGACCTTTGTTGTAAGTACCGTTGCTGGTGTTGTCTTTTTCGGTGTAGGTGAAGGAACCGATAACGCCCAGCGGGTTGTTATCTTGCTCGTAACGGTACTTAAGGTTGAAACCGCCTGCTTTGTTAGCTTTACCCTGCATGTCGCTCTGAGCGTAACCACCGGTAACGGTAGAAGTTGCAGCGAAAGCAGTAGTACCTACGGATGCAGCCAGAACAACGGCCAGTGCTGAAAGACGTGCAATTTTATTCATAACCACCTCAAATGTGTTTCTAATAAGTCCTAAGTCTTAAATATATCAAAAACTTTTGGGAAACTCTTTTGACTTTACATTGTCTAACATACTTTTTCATGTAAGCAAAAGTTTCCACGATTTCGTAACAATCTGGAAATCAAACACTTTTCGCGCAAAAAGTGCTTAACGTTTACCAGCCGTAAGCGCTCCGCATCCAGATTATTCTTAGTCGCGAAGGCATTCCCCTACGCATTTTACGCCATTGTACTGTTTTTCCACCCTCTTTTTTCAACAATCGCTAAACCGTTAAGCGGTTATTCCAGTACACTGGAACCTTTACCTCTTTTGACAAACCCTGACAGGAGAAAGGATGCCCGGCTCGTCCCGTAAAGTTCCGGCGTGGTTGCCGATACTGGTTATTTTGATCGCCATGGTCTCCATTCAGAGCGGCGCATCGCTGGCGAAATCGCTCTTCCCGTTGATTGGCGCACCGGGAGTCACCGCTCTACGCCTAACGCTCGGCACTTTAATTTTAGTCGTTATTTTTAAGCCGTGGCGACTGCGCTTTGCCCCGCAGCAGCGGCTACCGCTGTTCTTTTACGGCGTGGCGCTAGGGGCGATGAACTATCTCTTCTATTTATCGCTGCAGCGGATCCCGCTTGGCGTCGCGGTCGCGCTGGAGTTCACAGGGCCGCTGGCGGTGGCGCTCTTCGGTTCACGCCGCCCGCTTGATTTCGTCTGGGTGGCGCTGGCGGTGCTCGGGCTGTGGTTCCTGCTGCCGCTTGGGCAAAACGTAGGGGAAGTGGATTTAGTCGGCGCGCTGTTCGCGCTCGGCGCCGGCGCATTCTGGGCGGTCTATATTCTTACCGGCCAGCGCGCGGGTGAAGAACATGGCCCGGCGACGGTGGCTATGGGCTCGCTCATCGCGGCGGTAATTTTTGTGCCCATCGGCGTCGTCCAGGCCAGCGATACGCTGCTGCAATGGTCGCTGCTGCCGCTGGGGCTTGGCATCGCCATTCTCTCCACCGCCCTACCCTATTCGCTGGAAATGATCGCCCTGACCCGGATGCCCACCCGTACCTTCGGCACGCTGATGAGCATGGAGCCGGCGCTGGCGGCGCTGTCGGGAATGGTGTTCCTCGGCGAGACGCTAACCCTGACGCAAACTCTGGCGTTAGGGGCGATTATCATCGCCTCAATGGGCTCAACGCTAACCATGCAACGGCAAAGCAAAATCGAGAAAGTCGATATAAATTAAGATTTTGTTACCGCCCTGGCTCGCGTTCATAGCGAGCCAGTTGTGTGCTTCTAATCATCTGATTTAATAAAACTTTTTAAATAGCCAACAACTTAGCGCTATCGGACTGATATGGACAGCCGATGCCTCATACCCAATATCCCTTGCTATAATTAGTCCCGAAGTCATTTGGGACAAACGCTCTACATAATTCGAATTTGAAGTATGACGAGTATCAATATCAAGAGGATATGAAACTATGAGTACCGCAAAACTGGTTAAAACTAAAGCGTCTAACCTGCTCTATACCCGTAACGATGTCGCAGACAACGAAAAGAAAGCTACCGTTGAGCTGCTGAATCGCCAGGTGATCCAGTTCATCGACCTGTCGCTGATTACCAAACAGGCCCACTGGAATATGCGCGGTGCCAACTTTATCGCCGTCCATGAAATGCTGGATGGTTTCCGCACTGCGCTCACCGATCACCTTGATACGATGGCTGAACGTGCCGTTCAACTGGGCGGCGTCGCACTGGGTACCACTCAGGTCATCAACAGCAAAAGCCCGCTGAAAAGCTACCCGCTGGATATTCACACCGTTCAGGAACACCTGAAAGAGCTGGCGGACCGTTATGCCATCGTGGCCAATGATGTGCGTAAAGCGATCAGCGAAGCGAAAGATGAAGACACCGCCGATATCTTTACCGCGGCTTCCCGCGACCTGGATAAATTCCTGTGGTTCATCGAAGCGAATATCGAATAAACGTCTACCGCCGTCAGCGCCCGCTGGCGGCTTTTTCCTTTTCTCCCACGCTACCCCCGCAATCGCTTAGCTCGCCCTCTTTTGGTGCATATGTATGTACACAATGCGTACTAAAGTAAAACAATTGTAATAATCACCTCACACAATCGTTACAGCAAGATTGTTTTCCCATCAGGGTTTGCGTTAAAAATGCTCTGGTTATTCGCTACGTTTATATTGCACCAAAATGATGCCCCGTCACGGTGCGTTTGCTGTATCGAGTAACCGAAATTGTGCAAGCAATATGAAAGCTCCTGTTGAAAAACAATAGCTTGTAAAACTGGCACGATTTTTTCATTAGGCTACACGTTCTCGCAGGGGCTCGTCCCGTGGATAAAAAAGGAAATACTATGAAGTCTGTATTAAAAGTGTCACTGGCTGCACTGACCCTGGCTTTTGCGGTTTCGTCTCACGCCGCAGATAAAAAACTGGTAGTCGCCACCGATACGGCGTTTGTTCCGTTTGAATTTAAGCAAGGTGATAAATACGTCGGCTTCGATATTGACCTGTGGGCCGCGGTCGCTAAAGAGCTGAAACTGGACTACACCCTGAAACCAATGGACTTCAGCGGCATCATTCCCGCGCTGCAGACCAAAAACATCGATCTGGCGCTGGCGGGGATCACCATCACCGACGAGCGTAAAAAAGCAATCGACTTCTCCGACGGCTACTACAAAAGCGGCCTGCTGGTGATGGTGAACGCGAAAAACAATGACATTAAAGATGTGAAAGATCTGAACGGCAAAGTGGTCGCCGTGAAGAGCGGCACCGGCTCCGTTGATTATGCGAAAGCCAACATCAAAACCAAAGATCTGCGCCAGTTCCCGAACATTGATAACGCTTATATGGAACTGGGCACCGGCCGCGCTGACGCGGTACTGCACGACACGCCAAACATCCTGTACTTCATTAAAACTGCCGGTCAGGGCAAGTTCAAAGCGGTAGGCGAATCGCTGGAAGCGCAAAGCTACGGTATCGCCTTCCCGAAAGGCAGCGACGAACTGCGCGAAAAAGTGAACGGCGCGCTGAAAACGCTGCGTGAAAACGGCACCTACAACGAAATTTACAAAAAATGGTTCGGTACTGAACCAAAATAATAATCAGGACGACTTCCCGCGGCCAATCCGCCGCGGGCTCCACGGCGCCAGAGTCTCTTTCCCCGGCGCCGTATTCGCAGAGGCTTTCTCTGCTTTCGACACGGTAACAGTAACAGGAACACATTATGCAGTTTGACTGGAGTGCCATCTGGCCCGCCATTCCTATTTTGCTGGAAGGCGCCAAAATGACGCTGTGGATTTCGGTCCTCGGCCTGGTTGGCGGCCTTATCATCGGTCTGGTGGCCGGTTTCGCCCGCTGTTTCGGCGGCTGGATAGCCAACCACATCGCGCTGGTATTTATTGAAATCATCCGCGGCACGCCTATTGTGGTGCAGGTGATGTTCATTTACTTCGCGCTGCCGATGGCGTTTAGCGACTTACGCATCGACCCGTTCACCGCCGCGGTGGTGACCATCATGATCAACTCCGGGGCCTATATCGCGGAAATCACCCGCGGCGCGGTGCTGTCCATCCATAAAGGTTTCCGCGAAGCGGGTCTAGCGCTGGGACTCTCCCGCCGCGAGACCATCCGCCACGTGATCCTGCCGCTGGCGCTGCGCCGTATGCTGCCGCCGCTCGGTAACCAATGGATTATCAGTATCAAAGATACGTCGCTGTTTATCGTTATCGGCGTCGCCGAACTGACCCGCCAGGGCCAGGAAATTATTGCCGGTAACTTCCGCGCGCTGGAAATCTGGAGCGCCGTTGCCGTCATTTATCTGATCATCACCCTGGTGTTGAGCTTCATTCTGCGTCGTCTTGAAAGAAGGATGAAAATCCTGTGATTGAATTTAAAAACGTTTCCAAACACTTTGGCCCGACTAAAGTGCTGCACGATATCGATCTGAAGATCAACAAAGGCGAAGTGGTCGTGATCATCGGGCCGTCCGGCTCCGGTAAATCCACGCTGCTGCGCTGCATCAATAAACTGGAAGAGATCACCAGCGGCGATCTTATCGTCGATGGCCTGAAGGTGAACGACCCAAAGGTTGACGAACGCTTAATTCGCCAGGAAGCCGGAATGGTATTCCAGCAGTTCTATCTGTTCCCGCACCTGACGGCGCTGGAGAACGTGATGTTCGGCCCGCAGCGCGTGCGCGGCGCGTCGAAAGCGGCGGCGGAAACGCTGGCGAAAGAGCTGCTGGCGAAGGTGGGTCTTGCGGAACGCGCGCACCACTATCCATCCGAACTCTCCGGCGGCCAGCAGCAGCGCGTCGCTATTGCCCGCGCGCTGGCGGTGAAACCGAAAATGATGCTGTTTGATGAGCCGACTTCGGCACTTGACCCAGAACTGCGCCATGAAGTGCTGAAAGTCATGCAGGACCTGGCCGAAGAAGGCATGACGATGGTCATCGTAACCCACGAAATCGGCTTTGCTGAAAAAGTGGCATCACGGCTGATCTTCATCGATAAAGGCCGCATCGCCGAAGACGGCGACCCGCAGGTTCTGGTGAAGAACCCGCCAAGCCCGCGTCTGCGCGAGTTTTTGCAGCACGTAGCCTGATGCGCCCGGCTCTCCCCGGTAAGGGGAGAGACGCTTTCCAGATTCATCCCACCGCTCCTTCTCCTCTGACCCCTTCTATACTTAGCAGTTTGAGATGCAATGGAGGCGCCCATGCCGTGGATCCTACTGTTGCTCGCTGCGCTGTGGATTTCGCCGCTGTCGGCGGCGTCATTGCCCGGCATTCCGGCGGCGACAACCGACAAAAGCACAGCCAGCGAGCCTGACCTCGAACAAAAAAAAGCCGCCTGGGCGGCATTAGCTGACGTGCTGGATAATCCAGACTCGCGGCAGGAGTTAATCGATGAGCTGCGCAAAGCCGCCGCTACCCAGCCCCCTGCCGCCGCCCCCACGCTGACCCCGCCAGAAGTCAAAGACGAGCAAACCGTCCTGGAAAGCGTGACGGAAATTAGCCGCCAGTATAGCGAGCGCCTGTCGTCACGGTTTTCGCAGCTATGGCGCAATATCACCGGCTCGCCGCATAAGCCTTTCCATGCCGATGCTTTTCGCAATGCCGCTGGCGACTTCCTGCTGCTGGCCGGGCTGGTATTTGCCTTCTGGTGGTTAGTACGCCTGGCGGCGCTGCCGCTGTACCGCAAAATGGGCCATTGGGGAAGGCACAAAAACCGTGAGCGCAACAACTGGCTTCAGTTACCGGCAACCATCGCTGGCGCTTTTATCATTGACCTGCTGCTGCTGGCGCTAACGCTGTTTATCGGGCAGCTGTTAAGCGATCGTTTAAACGGCGGCAACCGCACCATTGCTTTCCAACAAAGCCTGTTTCTTAACGCCTTCGCGCTGATCGAGTTTTTTAAAGCCATTCTGCGATTGATTTTTTGCCCGCGGATTGCCGATTTACGCCCCTTCAATATCAGCGACGAACACGCAATCTACTGGAACTTACGCCTCAGCGCCCTGAGTAGCCTGATTGGTTACGGGCTGATCGTAGCGGTGCCGATTATCTCCAATCAGGTTAACGTGCAGATTGGCGCGCTGGCCAACGTCATCATAATGTTGTGCATTACGGTGTGGGCGTTGTATCTGATTTTCCACAACAAACGCGCCATCACTCAGGGGCTTATCCATCTTGCCGACCGCTCGCTGCCGTTCTTCAGCTTGTTTATTCGCGCTTTTGCGCTGGTCTGGCACTGGCTGGCCTGCGCTTACTTTATCGTGCTGTTCTTCTTTTCGCTCTTTGACCCCGGCAACAGCCTCAAATTTATGATGGGCGCGACGCTGCGCAGCCTGGCTATCGTCGGCGCCGCGGCGCTGGTATCCGGTATTTTGTCACGCTGGATAGCCAAAACCATCACCCTGTCGCCAGAAACCCAACGCCACTATCCGGAGCTGCAAAAACGGCTCAACGGCTGGATCTCCGCCTCGCTGAAAGCCGCGCGGATCCTTACGGTATGCGTGGCGGTGATGCTGTTGCTGAGCGCCTGGGGTCTATTTGATTTTCAGCAATGGCTTCACAATGATGCCGGGCAGAAAACGGTGGATGTCCTGATTCGTATCGCGCTGATCCTGTTCTTCTCCGCCGTCGGCTGGACCCTGCTGGCAAGCCTGATTGAGAACCGCCTGTCATCGGACATTCATGGACGCCCGCTGCCCAGCGCTCGCGCCAGAACGCTGCTGACGCTGTTTCGCAACGCGCTAGCGGTGGTCATTACCACTATTACGATAATGATCTTATTGTCGGAAGTGGGGGTGAACATCGCGCCGCTGCTGGCGGGCGCCGGGGCATTAGGATTGGCTATCTCTTTCGGCGCCCAAACGCTGGTCAAAGATATTATTACCGGCATCTTTATCCAGTTTGAAAACGGGATGAACACCGGCGATCTGGTGACCATCGGGCCATTAACCGGTACGGTGGAACGGATGTCGATCCGCTCGGTGGGCGTGCGCCAGGATACCGGGGCGTACCATATTATTCCCTGGTCTTCGATAACCACCTTCGCCAACTTTGTGCGCGGGATCGGTTCGGTGGTCGCCAACTATGATGTCGACAGGCAGGAGGATTTGGATAAAGCCAATCAGGCGCTGAAGGCGGCGGTAGACGATCTGATGGCGCAGGAGGAGATCCGCGGGCTGATTATTGGCGAACCGTCGTTCGCCGGGCTGGTAGGACTAAGCAATACCGCGTTTACGTTACGCGTCAGCTTTACGACGCTGCCGCTGAAGCAGTGGGCGGTACGCTTTGCCCTCGATACCCAGGTGAAGCAGCATTTCGATCGCGCCGGCGTGCGTGCGCCGGTACAAACCTGGCAGGTATTGCCGCCGCCGGGCAACGTAACCCCGGCGGCAGAGACTTAAAATGGACGGCGGCGCTTTGCGTCGTCCATAAAGCTCCAGGCGATAAAGCGGCTCTGTTTCTGCCCCTGCGCCATCTCTTTTTTCACCACTTTCACCGCGCCGACTTCGGTCAGCAGGCGATACAGCGGCGGCAGATTGTCGCCGCGGGAGACCAGCGAGGTAAACCATTTAACCTGGCGGCCGAACTGCTGGCTTTCGCGGATCATCTGCGAAATAAAGGCCACTTCCCCGCCTTCACACCACAGTTCCTGCTGCTGGCCGCCGAAGTTCAGTACGCTATCTTCCCCCAGCCCCAGATTACGGCGTTTACGCTCGCCGCCGGCACGCGCGCTGGCGGCGGAATCATGGAACGGCGGGTTGCAGAGGGTCGCATCATAGGTTTCATTCTTATGAATGATGCCGGTAAAGATTGCCTGGCCCTCTTTCTGACGACGCAGACGAATTTGTCGCGTCAGCCCTGGGTTGCCGTTGATAATCGCCTGGGCGCTGGCAAAGGCCTGCGGGTTGACTTCGCTACCGGTAAAGCGCCAGCCGTATTCATGCGCGCCAATCAGCGGATAGATGCAGTTCGCGCCGGTACCGATATCGAGAATGGTGGCATTTTTCGGGATCTCGCCGCTATCCTGCGCCAGCAGGTCGGCCAGATGGTGGATATAGTCCGCGCGTCCCGGCACCGGCGGGCACAAGAAGCCGTCAGGAATATCCCAGTGTTTTACCGCGTAAAAGTGCGCCAGCAACGCCTTATTCAGCGCCTTCACCGCCAGTGGATTAGCAAAATCAATGGTTTGCTCACCTGCCGGATTCAGGGTGATATAGCTTTGCAGCTCAGGATAAGTCTGGCACAGCGCTGGCAAATCATAGCGTTGGTGATGACGGTTACGCGGGTGCAACCCCGGCTTTTCGGCTTTCATGGCAATCTCCTTTCAACAGCCGCGTAAGATACCCGTTGACGGCGGCGCGGTAAATAAGGGAGTCTGGATATCTTCTTATTTCGCTTTCTGGTGCTCTATGTACTTCTATCAACCTGCCGAAGGCCACGGCCTGCCGCACGACCCGCTGAATGCCATCGTCGGGCCGCGCCCCATCGGCTGGATCGCTTCGCTCGATAGCGCAGGGCAACGTAATCTCGCCCCCTACAGCTTCTTCAACTGCTTTAACTATCGGCCACCGATCATCGGTTTCGCCAGCGGCGGCTGGAAAGACAGCGTGCAGAACATTGTTGAAACAAAAGAATTTGTCTGGAATCTGGCTACCCGGCCACTCGCCGAAGCGATGAATGAAACTTCCGCCACTATTCCACGTCATGAAGATGAATTCCTGCGCGCCGGATTGACCGCCGCGCCGAGCCGGATCGTCCGCGCCCCGCGCGTGGCGGAAAGCCCGGTCAACTTCGAATGTCGCCTGTCGCAGTGTATTCAGTTAACGCGCGCCAGCGGTGAAGCCATCGATAGCTGGCTGGTGCTCGGTGAAGTGGTCGCCGTGCATATCGATGAGTCGCTGCTGGAAGACGGGATTTATCAAACCGCGAAAGCGCAGCCGATTTTACGCGCCGGCGGGCCGACGGCCTACTACAGCATTGATGAAAGCCAGCGCTTCGATATGATCCGCCCGGACGCTCGTTAACTTTAGCGTAGCAAGGCTAATACATGCCGTCGCTGGCGAAAGCCTGTGCGGCAATAAGCGCGTAAAGTGCTTGTTTGCCCATTATTATTTATCCGGTGGTTCTGCTCATCACGACCTAAACTTAAGGTATGTCCCATGCTGTTAATGAGGATATAGCCATGAGAACCTTTCTGCTCGCCCCCGCTTTTATCGCCCTTGCTCTTCTCTCCTCACCCACACAGGCCAACAACCCCGAGACCGCTGCCGTGGCCGTTGGCCCGCTGCGCCCGTCCGGCTCAGTTTCCGCCTCCGGCGCCAGCACCCTCGACGATTTACAGGCGCAACTGGCGCAAAAAGCCCACCAGCAGGGGGCGATTGCCTGGCGAATAAACGCCGCTGGCGGCGGCAACAAATTAGCCGGCAGCGCGATAATTTATAAATAATCCTTCTGCCCTCGTCGGGAATACGCAGCCGGAAATCCCGCCTCCCTGGACTTGGCTGCGCATTTTTCGCCCCCATATTTTCTATACTGTTTATAGATTGCAAACACGAGGATCGCATCATGGCATCAGGTTGGGCAAACGATGGAGCCGTCCAGGATCAAATTGACAGCACGGTAAACGATGCCGTCGCCCGCGCCCGCAGCGAGCTTCCTGGCGGAGAGAGCAACAAATTTTGTGAAGAATGCGGAGAGCCTATTCCGGAAGCGCGGCGCAAGGCGCTCGCCGGGGTCAGATACTGCGTGAAGTGCCAGCAGGATAAAGATTTACATAACAATACATATTCAGGATATAATCGTCGCGGTTCCAAAGACAGCCAGCTTCGCTGACCTTCCTTTACCGTTCATTACCGCTGATTGCGCTATCTTTTCACGCACGTTTTTTGGCGAAAAAAGTGGCAAAATGTGCCTTTAGTTGCCATGGCAACTAGTTTGTCCTTCTAGCGCAGCAATAGCGTAAAATAATTTATTAATAATCAATAAATTATTATTCATTCAAAAAATTCGATGAAGACTGTGAATTTCCTTCGATTTTATCTCGCGACAAAAAACGTGATACTTATCACATCGACGGAACATCGTCCCCCTACAGAACACACTGCGAGAGATTAATTATGAAAAACATCAAATACGCTGCCGCTGCTATCGCCCTTTCCGCTCTGTCTTTCGGCGCATTCGCCGCTCAGCCGGTAACCCCAGCCCAGGCAGAAAGCATGAATAAAATCGGCGTTGTTTCCGCTGAAGGCGCAACAACACTGGATGGTCTGGAAGCCAAACTGGCTGCTAAAGCCGATGCCGCTGGCGCAACCGGCTACAGCATCACCTCCGCTAACACCAACAACAAAGTTAGCGGTACCGCGGTTATCTACAAATAATCGCAGCAATACTCTGAAATGCCACTGAATTAACCCTGAAAAGACCTTTTAAATACCCTTGTTTGCCCGTCCGAGCCACCGGACGGGCTTTTTTTTGTCCGTTTACCAGCGTTCGGCAACCTGCGCCAGGCCATTAGCGAGCGAAGTCGCCTGGCCGGTGGCGACCAGGCAGCAGGCAAGCTGAATTTTCAGCGACTGCGGAACCGGCTCGCTACCGCTCACGCAGCGCTCAATCCAGCGCGCGGTAATTTCAGGATCTTTGGATTCCGGCAATGCCACTTTTTCCTGCACACTCTCGTCGGCCCGCTCATGCAACACTCTGGTTCCCGCCGCATCAATCAGGTTAATTTGCGGGCAGCGCTGCGGGTTGGCATAGACTTCACCTTCGGTACCGTGCATCAGCAGCGCCCGGCCACCGATCTGCGTAAAGAACGCCGCGACCTTGCCGACATATTCCGGATGCGACACGCTCGACAGCCGCAGCGCGGCATCTTCAGCGAACGGCGTCGCCAGCTTGGCCAGCGTATGCGCGCTGTTGCGCACCCCCATCCGCCAACGCAATGCCAGCTGCTTTTCCAGCGGCGGGCACAGCGCCCCGACCGGGATATAGACCGGCTCATGGCTGTCGAGACGCGCCTGGGCCTGACCCGCGTGGGTGGTGGCCGGGATCCCCATCAGCGCAAAAATGGTCTCGGTCAGGACGCGGGTTGGATCATGACTGACGCCATGAACCACCACCGGGAAACCGAGTTTATGCAGCAGTACCGCCAGCAGCGGCGTCAGGTTGGCCTGTTTGCGCGCGCCGTTATAGCTGGGGATAACAATCGGCATCGGTTTCGCTACCGGCGGCGTCAGGCGGATGGTCTGTAGCTGCATCGCCTCATAAAAGCCCTGCATTTCGGCTTCGCCTTCGCCCTTGATGCGCAGCGCAATGAGAATAGCGCCCAGTTCCAGATCGTCCACTTCGCCGTTTAACATCCGCGTATACAGCGCACGGGCCGTGACTAAATCCAGGTCGCGAGCGTGATTTTTGCCGCGCCCGACTTCTTTGATGATTTTGGTGTAATCCATCGACTTGCTCCCTCCAGCGGTAGGCTCCGCCGACCGCACCGCTTATGCGCTTAGCGGCGTCGGCGACGCGTCTGTTTTGCTTTGCTTTTTACTATAACCTCGGGAACGCCCGGCTGCTCTATGGGAAATACCGGTAACGCATTTAACAATCGCGCGCCGTAATTTTTAGTCAGCAGGCGCTTATCGTAAATAATGACTTCGCCCCAGCACTGATGGCTACGGATCAGGCGCCCGACCTGTTGAATCAGGTTGAATGAGGCGCTCGGCAGGCTTTGCACCTCAAAGGGATAGCGGTTGAGGCTTTTCAACCACTCGCCTTCGGTGATCACCACCGGGCTGTCGATCGGCGGGAAGGCGATTTTATGGATATGCACCTGGCTTAACAGCTCGCCTTTTAAATCCAGCCCTTCGGCAAAAGATTGCAGGCCAACCAACACGCTGCGCTCGCCGCCTTCAACGCGTTTACGATGCAGCTCGACCAGTCGATAGCGCGGCTGGTCGCCCTGCACCAGCAGCATCAGGCGCAGATCGGTAACATGTTCCAGAAAGCGATTCATGGCCCGCCCGCTGGCGAACAGCACCAGCATACCAAGATGCTTTTTGCTCTCGACCTGCTCACGGAAAAAAGCCGCCATTTCGGCGATGTGCTGCTCTTCATTATCAATAAGCGGCTCATAGCGCATTTGCGGAATAATGATTTTTCCCTGCTCGACGTGATTGAACGGCGAGTCCAGCGCCACGAAACGATCGCCCGCTTTCTCTTTCAGGCCGCTCATCTCCTGCAGGCGCGAGAAGCTATTCAACGAACGCAGCGTCGCCGAGGTGACGACAATATGCGGCACGCTGCGCCACAGCAGACGTTCGAGCTGATCGCTGACGCGGATTCCCACGCAGTGGAACCAGACATGGATCTGGCCATCGCGAATCTCGCGGGTGGCCCACTTGGTCACCGGCGCGCCGGAAGACTGCGCCATTGAGGCCAGCCGCCACAGCTTGCTCTGACTTTCGAACATGCCAAGGGCCCGGTTCATCTGCAGCAGGATACGATGCAGGCGCACCACGTCGTGACTGCCGGTCTTTTCGCTAAGATCGTTGAGAAACAGCTCCGCCAGCCCGCGCAGCATTTCGGTGAGCTTGGCCAGCCGCTGGCAAATCTCCATCACTTCCTGCGGCAGTTCGCCCATCGGGAAGCGATGCTCCGCCTCCTGGGCGGCAGGCATATAGAGATTGAGAATATTATTGAGCGAGGCGATAAGCTCATACAGCTCTTCGCAGTGTTCATTTAACCGTTCCGGATTGGCCAACGGCGGCGTGGTCTTCGGACGGAATTGCTCCATGCAGGTCGCCACCAATTTGCTGAACAGATCCAACTGCAGCCGGTACCATGGCGCGGTTATCTCCGCGCTCATCTCTAAGGCGTCGCGGGCGACGTCCGGCAGATGGTGGCCTTCGTCGAGCACCAGCAGCAGGTTTTTCGGCTCTGGCAGCACCGCTTCGCTCTCCATGGCCGCCATCACCAACGCATGGTTGGCCACCACCACTTCCGCTTCCTGGATTTCGCGCCGGGCGACGAAGAATGGGCATTCGCGGTAGTAGTGGCAGTTGCGGTTAAGACAGCTGGCTTTATCGGTGCTTAGCCGCCCCCACAGGGCGTCATCAATGGGCTTGTCGGTATGATCGCGCAGGCCGTCCCATTTATAGCCGTCGAGATCGGTTTTCAGCGTCGCGCAGAGCTTTTGTTCGGCCTGGTTTTTTGGCGTCAGATCGTCATCGAGGAACGCCAGCAGATCCTGCTGCGTCGCCTCGGTACTGGCCAGCGCCGCCAGATTACGCGGACAAACGTAGCGACCACGGCCAAAGGCGGCGGTAAAGCGCAGGTCGGGAATAATCTTGCGCAGCAGCGGCAGGTCTTTACTGTAGATTTGATCCTGCAGCGCGACGTTGGCGGTACTGACCACCAGCGTTTTTTGTTCCTCACGGGCAATGGCGATGCCGGGGATCAGATATGACAGCGTTTTGCCGACGCCGGTCGGCGCTTCGATAGCCAGATGCCGCCCCTCTTCCCCGGCGAGCGTTTTCGCCACATCGGCGATCATCTGCCGCTGCGGGGCTCGGGGGATAAAGTCCGGGATCTGTTCCTGAAGCGCCTTATACCAGGCGGCGATTTGCGCTTTAAGCGCAGCGGTCAAAGCCATGAGAAAACCTGAATACTGTATAAACAGCCACTATTGTGCCATTTTTGCCGGCCAGGAGGTATTGCTTTCTGTAGAGGGTGGAATCGCGCTCGATAAAAAACGCAATGAACGGCAAAAAAAAACGGCCCGCCGCCGCGCACGCGGAGAGACGGGCCGGGGTGCTGCCTGAGCGCTTTATCGTCCCAGGCAACAGCGTCTTATTCGCCGGCAGGTTTACGCGGGCGACGACGACGCGGTGGTTTACCGTCCTGGGTACGCGCTTTCGGCGCTTCGCCATCCTGACGGCGCGGCGCCTGTTGGCTACGGCCCTGGCTCTGACCGCCGCGTCCCTGTCCCTGCCCCTGACCGCGGCCGCCGCCACGCTGCTGACGACCGTTTTGAATTGGCTCCGCTTTAATCGACGGATCCGGCTCATAACCGGCAATAGCAATACGCGGGATCTCTTTTTTCAGCAGACGCTCGATATCACGCAGCAGCTTATGCTCGTCCACGCAGACCAGCGACAGCGCTTCGCCGGTCGCCGCCGCGCGGCCGGTACGGCCAATCCGGTGTACGTAATCTTCCGGCACGTTCGGCAGCTCATAGTTGACCACGTGCGGCAGCTCTTCGATGTCGAGCCCGCGCGCGGCGATGTCGGTGGCGACCAGCACACGAATACCGCCGGATTTAAAGTCAGCCAGCGCGCGGGTACGCGCACCCTGGCTCTTATTGCCGTGGATGGCGGCGCTACGGATACCGTCTTTATTCAGCTGCTCCGCCAGATGGTTGGCACCGTGCTTGGTACGGGTAAAGACCAGCACCTGCTGCCAATTGCCTTCGCCAATCAGCTGCGAGAGCAGTTCACGCTTACGTTTCTTATCCACAAAGTGAACGTGCTGGGTGATCTGCTCAGAGGCGGTGTTGCGGCGCGCCACTTCGACTTCCAGCGGGTTATGCAGCAGTTTTTCCGCCAGCGCCTTGATCTCATCAGAGAAGGTGGCGGAGAACAGCAGGTTTTGACGACGCGGCGGCAGTTTAGCCAGCACGCGGCGGATGTCGTGGATAAAGCCCATATCCAGCATGCGGTCGGCTTCATCCAGTACCAGCACTTCGACTTTATCCAGGCTGACCGCGTTCTGATGTTCAAGATCCAGCAGACGGCCTGGGGTGGCGACGAGGATATCGACGCCGCCGCGCAGCTTCATCATCTGCGGGTTGATGCTCACGCCGCCGAAAACCACCAGCGAGCGGATATTGAGATATTTGCTGTAGTCGCGGACATTCTCACCCACCTGCGCCGCCAGTTCGCGGGTCGGCGTCAGGATCAGGGCGCGCACCGGACGGCGCCCCTTCGCGTGCGGCTGCTCCTGGGTCAGGCGCTGCAGCAGCGGCAGCGTAAAACCGGCGGTCTTGCCGGTCCCGGTCTGGGCGCTGGCCATCAGATCGCGGCCCTGCAGTACTGCCGGGATCGCCTGCTGCTGGATAGGGGTCGGCTCAACGTAGCCCTGCTCGGCGACGGCGCGCAGGATATCGGGATTCAGGCCAAGGGAATCAAAAGACATAACAACTCCGAACCGCCCCGGCCCGTTTAAGGGCGTAGTTTTCAGGGAGATTATTGCGATAGAGATGGCAAAAACCACAATGCCATGAAGGGGCGCAGTTTAGCAGATTTTGTGACGAACCGCATAAAATATCCCCGCAGGAATTACCAGCAAAATAATGCTCGCTTGCGCCGGGTAATTTTTCGTCTTCACCATGGTGGACAGTTCAGCGAATCGCCCCTATTCTTAATCAATCGATTGATTAATTTTTTAGAGTGCGATGAACAGTACCTCCGTGACCAGTAAAGGCGAACAAGCCAAAAGCCAGCTTATCGCCGCCGCCATCGCGCAATTCGGCGAATATGGCCTCCATGCGACGACCCGCGATATCGCCGCGCAGGCCGGGCAAAATATCGCCGCTATCACCTATTATTTCGGTTCGAAAGACGACCTGTATCTCGCCTGCGCGCAGTGGATCGCCGACTGTATCGGCGAGAATTTCCGCCCGCATGCCGAGGCGGCCGAAGCCCTGCTCGCCCAGACGAAACCTGACAAACCGGCGCTGCGGGAATTGATCCTGCGCAGCTGCCGCGATATGAGTCTGCTGCTGACCCAGGACGACACGGTCAACCTCAGCAAGTTTATCTCTCGCGAGCAGCTCTCCCCTACCGCGGCTTACCAGCTAATCCACCAGCAGGTTATCGCCCCGCTACATAGCTATTTGACCCGGCTTATCGCCGCCTGGACCGGGCGCGATGCCAACGATACGCAGATGATTCTGCACACCCACGCCCTACTTGGCGAGGTGCTGGCCTTCCGGCTCGGGCGGGAAACCATTTTACTGCGTACCGGCTGGGCGCAGTTCGATCAACAAAAGGCTGAACAAATTTTTCAGGTGATCACCTGTCATATCGATTTCATTCTGCAAGGGTTAGCGCAAAGGAGCCTGGGATCATGAAAAAACCCGTCGTCGTTCTATTGGTCGTCATCGTGCTCGCCGCGCTCGGCGGCGGCTGGTGGTGGTATCAAAGCAGCCAGGCAAAAGATCTCACTCTCTACGGCAATGTCGATATTCGCACTGTGAATATGAGCTTCCGCGTCGGCGGGCGGCTGGCAACCCTGAACGTCGATGAAGGCGATGAAATTCGCCGTGGGCAAACCCTCGGCGAACTTGACCGCGCGCCATATGAAAACGCGCTGCAACAGGCGCAGGCCAACGTCTCCACCGCCCAGGCTCAGTACGATTTGATGATGGCGGGTTACCGTGCCGAAGAGATTGCGCAGGCGGCGGCCGCGGTGAACCAGGCGCAGGCCGCCTGGGTCTATGCGCAGAATTTTTATCAACGTCAGCTCGGCCTGCGCGCCAGCAGCGCGATTTCCGCCAACGACCTCGAAAACGCCCGTTCTTCACGCGATCAGGCGCAGGCGACCTTAAAATCGGCGCAGGATAAACTGCGTCAATATCGCGCCGGTAACCGCCCGCAGGAAATTGCCCAGGCCAAAGCCAGCCTTGAACAGGCGCAGGCGGCCCTGGCGCAAGCCAAACTGGACCTGCATGATACCGTACTGACCGCGCCGTCCGACGGCACCTTGATGACCCGCGCCGTAGAGCCCGGCACCATGTTAAACGCCGGCGGCACGGTGCTGACGCTGTCATTAACCCATCCGGTTTGGGTACGCGCCTACGTTGACGAGAAAAATCTCGGCCAGGCGCAGCCGGGGCGCGAAGTACTGCTGTATACCGATAGCCGGCCGAACAAGCCCTATCACGGTAAAATCGGCTTTGTCTCCCCCAGCGCCGAATTCACGCCAAAGACCGTGGAAACACCGGATTTGCGCACCGATCTCGTCTACCGCCTGCGCATCGTGGTGAACGACGCCGACGCCTCGCTGCGTCAGGGCATGCCGGTGACCGTCTCCTTCAGCAACGGAAACGGGCATGAGTAAGGACGTCATTACCTTTAATGGCCTGAGCCGTCGTTTTCCTGGCATGGATAGACCGGCGGTCGCGCCGCTGAACTGTACGATTCACTCAGGCTACGTCACAGGGCTCGTCGGCCCAGATGGCGCAGGTAAAACGACGCTGATGCGAATGCTGGCCGGTTTACTTAAGCCTGATGAGGGCAGCGCCAGCGTAATCGGCTTCGATCCGCTGAAGGACGACGGCGCGCTGCACGCGGCGCTCGGCTATATGCCGCAGAAATTCGGCCTGTATGAAGATCTGACGGTGATGGAAAACCTGAACCTGTACGCCGATCTGCGCAGCGTTACCGGCGAGGCGCGCAAGAAAATATTCGAGCGCCTGCTGGAATTCACATCTCTTGGCCCTTTCACCGGGCGATTAGCCGGCAAACTCTCCGGCGGCATGAAACAAAAGCTGGGGCTCGCCTGTACATTGGTGGGCGATCCTAAAGTGCTGTTGTTAGATGAGCCCGGCGTCGGAGTCGACCCTATCTCGCGCCGCGAGCTATGGCAGATGGTGCACGAACTGGCCGGCGACGGCATGCTAATTTTGTGGAGCACCTCTTATCTCGATGAAGCCGAGCAGTGCCGCGATGTGCTGCTGATGAACGAAGGTAAATTGCTTTACCAGGGCGAACCGAAGGCGCTGACGCAAACCATGGCCGGGCGCAGCTTTCTGGTATCCAGCCCGCAGGAAAACAACCGCCGCCTGTTGCAGCGGGCGCTGAAACTGCCGCAAATTAGCGATGGCGTGATTCAGGGCAAATCGGTGCGTTTGATCCTGAAAAAGGCAGCCCGCATTGATGAGGTTCAGCAAAACGGCAACATGCCGCCGCTACAGGTGGCCGAAACTGCGCCGCGTTTTGAAGACGCCTTTATCGACCTGTTAGGCGGCGCCGGAACCGCCGAGTCGCCGTTAGGAGAGATTATTCATCACGTGGACGGCAACAAAGACGAAACGGTCATTGAAGCACGGTCGTTAACGAAAAAGTTTGGTGATTTCGCCGCCACCGACCACGTCGATTTCCAGGTTAAGCGCGGTGAGATTTTCGGCCTGCTTGGCCCTAACGGCGCCGGCAAATCCACGACCTTCAAAATGATGTGCGGCCTGCTGGTGCCGACCGACGGAAAAGCGCTGGTGCTGGGGATGGATCTCAAGGTCAGCTCCGGTAAAGCGCGCCAGCATTTAGGCTATATGGCGCAAAAATTCTCACTGTACGGCAACCTCAGCGTCGAGCAGAACCTGCGTTTTTTCTCCGGCGTTTACGGTCTACGCGGCCGGGCGCAAAATGAAAAAATCGCGCGCATGAGCGATGCCTTCGGCCTGAAAAGTATCGCCGGCCACGCCGCCGACGAGCTACCGCTCGGCTACAAGCAGCGGCTGGCGCTGGCCTGCTCGCTGATGCATGAACCCGACATTCTGTTTCTCGATGAACCCACCTCCGGTGTCGACCCGCTCACCCGCCGCGAATTCTGGCTGCATATCAACAGCATGGTCGATAAAGGGGTCACGGTGATGGTGACTACCCACTTTATGGATGAGGCGGAATACTGCGACCGCATCGGGCTGGTCTACCACGGCAAGCTTATCGCCAGCGGCACGCCGGACGCGCTGAAGGCGCAGGCGGCGAATGACAGTCAGGCGGATCCCACTATGGAACAGGCGTTTATTACCCTGATTAACCAATGGGACAAGGAAAACGGTCATGAGCAATAGCATTCTTTCCTGGCGACGGGTTCGCGCGCTGTGCGTCAAAGAGACCCGACAGATCGTCCGCGATCCCAGCAGTTGGCTAATTGCGGTGGTGATCCCCCTGCTCCTGCTGTTTATCTTCGGCTACGGCATAAACCTCGACTCCAGCAAACTGCGGGTCGGCGTATTGCTGGAACAGCAGAGCGAAGAGGCGCTGGATTTCGTCCATACCATGACCGGCTCGCCCTATATCGACGCCACCGTCAGCGATAATCGCCAGCAGTTGATTGAGCTGATGCAGGCCGGGCGCATCCGCGCGATGGTCGTCATTCCCGTCGACTTTGACCGTCAGATGGCCCGCGCCGGCGCCAATGCGCCGATTCAGTTAATTACCGACGGTAGCGAACCGAATACCGCTAACTTCGCGCAGGGGTACGTCGAAGGTATCTGGCAGATCTGGCAACAGCAGCGGGCGGAAGACCGCGGTGAGAACTTTGAACCGCTTATCGATGTGCAGATGCGCTACTGGTTTAACCCGGCGGCCATCAGCCAGCACTTTATTATCCCCGGCGCAATTACCATCATCATGACCGTGGTCGGCGCGATATTGACCTCGCTGGTGGTAGCGCGCGAATGGGAACGCGGCACCATGGAAGCGCTGCTATCCACTGAAATCACCCGCGCCGAACTGCTGCTGTGCAAGATAATTCCCTACTATTTCCTCGGCATGCTGGCGATGTTGCTGTGTATGCTGGTATCGGTATTTATTCTCGGCGTGCCCTATCGCGGCTCGCTGCTGATTCTGTTTGTCATCACCAGCCTGTTTTTGCTTAGTACGCTGGGAATGGGGTTACTGATCTCGACCATTACCCGCAACCAGTTTAACGCTGCGCAGGTCGCGTTGAACGCCGCTTTTTTACCATCGATTATGTTGTCCGGGTTTATTTTCCAGATAGACAGTATGCCGGCGGTGATTCGCGCGGTGACCTACGTGATCCCGGCGCGTTATTTCGTCAACACCCTGCAAAGCCTGTTTCTGGCGGGCAATATTCCGGTGGTGCTGCTGGTGAACGTGCTGTTTTTGATTGCTTCGGCGGTGATGTTTATCGGCCTGACGTGGCTGAAAACCAAACGGCGTCTGGATTAACCCTGCGCTCGAATGTTGCCCGGTGGCGCTACGCTTACCGGGCCTACGGTAAGTTCCGGTCGCCCGGGGCCGACATGAGGAAGGTTCTATGTTTCATCGTTTATGGACATTAATCCGCAAAGAGCTGCAGTCGCTGCTGCGCGAACCGCAAACGCGGATGATTTTAATCATGCCGGTGCTGATTCAGGTATTGTTGTTTCCCTTTGCCGCCACGCTTGAGGTGACCAACGCCACCATCGCTATCTATAACGAAGATAGCGGCCGCCACGCGGTGGAGCTCACCCAGCGCTTTGCCCGCGCCAAAGCCTTTACCCACGTCCTGCTGCTGAAAAGCCCGCAGGCGATTCAACCGACCATTGATGAACAAAAAGCCCTGCTCGTGGTGCGCTTCCCGGCGGATTTCTCGCGTAATCTCGACAACTATCAAACCGCCCCGCTACAGCTACTGCTCGACGGGCGTAACTCCAACAGCGCGCAAATCGCCGCTAATTATCTACAGCAGATTGTTAAAAACTATCAGCAGAATCTGCTGCAGGACAAAGCGAAACCGAACAACAGCGAACTGGTGGTGCGCAACTGGTACAACCCGAATCTCGACTATAAATGGTTCGTGGTGCCGTCGCTTATCGCCATGATCACCACCATCGGGGTGATGATCGTCACCTCGCTGTCGGTGGCTCGCGAGCGTGAACAGGGTACCCTCGATCAGCTGCTGGTCTCACCGCTCGCCACCTGGCAAATCTTCGTTGGCAAAGCCGTTCCGGCGCTGATAGTCGCCACGATGCAGGCGACTATCGTGCTGGCGATAGGTATCTGGGCTTATCAGATCCCGTTTGCCGGCTCGCTGCTGCTGTTCTATTTCACCATGCTGATTTACGGTCTATCGCTGGTGGGCTTTGGCTTATTGATTTCTTCGCTGTGTTCAACCCAGCAGCAGGCATTTATCGGCGTGTTCGTCTTTATGATGCCGGCGATTCTGCTATCCGGCTACGTTTCACCGGTAGAAAACATGCCGCAGTGGCTGCAGGATTTGACCTGGATAAACCCGATCCGGCACTTTACCGATATCACCAAGCAAATTTATCTGAAGGATGCGAGTCTGAAGATTGTGTGGGGAAGTTTGTGGCCGCTATTAGTCATAGCGGCCACCACCGGCTCAGCGGCGTATGCGATGTTCCGAAGAAAGATTGCGTAGCTTTTTATCTTTCGCCAGCAGCGATACCACCGCCGGGCCTGCCAGTATGACCAGCCCGGCGAGGGCCAGCAGCAGGTTGTTGTGCAGCACGCGCGACAACAACCAGAGCACTATCATGGCGGCGCCGAAGTACCAGGTCGTGGTGAGTTCCTCAAGGAAGTCCCCCACGTCGCGCCAGCGCGCTTCATGGTGACGCTGCAAAAACAGCATCGCCAGCAGCGTGACGCCGTACAGTACGCACAGCCCTAATCCGACGCGCACCAGCGCGCCGCTCAGCCAACCCATCACCAGTACTGCCACGACCAGTAGATGCAACATAATCTGCCAGCAACTAAGACCCGTTGCGACGCGTACACGTTGTTGCCACTTCATGGCTTCTCTCCTGAAGGATTTTTCTCTGTTACTCAGAGTACCGCACTTTACGGAAAATTCCGTATCACCGCATCTTTTTGTGACGTCTACTACACTATTTTATTCAGGAAAGTGACATTAACTGGAGAATTATGGCTGAGCCAACGTCGCGAATTTCGGTGAACGTGCTGACAATTAACACCCATAAGGGCTTTACGGCGTTTAATCGGCGTTTTATTTTGCCCGAATTGCGCGAGGCCGTTCGCAGCGTCAGCGCCGACATAGTTTGCCTACAGGAAGTGATGGGTGCGCACGAAGTGCACCCTTTGCATATCGAAAACTGGCCTGATACCACCCATTACGAGTTTCTTGCCGACACCATGTGGAGCGATTACGCCTACGGGCGCAACGCGATCTATCCGGAAGGCCATCACGGCAATGCCGTACTGTCGCGCTTTCCCATTGAATATTATGAAAATCGCGATATCTCGGTCGGCAATGGCGAAAAACGCGGCCTGCTTTACTGTCGCATCGTACCTCCGCACAGCGACATGACGATCCACGTTATCTGCGTGCATCTCGGTCTTCGCGCGCACCAGCGGCAGGCACAGTTAACGATGCTGGCAGAGTGGGTCAATACGCTACCGGCAGGCGATCCGGTGGTGGTGGCAGGCGACTTCAACGACTGGCGCCAGCAGGCTAATCAGCCCTTAAAAGCGCAGGCAGGGCTTGAGGAGATTTTTACTCGCGCCCGCGGGCGGCCGCTACGCACCTTTCCGGTCGCTTTCCCGCTGCTGCGCCTCGATCGTATTTACGTTAAGAATGCGCATGCCAGCCATCCGAAGGCGCTGGCGCTTAAACACTGGCGGCACCTGTCCGATCATGCGCCCCTGAGCGTGGAGATACATCTGTGAAATGTCGCTGGCAGGAAGGCAATCGTATTACCCTACTGGAGAATGGCGACCAGTATTATCCGGCGTTATTCGCCGCCATTGGCCGCGCGCAGCGCAAGGTGATTCTTGAATCCTTTATCTGGTTTGAAGATGAGGTGGGCTGGCGACTGCATGCGGTGCTACTGAAAGCCGCCCGTCGGGGTATTCAGGTGGAAGTGCTGCTCGACGGCTACGGTTCGCCGGATCTTAGCGATGAGTTTGTCGGCGAACTCACCGCCGCTGGCGTGGTCTTCCGCTACTACGATCCGCGCCCCCGGCTAATGGGTATGCGTACCAATTTATTCCGCCGCATGCATCGAAAAATCGTGGTGATTGACGACACAACCGCGTTTGTTGGCGGCATCAACTACTCTGCCGAGCACATGAGCGATTACGGACCGGAGGCGAAACAGGATTATGCCGTGCAGGTTGAAGGGCCGGTGGTGCTCGATATTCTCCAATTCGAACTGGAGAACCTGCCAACCAGCGAGGCAGCCCGCCGCTGGTGGCGACGCCGTCGGCATCAGCCGGAAATTAACCAAACCCCTGGCGAAGCGCAGGCGCTGTTTATCTGGCGCGATAACCATGAACATCGTGACGATATTGAACGTCACTATCTGAAAATGCTGACCAGCGCCCGCCGCGAGGTCATCATCGCCAATGCCTATTTCTTTCCCGGCTACCGTCTGCTGCACGCGATGCGTAATGCCGCGCGGCGCGGCGTGCGGGTGAAGCTGATTGTCCAGGGCGAGCCGGATATTCCGATTGTTAAGTTTGGCGCCCACCTGCTGTACCACTACCTGATTAAAGGCGGCGTTCAGGTGTATGAATACCGCCGACGCCCGCTGCATGGCAAGGTTGCGTTGGCGGACGACCACTGGGCAACCGTCGGTTCCAGTAACCTCGACCCGCTGAGCCTGTCGTTGAATCTGGAAGCCAACCTGATTATCCACGACCGCGAGTTCAACCAGACCCTGCGCGATAACCTCAACGGCCTCATCGCCAGGGATTGCCAGCAGATAGATAAGTCCATGCTGCCAAAACGCAACTGGTGGCGGCTCGGCGTCAGCGTGCTGGCGTTCCACTTTCTGCGTCACTTCCCCGCCTGGGTCGGTTGGCTACCGGCGCACACCCCACGATTAGCCAGGGTCAGCCCGCCGGTGCAGCCGGAAATTGAAACCCAGGATCGGGTAGAAACGCAAACCAGAGACAATCCGCTATGAGCAAATCACATCCCCGCTGGCGGATGGCGAAAAGAGTGCTGACCGTGCTCTTTTTTATCGCCGTCATCGTATTGCTGGTGATTTACGCGCAAAAGGTCGACTGGCAGGAAGTCTGGAAGGTCATCCGCGGCTACGATCGTCTGGCGCTATTTAGCGCCGTTGGGTTGGTTATCGTCAGCTACCTGATTTATGGCTGCTACGATCTGCTCGGGCGAGCCTGGTGCGGCCACAAGCTGGCAAAAAAACAGGTGATGCTGGTGTCGTTTATCTGCTACGCCTTTAACCTGACGCTCAGCACCTGGGTCGGCGGGATCGGGATGCGCTATCGGCTGTACTCGCGGCTGGGGCTGCACGGCAGTACCATCACCCGTATTTTCTCATTAAGCATCACCACCAACTGGTTGGGCTATATTCTGCTGGGCGGCATCATTTTTACCGCGAATCTGGTGACGCTGCCGCCGCACTTGTACATCAGTCAAACCACGCTGCGTATTATTGGCGGCGTTCTGCTGCTTTTAACCCTGATCTATCTTTTCGGCTGCGCCTTCGCCAAACGCCGCCACATGACGATTAAGGGACAGCGGCTGGTGCTGCCCTCTTTTCGTTTCGCTCTACTACAGATAGGGCTGTCGGCGGCGAACTGGATGGTGATGGGGGCGATTATCTGGCTGCTACTGGGCAGCGAGATTAGCTATTTTCTGGTGCTGGGCGTGCTGCTGGTGAGCAGTATCGCCGGCGTTATCGTTCATATTCCCGCCGGGATTGGCGTGCTGGAGGCGGTGTTTATCGCCATGCTCTCCGGCGAGTCGATTTCGAAGGGGGCGATAATTGCCGCGCTGCTGGCGTGGCGCGCGCTGTACTATTTTCTGCCGCTGCTGCTGGCGACCATCGCTTATCTGGTGCTGGAAAGTCGGGCGAAAAAGCTGCGGCAGAAGAATGAGCGCAAGCTGGCCCGTGGATGAAACGGCCCGGTTGCGCTTACCGGGCGACATTTTTGCGGATTGCCTGGATTGGTAGCCCGGATAAGGCGCATCGCGCCGCTATCCGGGATGATATTAACGGCGGTTGCCGAAGATACGCAGCAGCATCAGGAACAGGTTGATGAAGTCCAGATACAGCGTTAAGGCGCCGAGAATCGAGTATTTACGCAGCGTGGCGCTATCGCGGGTATCAATCTGCTCGCCGATGTTTTTCAGCTTCTGGGTGTCGTAGGCGGTCAGGCCGACAAACACCAGCACACCAATGTAGGTTACCGCCCACATCAGCGCTTCGCTCTTCAGCCACAGGTTAACCAGCGACGCCAGCACGATACCAATCAGCCCCATAAACAGCATGCTGCCGAAGCCGCTCAGATCGCGCTTAGTGGTGTAACCATACAGGCTCATCGCCCCGAACATCCCGCCGGTCACCACAAAAGTGCTGGCGATAGACGAATAGGTATAAACAATAAAGATGCTCGCTAACGTTAGCCCTGTTAACGCCGAATAAAGCATAAACAGCGTCGTCGCCATACCCGCGCTTAAGCGCTGCACCATCCCCGAGAGCACAAACACCAGCGCCAGCTGGGCGATGATCAGCCCGAAGAAAGTGATTTTGCTTGAAAAGACGAACATCATGACCGCCGGGGTATTCGCCGCAAACCACGCGATAAACGCGGTTAACAACAACCCGACCGTCATCCAGCCGTAAACCTGCGCCATGTAGGTCTGCAGGCCGCTGCGGCTCTGAACAATGGAATCGGAACGAGGGAATCTGTCCATGACTATCTCCTGATTAACAAGTTTCTCTCAGTAAGCGTATCACACTACCAGCGCTCTGCCGCCTGATGATCGCTGTCGCGGGCATCGACCCAGCGTTCGCCATCCGGCGTCGCCTCGCGTTTCCAGAACGGCGCGCGGGTTTTCAGGTAATCCATGATGAACTCGCCGGCGGCGAAGGCGCTGCCGCGGTGGGCGCTGGTCACACCAACAAAAACAATCTCTTCGCCCGGCCACATTTCGCCAATGCGATGGATAACCGTCACCCGGCCAAGCGGCCAACGTTCCCGCGCCTGTTCAACGATTTCCGCCAGCGATTTTTCGGTCATGCCCGGATAGTGCTCCAGCGTCAGCGCTTTCACGCTGTCGCCGAGATTGTGATTACGTACTTTGCCGGTGAAGGTGACCACCGCGCCGTCTTCATCGCGCTCGGCCAGCCACGGATACTCATCGCCGACACAAAAGCGCGCCGGGCTTACCACGATACGAGTCTGCGTCATCTTAGCCCCCGGTGACCGGCGGGAAAAACGCCACTTCGTCGCCGCTCGCGACCGGATGGTCAAACGAGGTCAGCGTCTGGTTGACCGCCGCCAGCAATTTTCCTTCTTCCAGTGCCAGCGCCCAGCGGTCTCCGCGCGCGGCAAGCTGCTGACGCACGGCTTCAACGGTCGGCAATTCGCTGGCGTCGAGAGTCAGGGTATCGGTGCCAACCAGTTCGCGCACCTGGGCAAAAAACAGGACGTTAATCATGGGCTTCCTCCACCTTAAAATCGCCGGACTTGCCGCCGCTTTTCGCCAGCAGACGTACCGGGCCAATAACCATATCTTTCTGTACCGCTTTACACATGTCGTAGATGGTCAGCGCGGCAACCGAGGCCGCGGTCAGCGCTTCCATTTCTACGCCGGTTTTACCGGTCAGGCGGCAGAGTGACTCAATGCGCACGCGGTTATGCTCCGGCTGCGCCTGCAGGTTCACTTCTACTTTGCTGAGCATCAGCGGATGACACAGCGGGATCAGCTCCCAGGTACGTTTCGCGGCCTGAATCCCGGCGATACGCGCGGTGGCGAATACATCGCCTTTATGGTGGCTGCCGTCGATAATCATCGCAAGCGTTGCGGCCTGCATTTCGACGTAAGCCTCAGCGCGCGCTTCGCGTACCGTTTCCGCTTTGCCGGAGACGTCAACCATGTGGGCTTCGCCCGCGGCGTTAATGTGGGTCAGTTGTGACATAAACTATTTCTTTAAATGAGGAATGAAGTTGCACGGGCGAGTGCGCGCATCCAGCTGTGGCGCGATAATATTTTCCCACGCGGTGGCGCAGGCCTTGGTCGAGCCCGGCATCGCGAAAATCAGCGTGCGGTTGGCAACGCCAGCAACGGCGCGGGACTGCAGCGTCGAGGTGCCTATCTCTTCAAACGAGAGCATACGGAACACTTCGCCAAAACCTTCGACCTCGCGGTCAAACAGCGGCAGCAGCGCTTCCGGCGCCTGATCGCCATCGGTAAAACCGGTACCACCGGTGATCAACACCACCTGCACCTCATCGCTGGCAATCCACGCCGAAACCTGGGCGCGAATCGCGTAGCGGTTCTCTTTCACAATAGCCTTATCGACGAGGGTATGTCCCGCTTCGTGCAGCGCATCGCGCAGCCAGTGGCCGGAGGTATCGTCCTCTTCGCCGCGGCGGTTGGAAACGGTAAGAATAGCAATACGGGTCGGGATAAACTCAGCGCTAGCCTGGCTCATCTGAATGCTCCTTTCGAAAACGATTATCCGCCAATATACGACAGGTTCTGCGTAATACCGGTGTTGCCCTGATGCAGGAAATGGGTCTGCTTTTTATGGGTTAAGGCTTCGGCTATCCGCGCTTCCAGCGCGGCCTGCTGCTCGTCCTCGGCCATCAGGTCGCGCAGATCTACGCCGCCTTCGCCGAACAGACACAGGTGCAGTTTGCCAACGGATGAGACGCGAAGACGGTTACAGGTGGCGCAGAAGTCTTTTTCATACGGCATGATCAAGCCGATTTCACCGGCGTAATCCGGGTGACAAAAGACCTGTGCCGGGCCATCGCTTCGTTGACGGATCTGGTGGATCCAACCGCGGCGCAGCAGTTCATCGCGCAGCACCATGCCGGAAATGTGGTGACGGCGGAACAGGTCGCTGCCCTCGCCGGTTTCCATTAATTCAATAAAACGCAGCTGAATACGGCGAGGTTTGATCCACGCGAGGAAAGTGTCGAGCTGGTGGTGGTTGACATCACGCATCAGCACGGTGTTGACCTTAACCTTTTCAAAGCCGGCGGCAAAGGCGGCGTCAATACCGTCCATCACCTGCTGAAATTTATCCTGACCGGTGATGGCATGGAACTGGCGAGCGTCGAGGCTATCGACGCTGACGTTAATCGCCGTCAGCCCGGCATCACGCCAGCGTTCGACATCACGCGCCAGGCGATAACCGTTGGTGGTCACCGCGATCTGACGAATCGCGCTGTTTTCACGCACGGCGGCAATAATCTCGGTAAAGTCGCGACGTAACGAGGGTTCGCCGCCGGTGAGGCGGACTTTTTCCGTGCCAAGGGCGGAAAAAGCGCGCGTCACGCGGCGCACTTCGTCTACGCTAAGAAAACCCTTGTTGGTCACGGCGCCGGGCTTGTAGCCGTCCGGCAGGCAGTAGGTGCAACGAAAGTTACACACGTCGGTAATCGACAGGCGCAAGTAATAAAACTTACGCGCAAATGCATCAGTAAGCTGTGAGGCCATATACACCTTTCCAAGTACGGGAGGCGCGGTCATTTCTTTCCACGCCCTGGCGACAGCGCGGCTGCCGCGGCCAGAGCACCATATCTTGCGACACAGGTACCAAGGCTAGAGTGTTAGTTGGTTATGCCGATAGTAGCGCTTTAACGATGGTTTCGCCATTTTCATTTTCGCTATATAATCATCTATATATCGCTAATATCTTGCATTTTCAGTACAGAATAGCCAAAAATCACACTTTAACATTGATATCGGTCAGTTTGACGGAAACCGGGCATTATCTTTTAGGGGTAGATCGGAGACGCTAAACCCGAACATTGAACAGAAGGAATTCGTATGCGCAATCGCACTTTCGCCGATCTGGACCGCGTCGTCGCCCTTGGCGGAGGCCACGGTTTGGGGCGGGTGATGTCGTCGCTCTCGTCGCTCGGCTCACGCCTGACCGGCATCGTGACCACCACCGATAACGGCGGATCAACGGGGCGAATTCGCCGCTCGGAAGGGGGGATCGCCTGGGGCGATATGCGCAACTGCATTAATCAATTAATCGCCGAACCCAGCGTCGCTTCCGCGATGTTTGAATATCGTTTTGGCGGTAATGGCGAGCTTTCCGGGCATAACCTCGGAAATCTGATGTTAAAGGCGCTGGATCACCTGAGTGTGCGGCCTTTAGAGGCGATCAATTTGATCAGAAACCTGCTTAAAGTGGATGCTTTCCTGATTCCGATGTCGGAGCAACCGGTCGATCTGGTGGCGCTCGATCATGAAGGCCATGAAGTGTATGGCGAAGTGAATATCGATCAGCTGGATCACATCCCGCAGGAACTGATGCTCAGCCCACCGGTTCCGGCGACTCGCGAAGCGGTTGAGGCCATCGCCGAGGCCGATCTGATCCTAATTGGACCAGGGAGCTTCTACACCAGCCTGCTGCCCATTTTACTGCTCGACGAAATGGCCCAGGCGCTGCGGCGGACCCCGGCGCCCATGGTGTTTATCGATAACCTGGGTAAGGAACATAGTCCTGCCGCCAATCTAACGCTGGCGGACAGGATGACTATTCTGGAACATTACGTCGGCAAAAAAGTGATTGATGCCGCCATCGTCGGGCCGAAAGCCGATGTTAAGGGTATGGAAGAACGACTGGTGATTCAGACCGCGCTGGACGCCAGCGATGTCACCTATCGTCATGACCGCGTGCTGCTACGCCAGGCGCTGGAGCAGGCTATTCAGGCATTAGGTTAATCCTCAAGCGGCACTATTTTAAACAAGATGACGCCTCAGATTAAAATCTTAAGGTTGTCTTAAAATATCGCTGTCAACATAACGAACATCTCCTACTACGGGTATTCGTTATGTCGTTTATTTCTTTACGTCGGCCGGTACTCAGCCGCACGGCTTATTTGACTCTCTTTGCCTGTTATATCGGTATCTTTCTTAACCTGGCCTTTTATCGCCAGGTTTTCCCGCTACTGCCGGTAAACAATCTCCATAACTGGCTGGTTTTCCTTAGCATGCCGATCGTGGCAATTAGCGTGATGAACATCATCACCACCCTCGCCTCGTTCTTAAAGCTCGACCGGGTAGTCATCAGCCTGTTTATTCTGCTGAGCGCCTCGGCGCAGTACTTTATCTGGACCTTCGGCGTGGTGATCGACCGTTCGATGATCGCCAATATCTTCGATACGACGCCTGCGGAAAGTTTTGCCCTGCTGTCGACGCAAATGGTCATCGTGCTGGGTCTCTCCGGGCTATTGATGGTTCTGGTTGCCTGGTGGATTAAAGTTCGCAAACCGGCCTCTTTCTGGCGCGGCGCAGCGATGCGCCTGCTCAATATCGCCGTTTCAGCGCTGCTCATTGTGCTGGTGGCGGCGCTGTTCTACAAAGATTACGCCTCGGTATTCCGTAACAATAAGGAGCTGGTGAAATCTTTAAGCCCTTCCAACAGCATTGTGGCGCTGAACTCGTGGTATGCGCATAACCGGATGGACAACCTGCCGCTGGTGAAGATCGGCGAAGATGCCAAACAGAAAGCGGTGATGCATAACGGCGCGCGTAAAAATCTGACCATCGTGGTGCTGGGAGAAACCTCGCGCGCCGAGAATTTCTCGCTGGGCGGCTACGATCGCGAAACTAACCCGCGCCTGAAGCAGGACGACGTGGTGTACTTCCCGAAAACCACCTCCTGCGGCACCGCAACCGCGGTTTCCGTCCCCTGCATGTTCTCCAATATGCCGCGCGCGCATTACGATGAAGAACTGGCGCACCATCAGGAAGGCGTTCTGGATATTTTGCAGCGCGCCGGTGTTCAGGTGCTATGGAACGACAACGATGGCGGCTGTAAAGGCGCCTGTGACCGCGTGCCGCATCAGAACGTCACCAACCTGAACCTCAGCGGCGAGTGCATTGATGGCGAGTGCTACGATGACGTGCTGTTCCATAATCTTGATAGCTATATCGATAATTTACAGCAGGATGGCATTATCGTTCTGCACACCATTGGTAGTCATGGCCCGACCTATTACAATCGCTACCCGGCTGAATTCAAAAAATTCACCCCGACCTGCGATACCAATGAAATCCAAAGTTGTACGCAACAACAGTTGACCAATACCTACGACAACACCATTTTGTACGTCGACTATGTGGTTGATAAAGCGATAAAATTGCTGCAATCAAAACAAGATAGATTCACCACCAGTCTGGTGTATTTGTCTGACCACGGCGAATCGCTGGGTGAAGATGGCGTGTATCTGCATGGCCTGCCGTACTCCATAGCGCCGGATACGCAAAAACACGTGCCGATGCTGCTGTGGTTGTCGCCGGATTATCAGCAACGCTATGGCGTATCCAGCCAGTGTTTGCAACAGCAGGCGAAGACGAACGATTATTCACAAGATAATCTGTTCTCTACCCTGCTTGGCCTGCTCGGGGTAGACACCCGCGAGTATCAGGCAAAAGACGACCTTTTAACGCCATGTAGAGAGACCGGCAGATGAAAATCTTAGTCATTGAAGACGATGCGCTCCTGTTACAAGGGTTAATTCTGGCCATGCAAAGCGAAGGCTATGTCTGCGATGGCGTCGCCACCGCGCATGAAGCCGCGCTGTCGTTAGCCAGCAACCATTACAGTCTGGTGGTGCTCGACCTGGGCCTGCCGGATGAAGACGGTCTGCATTTCCTGGCGCGTATGCGCCGGGAGAAATTCACCCAACCGGTGTTAATCCTCACCGCCCGCGATACCGTGGGCGACCGCATCAGCGGGCTGGATACCGGCGCTGACGATTACCTGGTGAAACCTTTCGCGCTTGAAGAGCTCAACGCCCGCATTCGCGCGCTGCTGCGTCGCCATAATAATCAGGGCGATAATGAGCTGACCGTCGGCAACCTGCGCCTTAATGTTACCCGTCGTCAGGTGTGGCTGGCCGGCGAATCGCTGGAGCTGACGCCAAAAGAGTATGCTCTGCTCTCGCGCCTGATGATGAAGGCCGGCAGCCCGGTACATCGCGAAATTCTCTACAATGATATCTACAGCTGGGATAACGAACCGGCCACCAATACCCTCGAAGTGCATATCCATAATCTGCGCGACAAGATTGGTAAAGCGCGGATCCGCACCGTCCGCGGCTTTGGCTACATGCTGGTGAATAATACGGAGTCAGAATAACGCTATGGCACTGTTTGCGACCGAAACCTGGACCATGCGCCACCGTCTGCTGCTGACCATCGGCGCGATTCTGGTGGTCTGCCAGCTGATTAGCGTATTTTGGCTATGGCATGAGAGCAAAGAGCAAATCCAGCTGCTGGTTGCCAGCGCCATTGAGGGTCATAACAATCAAAGGCACGTCGAACATGAGGTACGCGAAGCGGTCGCCAGCCTGCTGGTGCCAAGCCTGCTGATCATCGGTCTGGCGCTATATATCAGCCTGATGGCGGTGAAGAAAATCACCCGTCCGCTATCCAATCTGCAGAGCGAGCTGGAAAGCCGGACGCCGGATAATCTGCAACCCATTATTTTGCAGGAGTCGGTGCCGGAAGTGACCGCAGTGACCATGGCGATTAATCAACTGGTGTCGCGGCTGACCCTGACGCTCGAACGGGAGCGTCTGTTTACCGCCGACGTCGCCCACGAACTGCGTACCCCTCTTGCCGGGCTGCGCTTGCATCTGGAGCTGCTGGCAAAGGTACACGGCGTCAGCGTTGATCCCTTAATTCAACGTCTCGATCAGATGACCAACAGCATTTCGCAGCTGCTACAACTGGCGCGCGTCGGCCAGTCGTTTTCCGCCGGGAGTTACCAGCAGGTGCATTTGCACGAAGATGTGGTGGAGCCTCTGCAGGATGAGTTGGCAACGATGCTCGAAGCGCGCCAACAGACCCTGGAGATAGAAAGCGGCGCAGGCGAGGATCTCATTTCCGGAGATGCGACCCTGGCGCGGGTGATTTTACGCAATCTGGTGGAGAATGCGCACCGCTATAGCCCCGTGGGGTCGAAGATTAAGATTTCGGTAAAACCGGGAAATACGCCGATTCTGGCAGTAGAAGATGAAGGGCCGGGCATTGATGAGGCCAAAAGCGGCGAGCTGAGTAAAGCGTTTGTCCGCATGGACAGCCGCTATGGCGGAATAGGCCTCGGTTTAAGCATCGTCACCCGCATCGCGCAACTGCACGATGCGCAATTCTTTTTACATAACCGTCAGCCCGGACCTGGCGTCCGCGCCTGGGTGCTATTCCCGCGCAGCGCGCGTCAGAAGGTTAATACCCATTGATGTAAGAAGGCGACCACTATCACAAAGGCGGTCGCAATGGCCAGATATTCACGGTTGGTCAGTTTTTGCATGGCGCTATCCTCATTAAACTGAGGATAGTGTCGCTGAAGAAAATTAAGCCAACATTAAGATCCTACGATAATAGCGTGACGGCAATTGCAAATTGCCGTCATTTTTGCACGGCTCCCCTATCGCCCTTATGATGCCGCAATAAACAGTTCGCGTAGCTGATGCAATTGATCGCGGATCTGCGCGGCTTCTTCGAACTCAAGGTTCTGGGCATGCTGCATCATTTGCCCTTCCAGCTCGTGGATTTTCTGCTGCAGCGCTTTCGGTGTCAGTTCGACGCTATCGGCTTCCACCGGAGAACGGGCTTTGCCACGGCCTTTGGCTTTGGTCTTCGCTATGTTCTGACCCAGCGCCAGAATATCGACCACTTTCTTATTAAGACCCTGCGGCACAATACCGTGCTCTTCGTTATAACGCTGCTGCTTCTCGCGGCGGCGTTCGGTTTCACCGATCGCCTTCGCCATCGATGGCGTGATTTTATCGCCGTAAAGAATCGCCTTACCGTTCACGTTACGCGCCGCGCGGCCGATGGTCTGGATAAGCGAGCGCTCGGAACGCAGGAAGCCCTCTTTATCGGCATCAAGTATCGCCACCAGCGATACTTCCGGCATATCCAGCCCTTCGCGCAGCAGGTTGATACCCACCAGCACGTCGAACTCGCCAAGACGCAGATCGCGAATAATTTCCATACGCTCGACGGTATCGATATCGGAGTGCAGATAGCGCACCCGTTCACCGTGCTCTTCCAGGTATTCGGTTAAATCCTCCGCCATGCGTTTGGTCAGCGTCGTCACCAGTACACGCTCATTGATCGCCGCACGGGTACGGATTTCTGATAACAGATCGTCGACCTGCGTCGCCACCGGCCGCACTTCGATAACCGGATCCAGTAGGCCCGTTGGGCGAACGACCTGGTCTACCACCTCATCGCCGGATTTTTCCAGCTCATAGGGACCCGGCGTCGCTGAAACGTAGATGGTCTGCGGCGCCAGCGCTTCAAACTCTTCGAACTTCATCGGCCGGTTATCCAGCGCTGACGGCAGGCGAAAGCCATATTCCACCAGCGTCTCTTTACGCGCCCGGTCGCCACGGTACATACCGCCGATTTGCGGGATAGTCACGTGCGATTCATCGATAACCAGCAGGCCATCCGCCGGCAGGTAGTCGAACAGCGTCGGCGGCGGCTCGCCCGGCCCGCGCCCGGAGAGAAAGCGCGAGTAGTTTTCAATCCCCGAGCAGTAGCCCAGCTCGTTCATCATTTCGAGGTCGAACTGAGTGCGCTGGCTCAGCCGCTGCTCTTCAAGCAGTTTATTGTTCGCCAGCAGGACCTTGCGGCGGTCAGCCAGCTCGTCTTTGATCTCTTCCATCGCCTGTACGATACGCTCGCGCGGCGTAACGTAGTGGGTCTTCGGATAGATGGTATAGCGTGGAATGGACGATTCGACGTGGCCGGTCAGCGGGTCAAACAGCGATAGCCGCTCGACCTCTTCGTCAAACAGTTCAATACGCAGCGCGATATCATCGGATTCCGCCGGGAAGACATCGATAACCTCGCCGCGGACGCGGAAAGTGCCGCGCTGGAAGGCCTGATCGTTGCGGGTGTATTGCAGTTCCGCCAGTCGACGCAGGATCGCCCGCTGGTCGATCAGCATGCCGGTGGTCAGGTGCAGCATCATCTTCAGATACAGATCCGGGTCGCCAAGACCGTAGATGGCGGAAACCGAAGCCACCACCACTACATCGCGCCGTTCGAGCAACGCTTTGGTGGCCGACAGACGCATCTGCTCAATGTGTTCGTTCACCGAGGCGTCTTTTTCGATAAAGGTATCCGAGCTCGGTACGTAGGCTTCAGGCTGGTAATAATCGTAGTAGGAGACAAAATACTCCACCGCATTCTCGGGAAAGAACTCTTTCATCTCGCCATACAGCTGCGCCGCCAGGGTTTTGTTCGGCGCCAGCACCATCGTCGGGCGCTGTAAGTCAGCGATAACGTTGGCGATGGTGAAGGTTTTCCCCGAACCGGTTACCCCAAGCAGGGTTTGATGCGCAAGGCCATCTTCCAGCCCCTCTTCCAGACGGCGGATGGCTTCGGGCTGATCGCCGGAAGGACGGAATGCGGAGTGCAGCTTGAACGGTTTGCTCATATTTCAGGACCTGAAGATGGGATTGGCCAGCAGGTGTTTAATTCTACCCTTCAGTTTGACTTTTGCCAATAAATAATACTGGATATAAAAACAGTATCGCATTATTGTATGGCGGTAAACGGACGCGTTGTACTCTGACGGCGGGCGTAAAATGCGCGCTTTGCGGAATAATCCACCAGCCTGTGTGGTTATCCCCAGAAACATTTATCATTTAACATTTGTCAAGCAAGGTAATGAATCTTTTATGGCAGCCGGTGACACTTTTCTGACAGCCATTGCTTTTATTTAACTTGCTGAAATAAAACATAATTTACCAAAAGACGGGTTTCGCGCCAATTTGCTCGCAGGCCGCGTACTCTCTAGCTTACCGCAAGTTTTCTAACTCTAATACACAAGGTTATCCACAGGAATAGTGGATAACTGCCTGCAGGCCGCGAGGTCTGCCACCCGGCAGAAAAGTCTCATCGGACCAAAGCCCGTGGCTAAAAAAAATTATCGAATTTTTTTTGATATTTATCAGCTAAAGACGGCTGGATTTTTTGCGTTTTCTGGACCACATTTCATCGTCCTGTCAACAAAAAATAGAGCCGTCTCGCAGGTTTATGCGGGGTTATTGCAGGGGGCTCAGATCCAGGTACTGCGCGAGATCCTGACGCTGCGATGCGTCGGCAAGCCAGGGAATTTCCCCCAGCAGCGGCGCTGGCAATACCCGCGTTAAGGTTTGCAGATATTCGCGATGGCGTTTACCCGGCGGCTGGATATCGTTGGCGATCCAGCCCACGAGCGGCAGCCCGGCTTCGCATACCGCCTGGGCGGTGAGCATCGCGTGATTGATACAGCCAAGTTTGACGCCGACCACTAAAATCACCGGCAATTGCTCCTGCTGCGCCCAGTCGGCGAAGGTCAGGGTTTCCGAGAGCGGCGTAAACCAGCCGCCCGCCCCTTCCACCAGCACCCAGTCGGCCAGGCGCTCCAGTTCGCGTAAACCGCTGGAAAGCGTCGTCGCGGCAATCGGTCGCCCTTCATCGGCGCTAATAATATGCGGCGAGGTCGGCTCGGCAAAAGTATAAGGGTTAACCTGTTCATAGCGCAGCGCCACCCGGCTATTACGCTGCAGGGCCAGCGCATCTTCATTGCGTAACCCTTGTGCGGTCAGGTCGCTCCCGGAAGCCACCGGTTTATAGCCCGCGGTGTTAAATCCCAGCTGATTCGCCGCCTGCAACAGCGCGCTACTGGCGACGGTTTTACCGACTTCAGTATCGGTTCCGGTGACGAAGAAACGTTTAGTCACGTTCAATGACTCCTGTAAAAAGATGATACGTCAGCGGGCACTGGCCCTGCTGTTGCGGCCAGGCGAGCTGCAGTTCGCGCAGCTTGCCGCGGCTAAGCGGCGCAGACGCCCGCCCCTGATGTAAGTGGGTAGCGCCAATGCCCTTTAGCGAGCGCATGGCGCTTAGCGCATCGGCGAACGGTAAGCTAATCTGATGCACGACGCCTTCGGCGCGCAGGCCGCTCAGCGCCGCCCTTACCGCCTTTTCGCTGAGAAAACGGTTGGCATGGGGATGTTCATCGACCGCCCGCCACGCTTGATTGAGCTCTGGTAGCGATCCGGCGAGCAACGTGGTGAACGCCACCCGTCCGCCGGGCCGCACCACCCGGTACAGCTCGCCGATTGCCGCGCTTAGCTCGTCACACCACTGCACCGCCAGGTTACTCCATGCCAGATCGAAGCAGGCATCCGGCAGCGGCAGCGCTTCGATATCGCCCTGTAGATAATGCTGCGCGGCGCCGTTGCGTTGCGCCTGCGCCAGCATCCCGGCGGAGAGATCCAGCGCGGTAACTTCGCTTCCCGCTTCGCGCCAGTAACGGCTCATGCTGCCGGGCCCGCAGCCAGCGTCCAGCACTCGGGCAAAATCGCTCCTCGCCAACTGGCGCAGCAGCAATTCAGCGCTGCGGCGCTGCAGCTCATCATGTTGCGTATAGCCGCTGGCCGCGCGACCAAACGCCGCGGCCACAGCCTGCTTATTCACCGTGGCCATGAAGCACCTCCAGTAAACGCGCAATGTCCTCGGCCTGATGAGCGGCAGTCAGAGTCAGGCGCAGACGCGCGCCGCCGGCGGGAACCGTCGGCGGACGAATGGCGGTAGCCCAACAGCCGGCCTCGCGTAGGCTGGATGCCAGGGCTAGCGCTCGCGCGTTATCGCCAACGATCAGCGGCTGAATCGCGCTCCGGGAATCGGTCAGCCCCAGCGAAACATCGCCCATTCCAGCGCGGAACTGACGGATGCGGGCGCTCAAGAATTCCCGCCGCTGCTGGCCCTCATCGCTACGAATGATCCGCAACGCCGCGCTCAGCGCTACCGCCTGCGCCGGCGGCATCGCGGTGCTGTAGATGAGATGACGGGCAAACTGCAGCAGATAGTCGGCCATCGATTCATTGCACAGTACCGCCGCGCCGCTCACCCCAAACGCCTTGCCGAAGGTGACCACCAGCAGCTCCGGACGAACCGCCTGCGTATGACAGCTTCCGCGCCCTTCATCGCCAATCGCCCCGATTCCGTGAGCATCATCAACCAGTAATAATGCTCCGGCGCTGCGGGCTGCCGCCTGAATGTCAGCCAGCGGCGCGCTGTCGCCGTCCATGCTGAAAATCCCTTCGGTAACGACTAACTGCTGGCCGTCCAGCGGTTTCGCCAGCAGTTGAGCTAGCTGTTGCGGGTCATTGTGGGTAAAGCGGCGCAGCTGCGCCGGGCTGAGGCTTGCCGCCTCCAGCAGGGAGGCATGGCTCAGGCGATCGGCCACAATCCGATCGTCTTTTTCCGCCAGCGCGGCAATCAACGCCTGATTCGCGGCAAAGCCGGAGATAAACAGCAACGCGCGCGGATAGCCCAGCCAGTCGGCAAGTTCCTCTTCCAGCGCGCGATGCGCCTCGCTATAGCCGCTAACGTGGCCCGACCCACCGGAACCGACGCCATAACGTTCCGCCCCCTGCTGCCAGGCGGCGATAATCGCGCCATGCTGGCTCAGGCCGAGGTAGTCATTACTGGAGAAGTTGAGCCAGCGCTCCCCTTCACGCTCCAGCCAGCGTCCGGCGCCGTGGCTTACCGGCAGGCGGCGGCGAAAAGCCTCCGCCGCCCGCCGTTCATCCAGTGCCCGATCGATTCGTTGCTGCCAGCTCATAGCGCCGCCGCGTTGTAGTATTCCTCAGTGTCGGGGGTGAGTAAGGCCTGCTCCAGGCGCTGCTGCTGCTCATTATCACCTTCCAGCACCGCCGTCTGCTGCGGATTGATCCCCAGCTTGCGGAACAGCTGCAGGTCTTTATCTTCTTCCGGGTTAGGCGTCGTCAGCAGCTTGCAGCCATAGAAAATCGAGTTAGCCCCGGCCATAAAGCACATCGCCTGGGTCTGCTCGTTCATCTGCTCGCGCCCGGCGGAGAGACGCACGTAGGAGGTTGGCATCATGATGCGCGCAATGGCGATCGTGCGGATGAAATCGAAGGCGTCGACATCGTCGTTATCCGCCAGCGGCGTACCCTTAACCTTCACCAGCATATTGATTGGCACGCTTTCCGGCGGCGTTGGCAGATTAGCCAACTGCAGCAGCAGCCCGGCGCGATCGTTCACGGTTTCCCCCAACCCGACGATCCCACCGGAGCACACTTTAATCCCGGCATCGCGTACCTTATCCAGCGTATCCAGACGTTCCTGATAGGTACGGGTGGTGATGATGTTGCCGTAAAATTCCGGTGAGGTGTCGAGGTTATGGTTGTAGTAATCAAGCCCCGCGCCGGCCAGGCGCTGTGCCTGACTATCGGTAAGGGTACCGAGCGTCATGCACGACTCTAGCCCAAGCGCCTTCACACCTTTGACCATCTGCTCCAGATACGGCATATCGCGGTCATTGGGATTCTTCCACGCCGCGCCCATGCAGAAGCGGGTCGAGCCGGCGTTTTTCGCCTGACGCGCTGATTCCAGCACCTGCTCGACTTCCATCAGGCGCTCGGATTCAAGACCGGTTTTGTAGCGTGCGCTTTGCGGGCAATATTTACAGTCTTCCGGACAAGCGCCGGTTTTAATCGACAGCAACGTACTGACCTGCACCTGACGCGGGTCAAAATGCTGGCGGTGGATTTGCTGCGCTTCAAAGAGCAGATCGATGAGTGGTTTATTAAATAACTCAGTAACTTGCGACATTGTCCAGCGTGCGTGGTGAGCCATTGGCCTCTCCAAAAGGTTTTGTTAATTTGCGGTTCGGTTTATACTCGTAAACCTAAATGTTTTCAAAATGGTTTACAAGTCGCTTATGACACTGGACGATCTCGCTTTCGATCGGCGCCACATCTGGCACCCCTACACCTCTATGACTTCCCCCCTGCCGGTCTACCCGGTGGTTTCCGCCCACGGTTGCGAGCTGTCCCTCGCCGGCGGCGAACAACTGATTGACGGCATGTCCTCCTGGTGGGCGGCGATCCACGGCTACAATCACCCGCGCCTGAATGCGGCGATGAAAGCGCAGATCGACCAGATGTCGCACGTGATGTTCGGCGGGATCACCCATCCGTCGGCGGTGGCGCTCTGTCGCCAACTGGTGGCGATGACGCCGGAATCGCTGGAGTGCGTTTTCCTCGCCGATTCCGGTTCGGTGGCGGTAGAAGTGGCGATGAAAATGGCGCTGCAGTACTGGCAGGCTAAGGGCCAGCCGCGCCGTCGTTTCCTGACCTTCCGCAACGGCTATCACGGCGACACCTTCGGCGCGATGTCGGTCTGCGATCCGCAGAATTCAATGCACAGCCTGTGGCAAGGCTACCTGCCGGATAACCTGTTTGCCCCCGCGCCGCAAAGCCGCTTCGACGGCGAGTGGGACGAGATGGATATGGTGCCGTTTGCCCGCCTGATGGCCGCGCATCGCCACGAAATCGCCGCGGTGATCCTCGAACCGGTAGTCCAGGGCGCCGGCGGGATGCGCATGTACCATCCAGAGTGGCTAAAGCGAGTGCGTAAAATGTGCGACCGGGAAGGGATTTTGCTGATCGCCGATGAGATTGCCACCGGCTTTGGCCGTACCGGCAAACTGTTCGCCTGCGAGCATGCCGGTATCTCCGCCGATATTCTTTGTCTGGGTAAGGCGCTGACCGGCGGTACCATGACCCTTTCCGCCGCCATCACCACCCGAACGGTAGCTGAAACCATCAGCAATGGCGAAGCCGGTTGCTTTATGCACGGCCCCACCTTTATGGGTAATCCGCTGGCCTGCGCGGTGGCAAGCGAAAGCCTGCGCCTGCTGGAGAACGGCGAATGGCAACAGCAAGTAGCGGCGATTGAAGCCCAACTGAAGGCCGAACTGGCTCCGGCGCAAGAGTCAGAATGGGTCGCCGACGTGCGCGTACTCGGCGCGATTGGCGTGGTTGAAACCCGTCATCCGGTCAACATGGCCGCTCTGCAGCGATTTTTCGTTGAGCAAGGGGTATGGATCCGCCCGTTTGGCCGGCTGATTTATCTGATGCCGCCGTACATCATCAGCCCACAACAGCTGACTCGCCTGACCCGTGCGGTCAATATGGCGGTACAAGAAGAAACATTTTTTAGCGAATAAACAGCGGAATTGCGCCGTCGGGAAAGCTACACTTCTTTGTTAATCAGCGCATTATCAATGAGGATGAAGCATGAAACTGACCAGTCACGATCTGCAAGACGGCGGCAAGCTGCCTAATCGTCACGTATTCAACGGTATGGGGTACGATGGCGATAATCTTTCGCCGCATCTGATGTGGGACGACGTCCCCGCGGGAACCAAAAGCTTTGTCGTCACCTGCTACGACCCGGATGCGCCGACCGGCTCCGGCTGGTGGCACTGGGTGGTAGCCAACCTGCCTGCCGATACCCGGGTTTTACCGCAGGGGGCCGGTTCCGGTCAGGCGGAGCTACCGGAAGAGGCCATTCAGACCCGCACCGATTTTGGTAAGGCCGGCTACGGCGGCGCGGCGCCGCCGAAGGGTGAAACCCACCGCTACATTTTTACCGTGCACGCGCTGGATATCGATAAGATTGATGTCGATGCCGAGGCGAGCGGCGCGATGGTCGGCTTTAATGTCCATTTCCATTCGCTCGCCAGCGCTTCCATCACCGCCCTGTTCAGTTAATTATCCCCCCGGATAGCGGCTTGCGCCTTATCCGGGCAACCCGCGGCACCGGTATATTGTCGGGTGGCGCTGCGCTTACCCGACCTACGGTCCGTGCGGCCTGCCTTTAATTTATTCACCATGCTTGCTGAAACTGCCGTTGTTGGCGGCCTCAAAATCGCTGAGACGTTCCCGGAAGGCCGGGGCAGCCCGCATGGATGCGGGCTGAGGGCCGTGTTTTGCAAGGACGCTGCCTCGGCCCGACCCGAAGCCTGCAGGGATAAGTCGAAGGTACCACGAAGTGGCGATTTTGGCGGCCAGAGCCCGGGGGTACAGGGGGCGGCGGCGACTGGCCGCCCCCTGTGCGCTCCCTGCGCCATGAGGGACATAACGCAGAAGAAATATTGGGAGCGCAATGTGTCGGAATTAACACAAAGCACATGTTTTCCCCGACCAAAACCGTTGCAAACCGATAACAGTATCTACGGTCCAAACGTAGCCCCGGTAAGCGCAGCGCCACCGGGGAGATTGACCTTACTGTTCCGTGGCCACCTGCAGCGCGGTTTTACGCACGCGCGCGTACCACACCACCGTCAGCAGCCCCAGCCACACCAGCCCGGCTAACAGCGCCACGCGCGTCTCTTCCACCATTCCCAGCACGGCGATTACCAGCCCCATAAACAGTAGCGTCAACAGCGGGCCAACCGGCCAGAAGGGGATCGGGAATTCGATCTTACTGCGCTCTTCGGCCGACAAACCGCGGCGCATCGAGAAATGAGAGAGCAGGATCATCAACCACACCCAGACGGTGGCGAACGCCGCCAGCGAGGCAATCAGGACAAAGACCTGTTCCGGCATCAGATAGTTAAGCACCACCGCCACCAGCAGCGCCACGCCCATCACCACGACCGTCATCCAGGGTACGCCGTTGCTGGCGATCCGCTGGAAGCACTTCGGCGCAAGCCCCTCTTTCGACATACCGTACATCATGCGCCCGGCGCCAAAAATATCGCTGTTAATCGCCGAGATACTGGCGCTAATCACGATGATATTCAGCACGGTCGCCGCCGCCGGGATCCCGAGGCCATCAAAGATCAGCACAAACGGACTGCCCTGCTCGCCAAAACTATTCCACGGGAAGATCGCCATCAGCACCGCCAGGGTGCAGACGTAAAACAGAATAATACGCAGCGGAATGGTGTTGATGGCCTGCGGGATGACCTTCTTCGGGTTCTGCGCTTCCGCCGCCGTGACGCCGATAATCTCTACACCGCCGAAAGCGAACATCACGATGCCAAGCGAGGCGATGATCCCCTGCCAGCCATTTGGCGCAAAGCCGCCGTGGCTCCACAGATTTTCCAGCCCGGTGGCCGGGAAACTATGGCCAAAGCCAAAGAAAATAATCCCCGCGCCCGCCGCCATCATGGCGATAATCGCTACCACTTTAATCAGCGACAGCCAGAACTCCATCTCGCCGAACACCCGCACGTTGCACAGGTTCATCGCGCCAATAAAGAAGATGATGCTGAGGATCCAGATCCAGCGCGGCACATCGGGATACCACAACCCCATATAGATACCGAACGCGGTGACGTCGGCCAGCGCCACGATCACCATTTCAAAGGTGTAGGTCCAGCCGGTAATAAATCCGGCCAGCGGCCCGAGATACTGGCGAGCGTAGCTGCCGAAGGAGCCGGAAACCGGATTGCGCACCGCCATTTCACCCAGCGCGCGCATGACCATAAAGACCGCCGCGCCGCCGATCAGATAGGCCAGCAGCACCGCCGGACCCGCCGCCTTAATGGCGGAGGCCGAACCGTAGAACAGCCCGGTGCCGATAGCGGAACCGAGCGCAATAAAACGAATGTGTCGGGCATTCAGCCCGCGCAGCAGATGCGGTTTGTGTTGTTGTTGCATATACAGGTGTCCTGGTTTTTTTATATGACGACAAATATGCGATGTAGGACGGCCGGGGGGATGACATCCCCCCGACGCGGGTACAGAGAACAACGGTGATTAATTCAGGCCAGGCAATACGGCAGGCAGCAGACGCGTCAGGTGACGTGCGGCCAAAAGCTCGGTGGCATTTTCAATATCAGGAGCGAAGAAACGGTCTTGGGTATAATGCGGCACGCGTTCGCGCAGCAGGTGACGCGCCTCTTCCAGCAGCGGACTGGTGGTCAGCCCTTCGCGCATATCCAGCCCCTGCGCCGCCGCCAGCCACTCGACGGCCAGCACCCCGCGGGTGTTTTCCGCCATCGCCCACAGGCGACGACCGGCAGCCGGCGCCATCGAGACGTGGTCTTCCTGGTTCGCAGAAGTTGGCAGGCTGTCAACGCTATGCGGGTGCGACAGCGCTTTGTTTTCACTGGCTAAAGCCGCCGCCGTGACCTGAGCAATCATAAAGCCGGAGTTGACGCCGCCATTTTTCACGAGGAACGGCGGCAGCTGCGACATATGGCTGTCCATCATCAGCGCGATACGACGCTCGGAGAGCGAGCCGATTTCCGCGATCGCCAGTGCGATATTATCCGCCGCCATCGCTACCGGTTCGGCATGGAAGTTACCGCCGGAGATGACGTCATTTTCGGCGGCAAAGACCAGCGGGTTATCGGAGACCGCGTTCGCTTCGGCTAACAGTACTTCCGCCGCCTGGCGGATCTGCGTCAGGCAGGCGCCCATCACCTGCGGCTGACAGCGCAGAGAGTACGGATCCTGCACCTTGGCGCAGTTATGGTGCGACTGCGAAATCGCGCTGTCATCGGTCAACAGGTGGCGATACAGCGCCGCCGCATCAATCTGGCCACGCTGGCCGCGCACCTCGTGAATACGCGCATCGAACGGACGACGCGAACCCAGCGCCGCTTCGGTGGTTAACGCTCCGCAAACGACCGCGGAGGCGAACAGATCTTCGGCTTCGAACAGGCCGCGCAGCGCAAAGGCCGTCGACGCCTGGGTGCCGTTCAGCAGCGCCAGACCTTCTTTCGCCGCCAGGGTAATCGGCTCCAGCCCCGCCTGACGTAACGCTTCCGTCGCCGGCAGCCATTCGCCGCCGCGTACCCGCGCTTTGCCTTCGCCAAGCAGCGTCAGCGACATATGCGCCAGCGGCGCGAGGTCGCCGGAGGCGCCGACGGAACCTTTCGCCGGGATCCACGGCGTCACGCCGGCATTGACCAGGCCAATCAGCGCCTGGATCACGCTCAGGCGGATCCCGGAGAAACCGCGGGACAGGCTGTTAATCTTCAGCACCATAATCAGGCGCGCCAGGTCATCGTCCAGCGGCTCGCCAACGCCTGCCGCATGGGATAGCACCAGCGAACGCTGCAGGTTCTCCAGATCTTCCGTCGAGATACGGGTCTGCGCCAGCAGGCCAAAACCGGTGTTGATACCGTAGGCGGTCCGCCCTTCGGCGAGGATGGCGTTAACGCAGGCCACGCTCTCATCAATTGCCGCAAACGCGCTGCTATCAAGGGTAATGTTCAGCGGGTGGCTGTAAACGTCGCGGAGCTGCGACAGGTTCAGTTGCCCCGGAATTAGCGTTAAAGATTTCATTTAGCATTCCCCTGCGTTGCCGCAACCATCGGAAGATTCAGACCCTGTTCCACCGCGCATTCAATGGCGATATCGTAACCCGCGTCGGCATGACGCATTACGCCGGTCGCCGGGTCGTTATGCAGGACGCGAGCGATACGCGCTGCCGCTTCATCGGTACCATCACAGACGATAACCATACCGGAGTGCTGCGAGAAGCCCATGCCTACGCCGCCGCCGTGGTGCAGCGACACCCAGGTCGCGCCGCTGGCGGTGTTAAGCAGTGCGTTGAGCAACGGCCAGTCAGATACCGCATCCGAGCCGTCGCGCATGGCTTCGGTTTCGCGGTTCGGGCTGGCGACGGAGCCGGAATCAAGGTGATCGCGGCCAATCACGATCGGCGCGGAGACTTCGCCGCTACGCACCATTTCGTTAAAGGCCAGCCCCAGCTTCTGCCGCCACTCCAGACCTACCCAGCAGATACGCGCCGGCAGTCCCTGGAAGCTGATGCGCTCGCGCGCCATATCCAGCCAGTGGTGCAGATGCTTATCATCTTTAATGATCTCTTTCACTTTCGCGTCGGTTTTGTAGATATCCTGCGGATCGCCGGACAGCGCTACCCAACGGAACGGGCCGATACCGCGGCAGAACAGCGGACGGATATACGCCGGCACGAAGCCCGGGAAATCGAAGGCGTTGCTGACGCCCATTTCCTGCGCCATCTGGCGGATGTTGTTGCCGTAGTCGAAGGTCGGTACGCCCATTTCATTAAAGGCCAGCATCGCCTGAACGTGGTCTGCCATCGAGCGTTTCGCCGCCAGGATAGTGCCTTGCGGATCGGATTCGGCTTTCTGCTGATACTCCTCCCAGCTCCATCCTTTCGGCAGATAGCCGTGCAGCGGGTCGTGGGCGCTGGTCTGGTCGGTGACCATATCCGGGCGTACGCCGCGTTTCACCAGTTCCGGAACGATATCCGCGGCGTTGCCGCACAGCGCGATGGAGATAGCGCGGCCTTCGGCGGTGTATTTTTTGATGCGCGCCAGGGCGTCATCCAGAGAAGTGGCCTGTTCATCAACGTAGCGGGTACGCAGACGGAAATCGATGCGGCTCTGCTGGCATTCAATGTTCAGCGAGCAGGCGCCTGCCAGCGTCGCGGCCAGCGGCTGCGCGCCGCCCATACCGCCCAGACCGGCGGTTAACACCCAGCGGCCTTTCAGGCTGCCCTGATAGTGCTGGCGACCGGCTTCGACGAAAGTTTCATAGGTGCCCTGCACGATGCCCTGGCTACCGATATAAATCCAGCTGCCGGCGGTCATCTGGCCGTACATCGCCAACCCTTTGGCATCCAGTTCGTTGAAGTGTTCCCAGGTGGCCCAGTGCGGGACCAGGTTGGAGTTAGCGATCAGCACGCGCGGCGAGTTTTCATGCGTTTTAAATACGCCGACCGGTTTGCCGGACTGCACCAGCAGGGTCTCATCGCTTTCCAGGTTTTTCAGCGCCTTCACGATAGCGTCATAGCATTCCCAGTTGCGCGCAGCGCGACCGATACCGCCATAGACCACCAGCTCATGCGGGTTTTCGGCGACATCGGGATCGAGGTTGTTCATTAACATACGCAGCGGCGCTTCGGTCAACCAGCTCTTGGCGGTAAGCGTCGTGCCTCTCGGGGCACGTACGTCCAGCTGGCGATATTTGCTTTGCGACATCGGGGTTTCTCCTGACAATTAACGTTGTGTACGTAGATACATATACTTGTCTATACAACTCTACGCAAGCCAGGATTTAACAGAAATGATACAATTTTGTTATATTGCGTCAGCAATCACGTTTTGCTGACGCCAGGGAGAATTACGAGCTGAAATGGCCCTGCAGACGGTAGCGCGCGCCGGGGAACAGCAGGCGAGCGTGTGAGACAATATGCGTCGTCGACCAGGTGCGGCGGCGAATAAGCAGGCAGGGATCGTGCGGCAGGATGCGCAGCAGCGCGCACTCTTCTGACGTCGCCTGCACCGCCTCGACGATATGTTCGCCTTCGGTTAACGGCGCAATCAGCGACAGATAATCATGCGGCGTGGTGGCGGTGTAATCCTGTAATAGATAGTCTGGCACCACCGCGGCATTGACGCAGCGATCTTCAATTTGTACCGGGACATCATTTTCAAAATGCACCATCAGCGAATGAAAGATACGCGTGCCTTCGGCGACGTTGAGCGCCTCCGCCTGGATAACATCCGCTTCGGTCTCCTCTAAAAGCAGCACCTCACAGCGGTGCTGGTGACGGCGGGAGGCAATCTCATCGGCAATGCTGCGCACTTCAAATAGCGCCGACTGCCCTTTCGGCTCAGCGACGAAGGTACCGACGCCCTGTAGCCTCACCAGCAAGCCTTCATCCGTCAGCTCTCGCAGCGCGCGGTTGATGGTCATTCGGCTGAAGCCGAACTGGGCGACCAGTTCAGCCTCCGAGGGAATTCGGTCGTGCGGGCGCCACTCGCCGCGGTGGATCTTTTCGCTGATCGCCTGCTTCACCTTTTCATAGAAAGGCGCGGGCGCGGAACGAGGTTGTTGTGCAAACATGGCCTGGCTTTCCTTATGCGTAATAAGCGGAGCGGCGAAACGAAAATAATAGCGCGGATCGCTAGCGCCACCAATGGGCGATTTGCCATGCCAGACGGGCCGCCGCGCGGGCGCCCTGTCCGTCGATGTCAAATTGCGGATTAAACTCGACCAAATCCACCGCCTGTAGCTTACCGCTGCGGCACAACGGCTCAACGATCCGCAGCAGGGTCGCCAGCGGCACGCCCAGCGCCGCCGGCGCGGAAACCGCCGGCATTTCGCGCGCCGGCAGCACGTCGAGATCGATAGTCAGATACAGACGGTCGAATTGCGCGATATTGCGCTCAAGCTCCGGCAACACGCGTGTTTCGAAGGCTGCCAGCACCTCCAGATCCTCAACGATAGCCACCTGGCGGCGCGCCGCTTCATCCCATAGCGCCTGGGTGTTCGCCGCCCGGCTAACCCCGATGCAGGTATAGTGAAAACCTCGCTGCTGCGCTTCACACTCCAGCGCCAGCTGGCGGAACGGCGTCCCGGAACTGGCGCATTCGGCAAAGCGTAAATCCAGATGCGCATCGAGATTAATAATGCCCACTTTTTCTCCCGGGAAGGCATCCAGTACCCCAGCGCCGTGGCCGAAAGCCGTCTCGTGGCCGCCGCCCAGCACCAGCGTGCGTTTGCCGGCGCGTTGACAGGCGGCCACCGCCTCGCGCAGCGCCTGATGCGCGGCTTCTAACTGTTCACCGTCGACGCTAATCGTGCCCATATCCACGCAGCGGTCATGGCCCTGATGGCTGGCCATATTGGCCAACGCCCGGCGTAGCGTTTCCGGGCCATCTCCGGCGCCGGTGCGCCCTTTATTACGCCGTACGCCTTCGTCGCAGGCGAAGCCGAGCAGCGCGATATCGCCAGGCATCTCCTGCGGCGCGAAGCGTTCCGCGCGGGCGATGGTCTGGAACAGGCGCAGCGCATTGGGCGCCTCCGCGCTATCATCACGCCCCTGCCAAAGGTTCGCGGGGGTAGCTTGCCACAGCATCATTGCAGTTCTCCTCGTACCACGCGCCCCCAGAGCGGCGCGCGCCCCGGCTCATACACCATCTCGACCGGATGCTCGGCATCCCAGATAGCGAAGTTTGCGACAAAGCCCGCCGCCAGCTGACCATGGCTCTCCTGTCGCCCCAGCGCCCGCGCGGCATGGCGAGTCACCCCGGCCCAGGCCTCTTCCGGCGTTAAACCAAACTTGACGCAGGCCATGTTCATCGCCAGATGCAGGCTAGCGAAGGGGCTGGTGCCCGGGTTGAAATCGGTCGCCACCGCCATCGGCACCTGGTACTTGCGCAGCAGTTCCACCGGCGGTTTGCGGGTTTCATTGAGGAAGTAGAACGCGCCGGGGAGCAGGGCCGCCACGGTGCCGCTTTCGCGCATCGCAGCCACGCCCTCTTCCGTCAGATACTCGATATGGTCGGCGGAAAGCCCATGATAGCGGCTCACCAGTTGAGCGCCGCCCAGCGACGAGAGCTGCTCAACGTGGCCTTTTACCGGAATGCCCAGCGCCTGCGCGGCCTGAAATACGCGCTCGGTTTGCTGTGGACTAAAGCCGACGTTTTCACAGAAGACGTCAACGCTTTCAAACAGCCCCTCTTGCCACAGCGTCGGCAGTATGGTCTCGCAGACCAGCGAGATATAGCTATCGGCGTCGCCATGATATTCCGGCGGCGTGGCGTGGGCGGAGAGCAGCGTCGCCGACAGTTCCACGCCATTGTCGTCAGCCAGTTGTCGGGCGACCCGCAACATTTTGCGTTCGTTTTGCAGATCGAGACCGTAGCCTGATTTAATCTCCAGCGTTGTCACCCCTTCACGCAGCAGGCGCTCCAGACGCGGCTGCGCCAGCGCCAGTAGTTCAGCTTCGCTGCTTTCGCGCGTGGCGCGCACGGTGGAGTTAATGCCGCCGCCGTTGGCGCTGATGGTTTGATACGACACGCCGTTCAGCCGCTGCTCCCACTCCTGCGCCCGGCTGCCGCCAAAAATCAGGTGCGTGTGGCAGTCAATGAGACCCGGCGTCAACAGCCGGCCTTCGAGGTCGATACGACGCCCCGCCGGGGCGTCAGCGTCGTCGACGATCGCCTCGATACGGCCGTTACGCACCAGCAGCGCATGGCGCTCCAGCAGGCCGTATGGTTGAGAAGAATCAGGATGCAAAGTGGCGAGACGCGCGTTTCGCCAGATAACGAGTTCAGAGGTGGCTTCAGTCATAGCATTCAACTTGTCATGGGTTGTATAGACATTTATTTTCATAACGCCGGTAATGTCAATAAAAGTGCGGGTAAATGTTATTTTTTTGTGACTAAAGACGTTCCGTCAGCGCTTCGCGTTGCGTAAAGAAGTGAAGTTTTTGAACTGGCATCTTCCCGTTTCGTTCAAGTTAGTATAAAACAGCAGGTTTTAAAGGACTTATACCCTGTCACGCACAAAGGGTATGTAACTTTGCATATTATCGCCCGGAGCAACATGAACACATATTCCGTTTCCCGTCTGGCGCTGGCGCTGGCCTTCGGCGTGACGCTGTCCGCCTGTAGCTCGACGCCTGCCGATCAAAAGCCCTCAACGCAGACTGCACCGGGCAATACCGCACGGCCGATTCTTAGCGCCGATGAAGCGAAAAACTTCACTCAAGCGGCCTATTTTCAGTCGCTGACGCCGAATGCCGCCACGTGGACGCCATCCGCTATCAGCCTGCCGGCGCAGCCTGATTTCATCGTCGGCCCGGCGGGTGCCCAGGGCGTGACCCACACGACTATTCAGGCCGCGGTCGATGCGGCGATTGCCCGTCACTCCGCCCGTCGCCTGTTCATCGCCGTTATGCCAGGCGAATATGCGGGTACCGTCTATGTGCCTGCCGCGCCAGGCGCGCTGACGATTTATGGTACCGGTGAAAACCCTGCCGACGTCAAAATCAGCGAAGCGATTGATTCCGAAATGGACCGCAATAGCTGGCGTCATCTGGTCAATCCGGGCGGCAAATACATGCCAGGCAAGCCCGCGTGGTATATGTTCGACAGCTGCCAGAGCAAATCCGCCGCCACCGTCGGCGTGATGTGTTCCGCGGTCTTCTGGTCGCAGAATAATGGCCTGCAGCTGCAGAACCTGACCATCGCCAACAATCTCGGCGACAGCGTCGATGCCGGTACCCATCAGGCAGTGGCCTTGCGCAGCGATGGCGACCAGGTACAGATCAACAAGGTCAACATTCTTGGCCGCCAGAACACCTTCTTTGTGACCAATAGCGGCGTGCAGAACCGGCTGCAGGATAACCGTCAGACCCGTACGCTGGTAACTAATAGCTATATTGAAGGCGATGTGGATATCGTTTCCGGTCGCGGCGCGGTGGTATTCGATAATACCGATTTCCGCGTCGTGAACTCGCGTACGCAGAAAGAAGCCTACGTTTTCGCGCCGGCAACGCTGAAAAGCGTGACCTACGGCTTCCTGGCGACCAATAGCCGCTTCACCGCGTCCGGCGATAACGTCGCGCAGCTGGGCCGTGCGCTGGACGTCGACGGCAACAGCAATGGCCAGGTGGTGATTCGCGATAGCGTCATCAATGAAGGCTTTAACATTGCTCAACCGTGGGCGGCGGCGGTCGGTTCTAATCGCGCCTTCAGCGGTAATGTTGGCGCGCAGGATGACAAAGGCAACCCGCAGCGTAACCTTAACGACAACGGCTTCAACCGCATGTGGGAATATAACAACCGCGGCGTAGGCAGTTTTGTGGTTGCCGCTCCGAAACAGTAATATTATCGGCCCACGCTCTCCCCGAGCGCGGGCTTTTCTTATCCGCGTGTACTCCTGCCACAACGCCAATTAATAATTTTCGCCAACGGCGAATAAATCCTCCCGCTCGCGCGTTTACTCTTCAGTACCGACAACGCGATGCCTTATCGCGTCTCTCGCTCACCTGGAGGCCACCATGAACGCACGAATTTCTCCCATCAGGCGCTTAGTCGTTCCGGCGCTGCTATTTTTGTTATATACCCCGGCGGCGTTGGCCATGGGCGATAACAGCCCGAGCAAACAAACCCCGGATTGCCCGAGCGGTCAGGCCTACGACAGCGTGAGCCAAAAATGCGTCCCGCAGAAAACCAGTAGCCTTAGCGATGAGGATAAAACCAATTATGCCTGGCATCTGGCGAAAAAAGGCGAATATCAGGCCGCACTTAACCTGCTGGATACGCTGCACAACGCCAATACGCCTGAGGCATGGAATTTCCGCGGCTACGCCACGCGTAAGCTCGGCAGAACCGATGAAGGAATTGGCTATTATCAGCGGGCGCTGGCGCTGAAACCGGACTACGCGAAAGCCCGCGAATACCTTGGCGAGGCGTGGATGGTCAAAGGACGCCCCGATTTGGCCAAACAGCAGCTGGCGGCCATCGCCGGCATTTGCGGCCAAAGCTGCGAAGAGTACCGCGATCTTCAGTCGGCAATAAACGGACATCCGGAATCCTGATAGTCGTGATTCGCCAGAATCAATAAGGATAAGAACATCGCTAACCGTATCGTTGATAGCCAACTTGCCGCCCATCTTTCTCGCCTGTGGCGCTACGGCCTCGTACTCTCGCACAACCGCGACGTCGCCGAGGAGCTGGTGCAGGCCACCTGCCTTCGCGCGCTCGAAAAGAGCGCGCAGTTTACCCCCGGCACCCGCATCGACAGGTGGCTATTCGCCATTTTGCACTCAATCTGGATTTCAGAGCTGCGCGCCCGCCAGGTTCGCCTCGGCCAGGGGTTTGTCGAGTGTGAGGAGCTGGCCGCCCCCGAGCCGGGCGAACAGGACGATACGCGGTGGCGCTATCGGCAACTTATGCTGCGGGTTAATCAACTGCCCGAGGCGCAGCGTAATGCCGTCTTTTTGGTGTATGTCGAGGGGTTTAGCTATCAGGAAGCCGCCGAGACGCTATCGGTACCTATTGGCACCATTATGAGTCGGCTGGCCGCCGCGCGGGAAACACTGGCCAAAACGCCGGCGATTTCGCCCACGGCGCAGGAGAAACGCTCATGAACCCTATTCGCTTTTCCCCACCCTGGCAGGACGAGGCCATTGTCGCCTGGCTTGATGGCGAAATGTGCGCGGAGGACGCCCGCCGTTTTAGCGAAACCTTTGCCCGCGACCCGCAGCTCGCCAGCCGCACCGCCAGGTTAATGAATAATCATCAGCCTTATCAACATGCTTTCGCCGCCCTGCTTGATGAAGCGCCCGTGGCGCGGATGCAGGCGAAACTGGCGGCCTACCTCACCGGGCCGAAAAGTAAAGCGCAAAATCAGGCGCGCTTCAGCCGTCGCGCGCTGATTGCCGCCTCATTGGGCCTGTTGGTTATCGGTAGCGCAGCAAGTTATTTCTGGCGGCCTGAGCCGCAGGAAGACGATGACGAGAATATTCGCCGTCTTGAAGCCCAGTACATGTCGCTATATAGCGCGGAAACCGTGGCCGATGTTGATAATTCACCCGCGATGCTCGACCGTGGCCTGCATCGTTCGGCGCAGGATACAGGACTGTTGCTAGAACGACGCCAGCTCGCCTTGCCTGAGGCGGAGCTGAAAATGGTCCGTATGCTGCGCTACGAAAGTACCTCGATCACGCAAATCCTCTGGCTGCATACCGGTTACGGCCCGGTCGCGCTTTGTATTTCACCCGACGCCCGGCAATCCGCCTCACCGCCGCAAAATGAGCAGCGTCAGGGCATGAACCTGCGCTGGTGGCGCCACGGCGGCTACCAGTTTGCGCTGATCGGCCGTATGCCGGCGCCCGTGCTCAACGATGCGGCGCACACCCTGCGGCAGGCGATAGTTTAAGCCTTCGCCTGCGGCACCCACACCAGTTTGTTTACCGCAAAACCGAGCTCAGCGGCCAGGGCAAGGTACTGCTGTCGAATGTGGGACGGAATATCCGGGGTGCGCGAAAGCAGCCATAAATAGTCGCGGTTTGGACCGCTTACCAGCGCGTATTGGTAGTCCTCGTCGAGCGCGATCACGTTATATCCGCCATAGAAGGGGCCGAAGAAAGAGACTTTCAGCGCCGCCGTGGTGGAAGCGCCGGTGAAATAGGCTTTGCCCTCGCTCTCGCGCCAGCGTTTGTTGCGCGGGTCAAATCCTCGATTGAGTACGCGAATGCCGCCGTCGTCACGCATACTGTAGGTTGCCGTCACCTGCTCCAGACCTCGTTCAAAACGGTTTTCCAGACGCGCGACTTCATACCAGCGCCCCAGATAACGGCTGGCGTCAAAGTGGTTTATCGGTTTTACCCCGTGAGGCGGCGTGGGGGTCTTACAGGCGACCAACGCCAGCGATACCGCAACCCCGGTCAGAATTGGCCATAGTTTCATCGCATATCCTCCTTTTTCTCTTTCCTGGCAGACAAGTATAACCCCGCGCAGAGAGCATTCGTCGTTTTTCAGAGAGATTTACCGCCTTGTCTGTACAAGAAACATAAAAATAAAAAACATATATATCAACTACATAATGAAACCCACATTAACCAACCACTAATTTGTACAAATTATTCCATAGAAATTTGTACAACTTTCCTCTGAGCGTCTATAGTTGACGGGTAGCTCGATTTTACGCGCGCGCTCGGGTCAGCACTTTGCGCCAACGCCGCGGTTATTTTGAGGTGGTTCCTGTTTTATCGTTGCCTGTCCGCAATGTTTTGGCGTAAACGATGTGCAAATCGTTTACGCCAGCGGCTTTTATTTATCGCGTGGGAGATTCAGGCTTATGCATATCAAAAATACGATCCCTGTGCAGTTTATAGCTAACTGCGCATTGCTGAAAAACATAGAAAATAGCTTATTACAGGAAAATAAAACCGTTGACGATCTTCAATTAATTAGTGAGATTAATCAACGGTTACAAATAGAAAGTAATGAAATACTTGCTGATATCTATTTACAGGCGCTGGATATTCTGCGCTGTGGTATTCGTCATTAATTCGTCCATCCGCTTCGTGGAGACCAAAATGTTCAGTAAACACACGCACATTTGTTCCGAACGCTATGACCTGTGGATTGACAACCACTATCTTCTGAGCGGCATCAGCCTTATTCTGCGCACGCTGCCAGAAAGTTGCTTTCGCAAAAAGCATGTTTTCTTCACCAGCGATAGCTATTTCTCGGTGTTGCAACACAAATACAATCGTCGGGAAACGATTTTTATTTTATTAACCGAAGGCAACGATCTTAATTTCCTTAGCGAACTGCCAATGTTACGCATTCCCGCCAGATCGACCCCTGCTGAATTAAAAACATTTCTCAATCAACCGACCCGTTATTATAAATCGCATACTTCTCCGGGCGAACTGATACAGTTTACCGAGCGAGAAAAGAAGGTCATTCAGCTCATCAGTAATGGCGAAGCCATTGCCAGTATTGGTCGCTCGCTAAACTTGCATATTAAGACAATTTATCAAATCCGTTTGAATCTGATAAAAAAACTGGGCTGCAGCGGCAGGACCGATTTCTTTAATATCAGCCGTAGCGAAACATTTAAGTCCTGGAGTCAAATCCATCTGTGAGCACGCGCGACGTAAGCAAACAGCAACCTGCCTCAATTGCAAGGCAGGTTTTTTATTCGTTACCGTGGAAGTGAATACTAAAGCCCTGTTCCTGCCAGTGGCCCAGCAGCTCCAGTTGCAGCGGCGAGGCGGGGCGCCCGGTCCAGACGAAAATATGTTGTCCAGGAAACAGCTCCGGGCGGGGAGATTCTAACGGTTCCGCCAGCACGTTAACATGCCAACCGCGTTGCGAAAGACGCCAGGCTTCCAGCCATAGGCCGGTGCGGTCTTCATTCCCCCACCCCACCAGCAGCGTCTCCTTGCCATTTTTTTTACGCGATTCCGCTAAAAACAGCGCCACGCAATCAATCAATATGCCATCCAACATGCTGCTGATGACCATTGAAGTGTTTTGATCGAGCTTCAGCCGCTGGCGCACCGGCGCGAACAGGCTATCAAGCAGGGTGTCGACGGGATGCTGATGGCTTAATGCGGTGATTTTGGCGCGGATTTTTGCCGGCTGCATATAGCGCAGGATACTCATCATCTCTTCCTGCAACTGTGCGGATTCGTCACGGGCGGCAGGTAGCTGGCCTTCCAGCAGCGCTTTAACCTTGCCCACTGAAACGCCACGTTCTATCCAGCGCTTAATTTCTTCGATTCGCTGAATATCTTCTTCATCAAACTGACGGTGCCCGCCTTCGCTACGCTGCGGTTTCAGCAAACCGTAACGCCGCTGCCAGGCTCGAAGGGTGACCGGATTGATTCCGCAACGCTCGGCTACTTCACCGATACTGTAAAAAGCCATAAGCCGCCTTATCTCAACCTGATACTTTAGCGCCTAAACTAACGAATTTAGGCATACTGTACAACTCTCTTTTCTTGTACAGATAAAGATATCAGGTTGCAGCTCACAGCGTGCGGGAAAAAGGATGAAAGTATGTTTACGCTATCCCAGGAGGGATCATATTTTCCCTGGCCAGGCGATAGCCGGCAGACCACCCAGTCGCGGGCTGGCAAACAGATTTCCCTGGAAATGAGAAATACCCGCCGCCTCCAGCCACATCCACTCCTCCGCCTGCTCAACGCCAACCACCGATACGGCAATTTCCAGCGAGTGGCAGCATTTAATAATCGCCTGCACGATAGCCTGACGCGGCCCGTCACGATGGATGTTGCGGATCAGCTGTTGGTCAATTTTAATTCGATCCGGTTGATATTGCGCCAGCAGCGATAGCCCGGCAAAACCGGCGCCAAAGTGATCGATAGCGACGCGTATTCCCGCCCCCTTCAATTTGCGTACGGCATCGGTAAACTCATCCATTCGCGAAATCACTTCACTCTCGGTGAATTCAACAATAATTTGTTCCGGAATCAAATCGTTGCGCTGAATTTCCGTTAGCAGGAATGGCACCGCATCCGCCACTTTCACCAGCGTCATCGGCAGTAGATTGATGGTCAGCGTACGTTCACGCAGGCCTAACTTACCGGCAATGGCCAGCGCAACCCGTTTACTTTGCAGATCCGCGACGTAAATCTCATCGCCTGACAAACCGGCAAAATAGGCTGCGGGCGGTTCTCCGTCAACGGTACGCAGCAGCGCTTCCCAAGAGATTATTTCGCAGGCAAAAGGGTCAACCACCGGCTGAAAAGCAAAACAGCATGATTCAGCGCCGTCGATACAGGGTGCGGCCGGATAAAACGTGCTCTCATCAGCAGTAAAATCCCAGCTATCAGCTGCCGGAATTTCATAATAATTCTCTTTTTCCGTCGCTTCGACAAAGGTACGGAAAAAATGCAGCGCCCGGTCGTCGTAAGTCAGCTGATATTTTGTCGTCCCCTTATCCAGCACGTTCTGTAGTACCGCGTCGCGATCGTGTTCCCTTAAATCAAACAGCTCCATGCCGACCTTACCAAAGCGGCGAGCCGGCGCGTAATCGCATAGAAGCTCCACCAGATTGTAATGACGCGGGTCGGCGCAAATATGTCGATAAATTTGCTGTACGTTTTCTTCCGGTCCCTCAATGAGTTGGAAAAAATGCGTACCGTTAAAAAGTAAAATACCGGTGACATCCGCCTGACCATTTCTCTCGTTAGCCGCAGCAACCATCGACTCGAGCGATTTGAATGAGACATCGTCGCAGATATGGCTGCGATAAATGATGGTGGTGAGCATAGCGGTTCCAGATGAGAGGTATAAGCATTCACAGTAGCAGTTACTGTTCGATACGTCTTGCTAAACAAGTATTTATATTAACAAAAATTGAACACACAACGCCGCCAGGCCGCATAATCTTGTACAATCCGTCACGCTTAAAACCCTCATTGCAATTTTACACAAAATAAAAAAAACAACAAATTTATCAATAATTTTCAATCAACTATACTCCAGGCACGATTTATTGCGCAATACACTATGTACAAGTTACAAATTATTGTATAAGTTTACTCACAGTTAACAGATGAGTGAAATTAAAGGAGCGCATATGCAGCAGAATGGTTACATTCCAGATACAGCGAACGCGATAGCCCAGTATTTCAACAAAGCATCGTTACCTTCTCAGCAGGAGACGCTGGGCGAAATCGTGATGGACATTCTCACCGAAGGGCGGCATTTAAACCGCAAAGCGCTTTGCACCAAGTTACTGAGCCGTCTTGACGTCGCACGAGCCCCGGAAGAAGAAAATCATTATCAAACGTTGATTGGCCTGCTTTTTGAGCGTCAGGAGTAAACGCTGACTGTCGGCCTGCACCTGACCTGGCCTACAGGAACAACCTGGCATGCAGAGGGACGATGATGAAAAGCAGTCAATCAGATCGGGTTAGCGATGAGATTATTGGCGAAGCAGTTTTATCTCTTCTTAAAACAAACCGGCCAATTAATATTCCGACGCTGCTAGTCAAACTTCGGTTAATGCAGGCAGCGGAAACGAACCGCCAGCGAAGGAATGCAATTATTGCCGTTATCGATGAAATTAGCGTCAGACTCACGACGCGCGGCAATCACGCGCCGGTCATTAAAAAGATTAACGGCCAGTGGGAAAACAGAGCCGTTGTTGTGGATAGTAACGTCGAACCGACGGGCAAAAAAATACACTGATCCCCGAACAAGTTTAATAAACAAGTGAGAATATGATGAGACAGACTATGCATCAGCAATCAGATATTTACGCAGGACTGCAGGATACAGCGCTCTCAGAATATTTCCGCAGCGCCGGAGATAAATTAGTCGATGAATCTGCGGTAATGTCGCTGGCAATCGACAGTATCCTCAGCTCAGATGGACATCTGAGCAATAAGGCGCTTATTTTATGGTTGATCAATGCGCTGGAAACCACCGATAACGTGGTTACCGCGGATGTGATTCGCAAGACGCTGGAAATTGTCGTCGGCTATACGATGGATGATATTTAAAGCTGTCAGTCCGAATAAAAAAACCTCGCCGGCGCGAGGTTTTTTTCTATCAATAGCAAATTAATGCGCGTTAACCACTACCCACATAGGGCCCTGACCAACAGCATAACGCCCTTTCTCTTTTAACAGCCCCTGCTCGCCGGCAATTTCATAAACCGCGATATGATGCGATTTCTGCCCCGCGGCAATCAAATACTTACCGCTATGATCGAGATTAAAGCCGCGCGGCTGCGCTTCGGTCGGCTGGTAGCCTTCAATAGACAGTACGCTACCGTCTTCAGAAACGCTAAAGATGGTGATAATGCTGGCGGTACGATCGCAGGCATAAAGATGACGGCCATCCGGCGTAATATGGATATCCGCAGCCCAACGCACGCCGGTAAAATCTGGCGGCATCATATCCAGCGTCTGTACGCACTCAATTTTCCCGTGCGGATCTTTAAGCTCCCACACGTCAACGGAGCTGTTCAGTTCGTTCACACAGTAGCCATACTGCTGGTTCGGATGGAACACCATATGCCGCGGACCGGCGCCTTCCACGGTAGTAACTTCCGCCGGCTCCTGCGCGGCCAGATAGCCGTCGTCGCTCAGGTTAAACAGGCAAATACGATCCTGCTTCAGCGCCGGTACCCATAGCGTGCGGTTGTCCGGTGAAATATTGGCCGAGTGGCAGCCCTCCAGCCCCTCGACGACGGTGACCGTTTCGCCCGGCAGGCCGTCAATCAATGGCGTCACGCTCACGCAGCCCTGATTGTAGGAAGCGCTGAAAACAAAACGGCCCTGATGGTCGGTGGAGATATGCGTCGGGCTACCCGGCAGCGCGGCTTCGCCGGCGAAAGTCAGCGCGCCATTATCTGGCGCAATGCGGTAAGCCAGGACGCGAAACTCCGGACGCACGCCGACATAGAGATACTCTTTGTTCGGGCTTACCACCATCGGCTGCACCTGGCCCGGGGCATCAACAACCTGAACCAATGTCAGATTTCCCTCAGCATTGAGGCTCCAGACGTGAATCTGATGGCTCTCCGGGCTGGCGGTATATACGGTTTGTTTCATGACTACTCCTTTCCTCACTGCTCGTGAAACTGCTCGTGGACATCGTTATACATTTCATCCGGCGCGCGGCGCAACGATGAATGGTATAGACGCTTTTAACGGTAGATGCTGAAAAATTTGCCCCTGAGACGAAGCCGTGTACCATCATGGCAGACCCTTTTTCACCATTTACCGGAACCAACACATGACCTCACGCGTGATCGCCCTCGATTTAGACGGCACCCTACTGACCTCGAAAAAAACGATTCTTCCGGCGTCGCTCGATGCGCTGGCTCGCGCCCGGGAGGCTGGATATCAGGTGATCGTCGTAACCGGCCGACATCACGTCGCTATCCATCCTTTTTATCAGGCACTGGCTCTCGATACACCTGCAATTTGTTGTAATGGTACCTATTTGTATGATTATCATGCAAAAAAGGTTCTCGAAGCCGATCCGATGCCGGTGGATAAGGCCCTCAGCCTCACCAACATGCTCGCCGAACACGATATTCACGGTCTGATGTACGTCGATGACGCCATGCTTTATGAACATCCGACCGGCCATGTGATCCGCACCACTAACTGGGCGCAGTCGCTGCCGGTTGAACAGCGCCCGGTTTTCACCCAGGTGGATTCTCTGGCGCAGGCGGCGCGTGAAGTACAAGCGGTATGGAAATTCGCCCTCACCGATGAAAATATCCCGAAACTACAGGCCTTCGCGCAGACCGTCGGCCAGAAGCTGGGCCTGGAATGTGAATGGTCGTGGCACGATCAGGTGGATATTGCCCGCGCCGGCAATAGTAAAGGCAAGCGCCTGGCGCAGTGGGTCGCCGCGCAAGGATTATCCATGCAGGACGTTATCGCCTTTGGCGATAACTACAACGACCTCAGCATGCTGGAAGCCGTCGGGACCGGCGTGGCGATGGGTAACGCGGTTGAAGAAGTCAAAGCGCGGGCCAACGTGGTGATCGGCGAAAACGAAACCACCAGCATCGCCGACTTTATCAATCGTAACCTGCTGTAATCAGGCCGCGATCGATACGCTCTTAATTTGCGCATACAGCCACTGGCCTGGGCTGACACCCAGGTCATCCCGCGCCCACGGGCTAATTCGCGCCCATAGCGTTTTGCCGCTGACCGTAAGCTGTACCTCGATCTGGCCGTTGGTTTCCACGCAGCCAACAACCTGCGCGCGCAGAATATTCCGGATACTGGTTTGTCGCGGATGCTCCAGCACCAGCGACACATCCGACGCCTGAATACGAACACGCGCCGCTTCGCCCGGCTCCCGCGCCAGCTGATTAACCCATAGTTGCTGATCGCCCAGCGCCAGCGCAGTCATTGCATATTGCGGATGCTGCGCGATCACCGAGACGTTAAGAATCGTGCTCTGCTGCTCCTGCGGCAGCCACGGATGCATCACGCTGCTGCTCCACACCGTTTCGAGATCGCCAAACGCCTTCACTTTTCCCGCTTCCAGCACCAGCACGTTATCGGCCAGGTGCTGAATTTCATCCAGCGAGTGGCTGACATACAGCATCGGGATATGGATCTCGCGCGCCAGCCGCTGTAAATAGGGGAGTAATTCGCGCTTTCGCGGAATATCCAGCGAGGCCAGCGGCTCATCCAGCAGCAGCAATTCCGGCGCGGTCAACAGGGCGCGGCCAATCGCCACCCGCTGTTTTTCCCCGCCGGACAAACTACCGGGCAGCCGTTCCAGCAGGTGCTCAATGCCCAATAACGCCACCAGCTTATCAAATTGCGCGGCCATGCTTTTGGCCATCCCATATTTCAGGTTGCCGCGCACTTTATAGTGCGGAAACAGCCGCGCGTCCTGAAACACATAACCGATACGCCGCTTCTCCGGCGCCAGGCAGATGCGCTGTCGCGCGTCATTGAGCACCCGGCCATTGAGCACAATGCGCCCCTGCTGCGGCTGCGTCAGCCCGCTGATAGCATTAATCAGCGAGGTTTTTCCCGCGCCTGAGACGCCGAAAATAGCGGTAATGCCGCTGGCGGGAAGGGTTTCATGCACTTCGAGGCAGTGGTTGCCCAACGTCTGGCTAAAATCGAGCTCCAGCATAGTTATTTTCCCATCCGCTTACGGCTAAGGCGCGCCAGCCATTCAGACACCAGCAACGATACCAGCGCCAAAACAATAGAGATGATGCATAACCGCGCGGCGGCGCCTTCGCTGCCGGGCGTTTGAATCAGGGTATACATCGCGGAAGGAATGGTGCGCGTTTCGCCAGGAATGTTTGAGACAAAGGTGATCGTCGCGCCAAACTCTCCCAGCGAACGGGCGAAAGCCAGCACCGTACCGACAATAATGCCCGGCAGGGTCAACGGCAGCGTGATGGTGAAAAATACCCGCCAGCGATTAGCCCCCAGGGTGCGCGCCGCCTGTTCAAGCTTCACGTCCACCCCTTCAAGCGCGAGGCGTATCGCCCGCACCATCAGCGGGAATGACATTACCGCCGCCGCTAGCACCGCCCCCCGCCAGCTGAAGGCGAAGGTCAGACCAAAGCAGTCGTATAACCAACTGCCGATAAAGCCGCGTCGCCCCATGGAAATCAGCAACAGATAGCCGACCACCACCGGCGGCAGCACCAGCGGTAAATGTATAATGCTATCGAGTAACGCTTTGCCGGGAAAATGGCGGCGCACCAGCAGCCAGGCGAAAAAGATCCCAAAAGGTAAGCTGCAAACCACCGCCAGGGATGAAACTTTCAGGCTCAGCAGTACCGCCTGCCATTCGGGATCGCTTAAAATCATTGCTGTGTGGTGAATCCGTAACGTTTAAAGATAGCCGAGGCTTCCGGGCCTTTGAGGTAGTCATAAAACGCGGTTACGGTAGCATTTTTATGCCCATCAACGATAGCCAGCGGATACTCGACTTTTTTGTGCGAATCCTCCGGGAAGGTGCCCACCACTTTGACCCCCTTGCTGGCGACGGCATCAGAGCCGTAGACGATGCCCAGCGGCGCTTCGTTGCGCTCCACCAGCGCCAGCGCGCCGCGCACGTCTTCTGCCGGCGCGAGCTTCGGCGACAGTGTCTCCCAGGCCCCCAGTTTCTGCAGAGCTTCTTTCGCGTAGATCCCCGCCGGTACGTGATCCGGATCGCCGACCGCCAGACGCCCGCCTTGCAGCAGGCTGGCCCAGTCGGTTTTATCATTAATGGTGATATCGCTGCGATCGCTGGCTTTCGGCGCGACCACCACCAGGCTATTGCCCAGCAGCGTGGTGCGGGTTGCCTTATCGATTGTTTTTTTGTCTACGGCATAGTCCATCCATTTCTGGTCCGCAGAAATAAACAAATCGGCGGGCGCGCCGGCTTCAATCTGGCGCGCCAGCGTGGAGGAAGAAGCAAAGGAAGAGACCACTTCAACACGGTGCGCTTTTTTATAGGCTTGCGCGATATCCTGCATAGCGTTGGTTAACGACGCCGCGGCAAAAACGGTAATTTTGCCGTCCTGCGCCAGCGCATGACCAGAAACGCAGAGCGTTAAAGCCGCTCCGGTCAGAAAACGCGACCATTGACCTGCCATTGGAAACTCCTGTGTGTTCGTTATGTAGCGAATAATATAACGACTATACTCAGGATTTCCCAGCGCGATTTAGGGGTAATCAGGATAGGTACAAAAGAAAACGCCCGGCGAGCCGGGCGTTGGGGAATCAGTGATTTTGCTGGCTGCTGTCTTTATGACCGACGCCGGAGAAAATGTTGAACACTTCGCCGAGACCGTAAATCAGACCGAGGATGACCGCCATCACCACAGGTACCATGACGACAGCAAATACCAGACTTTTCAACAGCTCTAACATGGTTGGCTCCAGATAGTACGAATACTTCATTGTAACCATTTCAGCCGGAAAAACACGCCCCATTTGTGCGGTGCCTCACCGCCGCTGCGGCAGATGGCTGTTGCAAGATGGACGCTATCGTTCACAATACGCTTTTTACGTCAGGAATTGATTATGCAGGCCGAAATCCTTCTTACGCTTAAGCTTCAACAGCGCCTGTTCGCCGATCCCCGCCGGATAGCCTTACTCAAGCAGATTGATCGGACTGGCTCAATTAGCCAGGGGGCGAAGAACGCCGGTATCAGCTATAAAAGCGCATGGGATGCGATCAACGAAATGAACCAGCTTAGCGAACAATCGCTGGTCGACCGCGCCACCGGCGGCAAAGGCGGCGGCGGCGCGGTGCTGACCCGCTATGGACAGCGGTTGATTCAGTTATACGATCTGTTGGCGCAGATTCAACAAAAAGCCTTCGACGTACTAAGCGACGATGACGCCCTACCCCTCGACAGCTTGCTGGCGGCGATTTCCCGCTTCTCGTTACAAACCAGCGCCCGCAACCAGTGGTTCGGCACCATCACCGGTCGTGACCACCAGCAGGTACAGCAACATGTCGACGTGCTGCTGGCGGACGGCCAGACCCGTTTTAAAGTCGCCATTACCGCTCAAAGCGCCGACCGCCTCGGGCTCACTGAAGGCCAGGAAGTACTGGTGTTGCTGAAAGCGCCGTGGGTCGGCATCACGCTTGACCACGCCGTGGCGCAGCAGGCAGACAACCAGCTTACCGGGCACATCAGCCACATTGAACGCGGGCCGGAGCGGTGCGAAGTCATCATGGCGTTGCCGGATGGGCAAAACCTGTGCGCCACGCTGTCAACGGCGCAAACCGACGGTTTGCAGGAAGGCGCGCAGGCGATCGCCTACTTCAATGCCGATCGCATCATTCTGGCAACCTTATGCTAATGGCATTGACTTTATTGCCGTGAAGACGTATCCCTGAAGCACAACACTGCAAAAAGTGGGATACACAATGTCATCATTGCAAATTTCGCAAGGCACGTTTCGCCTTAGCGATATAAAAACCTTACATATCGATCGCCTCACGCTGCGCGCTGGCGAAAGCTGGGCTTTCGTCGGCAGTAACGGTAGCGGTAAATCGGCGCTGGCCAGAGCGCTGGCCGGTGAACTGACTCTGTTAAACGGGCAGCGCGAAAGCGCATTTCAGCGTACTACTCGCCTCTCCTTCGAACAGCTGCAGAAACTGGTCAGCGACGAGTGGCAACGTAACAACACCGATATGCTCAGTCCCGGCGAAGAAGATACCGGTCGCACCACCGCAGAAATCATCGAAGATGAAAGACACGACCCGGAACGCTGTGCCCGGCTGGCGGAGCAGTTTGGTATTAGCCACCTGCTGACGCGGCGCTTTAAATATCTATCGACGGGCGAAACCCGCAAAACGCTCCTCTGCCAGGCGCTGATGAGCGACCCCGACCTGCTGATTCTCGACGAGCCGTTTGATGGCCTGGATGTCGCTTCGCGCCAACAGTTGGCAGACCTGCTGGCCAGCCTACATAAGGCAGGCATCACCCTGGTACTGGTACTCAACCGCTTCGATGAGATTCCAGAATTCATTGAATATGCCGGCGTGCTGGCGGATTGCACGCTGAGCGAAACCGGCGAGAAACAGGCGTTATTACAACAGGCGCTGGTTGCCCAACTGGCGCATAGCGAAAAACTTGCCGGTATGACGCTACCAGAACCGGATGCCCCCGCCGCCCGGCACGACTTAGCGGCGAACACTCCACTTATTATCCTTAACGACGGCACGGTGTCGTATAACGATAAAGCGATCATTAACCAGCTAAGCTGGACGGTGAACCCCGGCGAACACTGGCAGATTGTCGGCCCCAACGGCGCGGGCAAATCCACATTGCTGAGCCTGATCACCGGCGACCATCCACAGGGTTACAGCAACGACCTGACGTTGTTTGGCCGCCGTCGCGGCAGCGGCGAGACCATCTGGGATATCAAAAAACATATTGGCTATGTCAGCAGCAGCCTGCATCTGGAATACCGCGTCAGCACTAACGTGCGTAACGTGATCCTTTCCGGCTACTTTGATTCGATAGGCATTTATCAGGCGGTCTCTGATAAGCAGCACAAGCTGGTCCAGCGCTGGCTGGATATTCTCGGCATTGATAAACGCACCGCCGACGCGCCGTTCCATAGTCTGTCGTGGGGGCAGCAGCGGTTGGCGCTGATCGTTCGCGCGCTGGTCAAACACCCGACCCTGCTGATACTCGATGAACCGTTACAGGGACTGGATCCGCTGAATCGTCAACTGGTACGTCGTTTTGTTGATGTTTTAATTGGCGAAGGGGCCACGCAGCTGCTGTTTGTATCGCATCATGCCGAAGATGCCCCTGACTGCATTACCCACCGTCTGGAGTTCATTCGCAGTGGAGACGGTTACACTTACCGCCTCGGTCCGCTGGCAGAATAGCGCTATACAGGGGTCTGCGGATCCCTGTATTTTTTCAGAGAAATAACCAATAATCACCACAAGTATCTGTTTTATAAAGAATCAAATAAAATCAGTCTTAATATCACATCAAGTGTAAACGATTCCACCATTTTGGCCTGTGTCACACTTTTCCCTTCTTTGGTATGCTATCTTCTTCTCACACGATAAGCCTATTGGAGCGAATCATGAAAGTACTGGTCACAGGTGGTAGCGGTTACATTGGAAGTCATACTTGCGTACAGCTGCTGCTGCAGGGACATGATGTGATTATTCTCGACAATCTCTGCAACAGTAAACGCAGCGTATTGCCGGTCATTGAACGTCTCGGCGGCAAGAAAGCCACCTTTGTCGAAGGCGATATTCGTAATGAAGCGCTGATGACGGAAATTCTGCACGATCACGCTATCGAAGCCGTGATCCATTTTGCCGGCCTGAAAGCCGTCGGCGAGTCCGTCGCCAAGCCGCTGGAATATTACGACAATAACGTCACCGGTACACTTAAATTAGTTTCCGCTATGCGCGCAGCCGGCGTTAAAAACTTTATTTTCAGCTCCTCCGCGACCGTCTACGGCGACCAGCCGAAGATCCCTTATGTTGAAAGCTTCCCGACCGGTACCCCGCAAAGCCCCTACGGTAAAAGCAAACTGATGGTTGAGCAGATCCTCGCCGACCTGCAGAAAGCCCAGCCAGACTGGAGCATCGCGCTGCTGCGCTACTTCAACCCGGTCGGCGCGCATCCATCAGGCGATATGGGCGAAGATCCGCAGGGCATTCCAAACAACCTGATGCCGTATATCGCGCAGGTTGCCGTTGGCCGTCGCGAATCACTGGCGGTATTCGGTAACGACTATCCGACCGAAGACGGCACCGGCGTGCGCGACTACATCCACGTGATGGACCTCGCCGACGGTCACGTCGCCGCCATGGAAAAACTGGCGAACAAAGCTGGCGTACATATCTACAACCTCGGCGCAGGCGTCGGCAGCAGCGTGCTGGACGTGGTCAACGCCTTCAGCAAAGCCTGCGGTAAACCGATTAATTATCACTTCGCGCCGCGCCGCGATGGCGATCTCCCGGCCTACTGGGCTGATGCCGCCAAAGCCGACCGCGAGCTGAACTGGCGCGTGACGCGCAACCTTGACGAAATGGCGCAGGACACCTGGCACTGGCAGTCCCGTCATCCGCAGGGTTATCCGGACTAATAGCCTAAAGGTAAGGCTCTAAGGAAATACCATGACGCAATTTAACCCCGTCGACCATCCGCACCGTCGTTATAACCCGTTAACCGGGCAGTGGATTTTGGTTTCCCCGCATCGCGCCAAGCGCCCCTGGCAAGGGGCGCAGGAGACGCCGGCAAAACAAACGTTGCCCGCGCACGATGCGGATTGTTTCTTGTGCCCGGGCAATACCCGCGTCACCGGCGACACTAACCCGAATTACACCGGCACCTACGTGTTTACCAACGACTTTGCGGCATTGATGACCGATACGCCGGACGCTCCGGAGAGCGACGATCCGCTGATGCGCTGTCAAAGCGCGCGCGGCACCAGTCGGGTTATCTGCTTCTCGCCAGACCACAGCAAAACGCTGCCGGAACTGAGCATTGAAGCACTGGAAGGCGTGGTTAAAACGTGGCAAGAGCAGACCGCGGACCTTGGGAAAAGTTACCCCTGGGTCCAGGTCTTCGAAAATAAAGGTGCGGCGATGGGCTGCTCCAACCCGCATCCTCACGGCCAGGTATGGGCCAACAGTTTCCTGCCCAATGAGGCGGAACGTGAAGACCGTCTGCAAAAGAAATATTTCGCTGAGCAGGGTTCACCGATGCTGGTGGATTATGTGCAACGCGAACTGGCCGACGGCAGCCGTACCGTTGTAGAAACCGAACACTGGCTGGCCGTGGTCCCGTATTGGGCGGCCTGGCCATTTGAGACGCTGCTGCTGCCAAAAACGCACATACAGCGTCTGACCGATTTAACCGCAGCCCAGCGCCACGACCTGGCGCTGGTGCTGAAAAAGCTGACCAGTCGTTACGACAACCTGTTCCAGACCTCCTTCCCCTACTCCATGGGCTGGCACGGCGCGCCGTTTAATAATGAAGATAATCAACACTGGCAGTTGCACGCTCACTTTTACCCGCCGCTGTTGCGCTCCGCCACGGTGCGCAAATTTATGGTCGGCTACGAAATGCTAGCCGAAACCCAGCGCGATCTCACGGCGGAGCAAGCCGCCGAAAAGTTACGTGCCGTTAGCGATATCCATTTTCGTGAATCAGGAGTTGAATAATGAGTCTGAAAGAGAACACCCAGGCGCTGTTTGCTGAACAGTTTGGCTACCCTGCCAGTCACGTCATTCAGGCGCCGGGCCGCGTCAACCTGATTGGCGAACATACCGATTACAACGATGGTTTCGTGCTGCCGTGCGCCATTGACTATCAAACCGTTGTCAGCTGCGCGCCGCGTTCCGACCGTATCGTGCGGGTCATTGCCGCCGATTACGATAATCAGCGCGACGAGTTTTCCCTCGATGCGCCTATCGTTAGCCACGATACCCAACAGTGGTCAAACTACGTACGCGGCGTGGTCAAACACCTGCAGAAGCGCAATAACCACTTCGGCGGCGCCGATCTGGTCATCAGCGGCAACGTACCGCAGGGCGCGGGTTTAAGCTCCTCGGCTTCGCTGGAAGTCGCCGTCGGCACCGTGTTCCAGCAACTGTATCATCTGCCGCTCGACGGCGCGCAAATCGCCCTTAACGGCCAGGAAGCGGAAAACCAGTTCGTCGGCTGTAATTGCGGCATTATGGACCAGCTTATTTCGGCGCTGGGTAAAAAAGATCATGCGCTGCTGATTGACTGCCGTACCCTTGGCACCAAAGCGGTGTCGATGCCGAAAGGCGTCGCGGTGGTGATTATCAACAGCAACTTTAAACGCACGCTGGTGGGCAGTGAATACAACACCCGTCGCGAACAGTGTGAAACCGGCGCGCGTTTCTTCCAGCAGCCCGCTCTGCGTGACGTTGAGCTTGCGCAATTTAATGCCGTGGCCCACGAGCTGGACCCGATTGTGGCAAAACGCGTGCGCCATGTGTTAACCGAAAACGCCCGTACCGTCGAAGCCGCGAGCGCGCTGGCAAACGGCGACCTGCAGCGCATGGGCCAACTGATGGCGGAGTCTCACGCCTCCATGCGCGATGATTTTGAAATCACCGTACCGCAAATTGATACGCTGGTTGAGATTGTCAAAGCGGTTATCGGCGACCAGGGCGGCGTGCGCATGACCGGCGGCGGCTTTGGCGGCTGCATCGTTGCCCTGATGCCGGAAGCACTGGTCGAAAAAGTACAGCAGGCGGTAGCCGCTCAGTATGAAGCGAAAACCGGCATTAAAGAGACTTTTTATGTCTGCAAACCATCCCAGGGAGCCGGCCAATGCTAACGCCAACTCGCGAACTCGCGCCCGACGGACAGCCGTGGAACGTGATAACGCTGCGTAATAACGCCGGGATGACCGTAACGGTGATGGACTGGGGCGCGACGCTACTCTCCGCGCAAGTGCCTCTTGCCGATGGCAGCCTGCGCGAAGCGTTGCTTGGCTGCGCCACGCCGCAGCAATATCGCCAGCAGGCGGCATTTCTGGGCGCATCCGTCGGCCGCTACGCTAACCGTATCGCCAACAGCCGCTTCACGCTCGATGGTGAGATCGTGAATTTAACCCCGTCGAACGAGGCCGGCCACCAGCTCCACGGCGGGCCGGACGGCTTCGACAAACGCCGCTGGCAAATTGTCAGCCACGACGACAGCCAGGTGCTGTTTGCGCTTGACTCCGCCGATGGCGATCAGGGCTTCCCGGGTCATCTTCAGGCAACCGCGCGCTATCGCCTGACAGACGATAATCGTATCGCCATTGAGTACCGCGCTACCGTTGATAAGCCCTGCCCGGTCAATATGACTAACCATGTCTATTTTAACCTCGACGGCGCGCAGGGCGACGTGCGCCACCACCGCCTGCAGATCCTGGCCGACCAGTATCTGCCGGTGGAGAGCGACGGTATTCCGTATGGCGATTTGCGCGACGTGGAGTACACCAGCTTTGATTTCCGCGCGCCGAAGGTGCTTGCTGGAGAGTTTCTTGCCGATGCTGACCAGCAAAAAGTGAAAGGTTACGATCACGCCTTTCTGCTGCAGGCCAAAGGCGACGCCCACCAGCCGGCGGCGCATGTCTGGTCGCAGGATGAAAAGCTACAGCTGACGGTGTACACCTCGGCCCCGGCGCTGCAGTTTTATTCCGGTAACTATCTCGGCGGCACGCCATCGCGCGGCAGTCAACCTTACGGCGACTGGCAAGGGCTGGCGCTGGAAAGCGAGTTCCTGCCGGACTCCCCCAATCATCCGCACTGGCCGCAGCCAGATTGCGTATTACGGCCCGGCGCCGAATACGTTAGCCTGACGGAATATCAGTTTATCGCCGGATAACGTCATAACCCTCCCTACGGAGGGTTTTTTTTCGCCTTTTTGCTGTAATTTGCACCGCTAAAAGACAAAAAACTAACCGGTGTTTTACAAGCATCTTACACTGCGTCACTATTTTCGCTATGGTTAGGGATAAGCATTGCCGTGAGGCAAATCACGGCAATATAATGAGAATAGTTATCAATCAATAAACACATACACCACAGTAGTCGGGTTGCGTGTAGGAGGAGTAAGAGAATGGCTGTAACTAAGCTGGTACTAGTTCGTCACGGCGAGAGCCAATGGAACAACGAAAACCGTTTCACCGGTTGGTACGACGTTGACCTGTCTGAAAAAGGCGTTAGCGAAGCGAAAGCGGCGGGTAAACTGCTGAAGGAAGAAGGCTTCAGCTTTGATTTTGCTTATACCTCCGTGCTGAAACGTGCCATCCACACCCTGTGGAACGTGCTGGACGAACTGGATCAGGCCTGGCTGCCGGTTGAGAAATCCTGGAAACTGAACGAACGTCACTACGGCGCGCTGCAGGGCCTGAACAAAGCCGAAACCGCTGAGAAGTATGGCGACGAGCAGGTTAAACAGTGGCGTCGCGGCTTTGCCGTCACCCCGCCGGAACTGACCAAAGATGACGAACGTTATCCGGGCCACGATCCGCGTTACGCGAAGCTGACCGATGCGGAACTGCCGACCACCGAGAGCCTGGCGCTGACCATTGACCGTGTCGTACCTTACTGGAACGAAACCATTCTGCCGCGCCTGAAAAGCGGCGAGCGCGTCATTATCGCCGCTCACGGTAACTCCCTGCGTGCGCTGGTGAAATACCTCGACAACATGGGCGAAGACGAGATCCTCGAACTGAACATCCCGACCGGCGTACCGCTGGTGTATGAGTTCGATGAAAACTTCAAGCCGATCAAACACTACTACCTGGGCAATGCTGACGAAATCGCTGCGAAGGCCGCGGCTGTCGCTAACCAGGGTAAAGCGAAGTAATAAGCGACTGAATAATTTCAGCCATAAAAAAAGCGTGGGATTTCCCACGCTTTTTTATTTTTAGCCATTGCAGGCCTAACGCGAACGCAGCCAACAATGGCAAAGTACAGGCTAGCCGCGGCGCGCTTTAACCGCATCCGCCAGCTGGCGCAGGATGGTCTCGGTATCTTCCCAGCCGATGCAGGCGTCGGTTACGCTCTTGCCGTAGGTCAGCGGTTCGCCGCTTTCCAGGCTCTGATTGCCTTCCACCAGGTGGCTTTCAATCATCACGCCCATAATCGCGTTTTCACCGCCGGCAATCTGCTGGCACACATCGGCGCCGACTTCCATCTGCTTTTTAAACTGCTTGCTGGAGTTAGCGTGGCTGAAGTCGATCATGATTTGCGCCGGCAGACCGGCTTTTGCCAGACCCACTTTCACTTCGGCAACGTGCTGAGCGCTATAGTTCGGCTCTTTACCGCCGCGCAGAATGATATGGCAATCGCTGTTGCCGCTGGTGTTCACAATAGCGGAATGGCCCCACTTCGTTACCGATAAGAAACAGTGCGGCGCGCCAGCAGCGTTGATCGCATCGATAGCGACCTTGATGGTGCCATCGGTGCCATTTTTGAAGCCAACCGGGCATGAGAGGCCGGAAGAGAGTTCACGATGCACCTGGGATTCAGTGGTACGCGCGCCGATTGCCCCCCAGCTCATCAGGTCCGCCACATATTGCGGGGTGATCATGTCAAGGAACTCGCCAGCCGCTGGCAAACCGCTGTCGTTGATTTCCAGCAGCAGCTTACGCGCGATACGCAGCCCGTCGTTAATGCGGAAGCTGTTATCCATGTGCGGATCGTTAATTAGCCCCTTCCAACCGACGGTGGTGCGCGGTTTTTCAAAATAGACGCGCATAACGATTTCCAGCTCGCCTTTAAGCGCTTCACGCAGTGTCAGCAGACGGCTGGCATACTCTTTCGCCGCGGCAGGGTCGTGAATAGAGCACGGACCAATTACCACCAGCAGACGATCGTCGTTGCCTTTGAGGATGTTGTGAATCGCTTTGCGAGCATGTGCAACGGTATTAGCAGCATTTTCGGTAGCGGGGAATTTTTCCAGGAGCGCAACGGGAGGTAATAATTCGTTGATCTCTTTAATGCGTAAATCGTCGTTCTGATAATTCATCTTCTTTCCAGGCGTTGCCATACTTATACAATGAAATGCAATCCTTCCAATCTATCTCTTCGGTCAAAAAGTGTAAACGTGATTTTACACTGACGATGGAATAATCCTGGAATTAGGGAAAAATACGCCATAAAGTAGCGAAATCCTGCCAGCCAACTACAATTTTTAACTGCAACATCCAATTAAATGTTTATTTTCAGTATTATATTTTAAATCCTCACGCTAAGGCGGAGTGTTAAACCATAGCACCGCAGATCCCTGGCACATCTATGTTGGCCGCGTTTAGCCAACAAATCGACTAAGCAGGAGTATCCGATGAATATGAATAAACTCACAGCTCTACTTCTCACCGCCACCTTAAGCTTAGCCAGCGGCGCCGCGTTGGCCGCCGATAGCGGCGCGCAATCGAACAACGGTCAGGCCAATTCCGCCGCTGATGCCGGACAGGTTGCGCCCGATGCCCGTGAAAACGTGGCGCCAAATAATGTCGATAACGACAAAATTAACTCCGGCGGCACCATGCTTCATCCTGATGGTTCGACGATGAATCATGACGGGATGTCGAGCGACGAGGTCCATAAAAACAGCATGTGCAAAGATGGACGCTGTCCGGACACGGATAAAAAAATGGAAAGCGGCAATGGCATGAACAACGATGCCAGCAAAACGGATGGCACCTCGCAATAATTCAAAGGATGAGATAAGGGATCGAGGTGGCAGTGCTCACCTTGATCCCTTTGTTCGCTGAATTTCGGTAAGATGTCATAGTGTAATAATGATAACTATTAAGGGATGACATCATGGCGCATGCACATTCACCGACCCCTGCTGGCGAAAACAGTAACGCCAACCGGCTGCTTTGGGCTTTTATCGTAACCGCCGGTTTTATGATTATTGAGGCCATCGGCGGCGTCATTTCCGGTTCCCTGGCCCTGCTCGCCGATGCCGGACATATGCTCACCGACTCCGCCGCCCTCCTGTTCGCTCTGCTGGCGGTGCGCTTCGCCAGCCGGCCGCCAAATAGCCGCCACACTTTTGGTTGGCTGCGTTTAACTACTCTCGCCGCCTTCGTCAACGCCATCGCCCTGGTGGTCATTACCATTTTCATCTTCTGGGAAGCGGTACAGCGTTTTAACCATCCGCAGCCGGTGGCGGGAAAAACCATGATGGTCATCGCCGTCGCCGGACTGCTGGCCAATATCCTCGCCTTCTGGATCCTGCACCGCGGCAGCGCCGAAAGTAATCTTAACGTCCGCGCGGCGGCACTGCATGTGCTGGGAGATCTATTGGGTTCCGTCGGCGCCATCGTGGCCGCTATCGTCATTCTGATGACCGGCTGGACGCCGATTGACCCGATCCTCTCGGTGCTGGTGTCGTGTTTAGTACTGCGCAGCGCCTGGCGACTGCTGCAGGAGAGTATGAATGAGTTGTTGGAGGGCGCGCCGCGCTCGCTGGATGTCGAAGCATTAGGCCGCGATCTACGCCGCTCAATTCCTGAAGTCCGCGACGTTCACCACGTTCACGTCTGGCTGGTGGGGGAAAAACCGGTGATGACGCTGCACGTACAGGTCGTGCCGCCGCACGATCACGATGCGCTACTTGATAGCATCCAGCATTTTATTGAGCATAAATATGAAATTGAGCATGTGACGGTACAGATGGAGTACCGCCCCTGCAGCGGCCCGGAATGCCACCTGAATCTGGCGCATTCCGGACATGAGCATCATCATCACCATTAACGTGAAAGCGCGTGAGAACCCCGCTCACGCGCGCTGTTAATCCACATCCGGCTGCCATTCAGGGCAATGAACGTCAGCAGCAAATATTCCAGCGACATCGCATACACGCCCTGTAGAGCGAATATCACCACGCTAATGACGTTGATGATCACCCACAGCAGCCAGTTCTCAACGTATTTACGCGTCATCAATACCATAGCGGCAATCGACAGCACCATCATGCAGGAATCCCAGAATGGGAAAGCATCGGGTTCCAGCGTCGGCATCGCCACCTGCAGCCCGAGCATTTGCATCAGGCTGACGGCGATACGGGTCAGGAAGGCAAACACCGGGTTAATAAACACCGTCATCAGACCGATAGCCACTACGCAGCCCGCCAGCCAGGCCAGCGCTTTTGGCAACGGCAGCCAGCGAATTTTCAGTTCCGCTTCGTTATCGCTGGTCTGCCTTGACCACGCGTACCAACCGTAAACGTTCGCCGCGAAGAAAAACAGCTGCAGCAGCAGGCTGGCGTACAGCTGGATCTGGAAGAAGATGATCGCAAAAAGCGTCACGTTCACTAAGCCGAAGGCATAGTTGCTGATCTTTTCCAGGCTCGCCAGCCAGATGCACAACAGGCCGGCGATGGTCCCCACCGCCTCAATCCACGACAGATCGTAGCCGCCGGCGCCGATCGGTATATGCACTAAAATATTCTGCGTACTGAAAAAATCCATTTTATCCCCTAAGCGTAACGCGACGCGGTAATGAGTTATCCCCGTAGTGTAGCCGCAAATTCCAGCATACGGTTAAGCGGAATTAATGCCCCGGCACGCAGTTTGGCGTCAACGTGAATTTCGTGTTCAATGCCGCCCTGCTCTAACCCTTCCGCTATCGCTTTCAGGCCGTTCATCGCCATCCACGGACAATGGGCGCAGCTACGACAGGTTGCGCCCTCACCTGCCGTAGGCGCTTCCAGCAGCTCTTTTTCCGGTACCGCCTGCTGCATTTTATAGAAGATCCCGCGATCGGTGGCCACGATAAGCTGACGCTGCGGCAGGCTTTTCGCCGCAGCAATTAATTGGCTGGTTGATCCTACCGCATCCGCCATGTCGACAATCGCCTGCGGTGATTCAGGATGCACCAGGATCGCCGCGTCGGGGTAGAGCCCCTTCATGCGCGCCAGCGCCTGGGTTTTAAATTCATCATGGACGATGCAGGCGCCCTGCCAGCACAGCACGTCGGCCCCGGTCTGGCGCTGTACATAGCGGCCAAGATGGCGGTCCGGCGCCCAAAGTATCTTTTGTCCGAGGCTATCGAGATGTTCAATCAATTCCACGGCGATGCTGGAAGTCACTACCCAGTCGGCGCGCGCTTTTACCGCCGCTGACGTATTGGCATAGACCACCACGGTGCGATCCGGATGAGCATCGCAAAATGCATTAAAGTCATCAATGGGACAGCCGAGATCCAGAGAACACTCCGCATTCAGCGTCGGCATCAGAATGGTCTTTTCCGGACTAAGAATTTTGGCCGTTTCGCCCATAAAACGTACTCCGGCAACCAGCAGCGTGGAGGCCGGGTGACGCGCGCCAAAACGCGCCATTTCCAGCGAGTCGGCAATACAGCCGCCGGTCTCTTCGGCCAGTTGCTGAATTTCAGGATCGGTGTAGTAATGCGCCACCATCACGGCGTCGCGTTCACGCAGCAGGCGTTTAATTTTCTCGCGGTAAAACACTTTTTCGTCACGGTTCAACGGTTGTGGTTTTGGCGGGAAAGGATAAATCGCCGTTTCAGGATCAAACATTACGCTCATCATGCAATCTCGTTTTACTGGCTTAACTTTGAAACCGTAAATATCGCTTTGTATCGCCTTAATACGGTCACTATGTTTTATATGCTAAACAAGATAGCCGATCGCAAGCGAAATGTCGTGATGAATTTTGTATTCCCCGGGGACGATGCTCGCATCTTCCCGGGCTACCGGTTCGTGCGCTATGGAGTCACGGTAAGCGTAGTGCGAACATGGAGTTGATTGTGGAGAATGACGCATAGCAAAAAGGCGCCTTTAGGGCGCCTTTTTACATTGGTGGATCGTTGCTGATGCAACGTTATACTTCACGCTCAACATCTGAGATAAATGTTGAATTTGGTGGGTCGTGCAGGATTCGAACCTGCGACCAATTGATTAAAAGTCAACTGCTC